>CAKZUT010000186.1 GCA_937922185.1 uncultured Neomegalonema sp.
ATCGCGGGGGCGATCGTTTTCCTCGGCATCACCGTGGCCGAGGCCCTGACGGCCCTGTCGATGCTGTTTGCAATGTCGTTGTTCTCGCTTGGCCTCGGAATGCTATTCGCCGCCGCCCCCGTGCTGATGTTCGCAACCGTCCCAAAGGCCCTCGGCGCAGCGGCGGGCGTATTGTTCAGCATCGGTCAGAGTGCGGGCGCAGCCCTGGGCGCGGGATCTGTCGCCCTGCTGCATGACGACCGCCCCGAAATTCTGGCCGTCGTCATGCTTGGTTTCGCCGCCTTCGCGGCGGGTTTGGTCTTCGCCGGTCCCGTGGTCGAGACGGAACAGGGCGAATAATCCTCAAAGGCCGGACACTGACCGCTCTCCACTGCCCCGGATATAAGCCGGAGCCGGGTTCAGAGCGTCTGGATCAAGCCTCCAGCGCGTCCTCCAGCGTCCGAAGGCCGGGGCGCTTGGCGCTGACGAGCACGGCCATATTCCCCGGCTTATGCTCGTTACGCAGCATCTTCGTATGCGCCTTGGGAATATCGCGCCATGCGAACACCTCCGACATGCACGGATCGAGACGGCGCTCGACCATCAGCTTGTTCGCTGCCGAAGCCTGCTTGAGGTTCGCGAAATGCGACCCCTGCACGCGCTTCTGGTGCATCCAGAGATAACGGGCATCCATCGTCAGGTTATACCCTGTCGTCCCGGCACAGATCACGACCATGCCGCCGCGTTTGACCACGAAGACGGAGGCCGCCATCGTCGCCTCGCCCGGATGCTCGAACACCATATCGACATTGTTGCCCTTGCCGGTGATCTCCCAGATCGCCTTGCCGAATTTACGGACCTCCGCGAACCACGCCTTGTACTCGTCGGTATTGACCGTCGGCATCTGGCCCCAGCAATTGTAGTCCTTGCGGTTCAGCACGCCCTTCGCGCCCAGTTCCATGACGAACTCGCGCTTGTCCTCGTCGGAGATAACCCCGACAGCATTCGCCCCGGCGGCATTGATAAGCTGGATCGCATAGGAGCCGAGGCCCCCGGACGCGCCCCAGACCAGCACGTTATCACCGGGCTTCAGGATATGCGGGCGGTGACCGAACAACATCCGGTAGGCGGTGGCGAGGGTCAGGGTGTAGCAGGCGCTCTCTTCCCAGGTCAGGTGGCGCGGACGGGGCATAAGCTGCTGCGACTGGACGCGCGTGAACTGCGAGAAACTGCCATCGGGCGTCTCATAGCCCCAGATGCGCTGGGTCGGCGAGTACATCGGGTCGCCGCCATTGCATTCCTCATCGTCGCCGTCGTCCTGGTTGCAATGCACAACAACCTCATCGCCGACTTTCCAGCGTTTCACCTTGTCGCCGACGGCCCAGACGATGCCTGAGCAATCGGATCCGGCAATGTGGAAATCGGCCTTGTGAACATCGAACATCGAGATCGGAACCCCGAGACCCGCCCAGACGCCGTTATAGTTGACCCCGGCGGCCATCACGAAGACCAGAACCTCATGGCTGTCGAGTTCCCATGTGGGCAGCACTTCGAGCTGCATCGCCTGTTCCGGCTCACCCTGCCGGTCCTTGCGGATCGCCCAGGCGTACATCTGTCTGGGCACATGGCCGAGAGGCGGAATTTCGCCGATCTCGTAGAGGTCTTTGACCGGCTGGTCCTTCAGGGTATCGGCAACGGGGTCTGCAATGGCATCCATGGGAGGTCTCGCTGGTCAGGGCGCGCAACATTCGGAATGATCTCCGGCGGTTCGCTTGCATGACATTTCGCCGGATAGGGTGCAAGAGGATTTTGTGCAGTGCGGTGTAACACCGTCCGTGGCCTGTGGTTATCAGGTCTTCGACAGCCGCAGCAAAGCCGCTCCGCAGATCGTGAGCATGGTCGCGACGACCTTCGGCAAATCGAGCCTTTCACCCAGAAATCCCACTCCGATCAGCAGCGCGAAGATAATCGAGGTCTCGCGCAAAGCCGTCACCAGCGCGATAGGCGCGTGCATGAAGGCGTTCACTACCATGGCATAGGCGACGAAGGACGCCCCGCCCCCGATCAGGATCACCCTGCCCATCCCCCGCAATTCGCGCGGCAGGTTCGGGCGAAGCTTCATACCGATCAACAGATAGACCACCGTATTCGCGAAGGAGGACCACGCATAGAAGCCAACGCCCGTGCCCGCGATTCGCGCACCGAGGCCATCCACCAGCGAATACCCGGCAATGAAGCAGCCCGTGACGAGGGCCAGTCCCGCCGCCCCCCGGTTCTGCAATCCGTCATTCTGGCGCACGAGACTCAGGCTCATGATCCCGGCTCCGATGATCGCGACAGCCACCAGTTCGGTCGTTCCGAGCACCACGCCGAGAAACACGACCGAGACGGTTGCCACGATCAGCGGCGCGACGCCCCGCGCGATGGGATAGACCTGCGTGAGATCACCCGCTCGATAGGCACTGCCGAGAAAGAACTGATAGCCTATATGCAGGACGATGCTGGCCACGAACCACGGCCAGCATTCCCATGCGGGTATCGGTACGAACGGGATGACGAGCAGCGCGAAGATCGCCTGCCCCGTCACCACCGCCGCGATACCCAGCGTCTTGTCGTCTCCGCCCTTCACGACGGCGTTCCAGACGGCGTGCAGCATCGCCGCTCCGATCACCGTCAGGAAGATGCTCCCGCTCATCCACAGACCTCACGGGCGGGAGCGGCCACGGTTACTCCATCACGGGAATGGAGAATTCCGCGCCTTCCTTCACGCCGGAGGGCCAGCGGGCCGTCACCGTCTTCACGCGCGTCCAGAAGCGGATAGAATCGGTGCCGTGCTGGTTCAGGTCACCGAAGCTCGATGCCTTCCAGCCGCCGAAGGAATGATAGGCCAGCGGCACGGGGATCGGCACGTTCACCCCGACCATGCCGATATTGATCCGGGCCGCGAAATCGCGCGCCGCATCCCCGTCGCGGGTATAGATCGAGACGCCGTTGCCGTATTCGTGCTTCATCGGCAGGGCAATGGCCTCCTCGTAGGTCTTGGTCCGCACGACCGACAGGACCGGCCCGAAGATTTCGGTCTTGTAGATCTCCATATCGGGCGTCACCTCATCAAAGAGACAGCCGCCGACGAAGAATCCGTTCTCATAGCCCTGTCGCGCGAAGCCGCGCCCGTCGATCACGAGTTTCGCGCCCTCACTGACGCCGGTGTCGATCAGGCCGAGGATTTTCTCCTTGGCCGCCGCCGTGACGACCGGGCCGAAATCGGCTTTCTCGTCCGTATAGGGGCCGACATTCAGTTCCTCGACGCGGGGGGTCAGTTTCTCGATCAGCCTGTCGGCGGTTTCCTGCCCCACCGGCACCGCGACCGAGATCGCCATGCAGCGTTCACCCGCCGAGCCGTAGCCAGCCCCGATCAGGGCATCTGCGGCCTGATCCAGATCGGCATCGGGCATGATAATCATGTGGTTCTTGGCCCCGCCGAAGCACTGGGCGCGCTTGCCATGGGCGGTGGCGCTGGCATAGACGCTGGCTGCGATGGGGGTCGAGCCGACGAAGCTGACCGCGCCGATATCGGGATGCGCGCAGATCGCGTCCACGACCTCCTTGTCGCCCTGTACCACCTGGAAGATACCGTCGGGCAGGCCCGCCTCCTTGAACAACTCCGCGATCCGCAACGGCACAGAAGGGTCGCGTTCGGAGGGTTTGAGGATGAACGCATTGCCGCAGGCAATGGCCGGAGCACACATCCACAGCGGAATCATCGCCGGGAAGTTGAACGGTGTGATCCCGGCACCGATGCCGACCGGCTGACGCATCGAATACATATCGATTCCCGGCCCGGCCCCTTCGGTAAACTCGCCTTTCAGCAGATGGGGGGCGCCCATGACGAACTCGACCACTTCCAGTCCGCGCTGGATATCGCCTTCCGAATCCACGACTGTCTTGCCGTGTTCACGCGACAGTTCCTCGGCCATGGACCGCTTGTCCCGCTCCAGCAGGGCCGCAATCCGCATGAACACCCGCGCCCGTTTCTGGGGATTCTGCGCGGCCCAGCCGACCTGCGCCGCCTTTGCGATAGCGACCGCCTCGTCAAGTTCTGCCCGGCTGGCAAGCGGCGTACGTTTTTCCGTCTCGCCGGTGGCGGGATTGAACACGTCCGAAAACCGCCCGCTGGTTCCCTCACGGTGATCGCCGCCGATATAATGTGTCAGGTCGAGCATGGTCCCCTCGCTTCGATAATCGCTGTTCGCGCGAACCTAGACGGACGCCGCGAAGATCGCTAGGAAAAGCCGCACCGGACAGGTGGCCGAGTGGTTTAAGGCTCTGGTCTTGAAAACCAGCGTGGGGGAAACTCCACCGTGGGTTCGAATCCCACCCTGTCCGCCACTCCAATTTCGCGCAGCGAAAATGGGGGCGGATTGCTCCACTTTACCCGGTCAGCAACGTTCCCAGCATCGCGTTCAGAAGGATGCGGCCCCGGTCGGTTGCGCGGATGCGGTCTGCGTCGCGGGTCAGGAAGCCGTCGTCGATCAGCGCGTCGATCCTGTCCTGGGCCAGCGGGACACCGCCCAGAGCGGCATAACGGGCGAGATCGCTGCCCTCGGCAAGGCGCAGGGACATCATCAGATATTCGCTGGCCTGCTCCTCTCCCGTCAGCGGTGTCTCGCGAAGGATGCCCGTGCCGTCCGCTTCCGCCGCCTCCAGCCACGGTTCGGGGGCCAGCATCGTCTCGGTCGCGATCCGGGCATGGGGCAGGGTCAGCCGCCCGTGCGCGCCGGGGCCGATGCCCGCATAGTCGCCATAGCGCCAATAGGCACGGTTATGGCGACTTTCCGCGCCGGGCCGCGCATGGTTCGATATCTCATAGGCCGGAAGCCCCGCGCGCCCGCATTCGTCCTGTGTCACGTCATACATCGTCGCCGCCGCATCATCGCCCGGCACCCGCAGCTTGCCGAGCCGGTAGAGATCGCCGAACCGTGTGCCGCTCTCGATGGTGAGCTGATAGAGTGACAGATGATCGACCGCCATGGCCAGCGCCTCGCGCAGCTCCGCGCGCCAGCCTTCCGGCGTCTGACCCATCCGCGCATAGATCAGGTCGAAGCTGACCCGATCAAAGGCCGAACGCGCGATATCGAAGGCCGCGCGGGCCTCGGCAACCGAATGCATCCGGCCAAGGGCTTTCAGGTCAGGATCGTTCAGCGCCTGCACCCCCATCGACACCCGGTTCACGCCCCCGTCGGCATAGGCCCGGAAGCGCCCCGCCTCGACGGAGGTGGGATTCGCCTCCAGGGTGATTTCCACATCCGGCGCGAGTGTCCAGAGCCGCCCGACGGTCTCGATGACGGCGGCCACCGTTTCGGGGGGCATCAGCGAGGGGGTGCCGCCGCCGAAGAAGATGCTGTCCACCTGCCGTCCGGTGGTGCGCGCCGCCTCGGCCTCCAGCGCCCGCACGAGCGCGGCCCGCCAGCGCGGCTGATCCACCGCCCGCCGGACATGGGAGTTGAAATCGCAATAGGGGCATTTCGCGGCGCAGAACGGCCAGTGGACATAAATGGCGAAGCCACCCGCCTGCCAGTCGCTCATCCGAGGCAGGCCGATTCCAGTTGCCGGAACGCCTCGGCCCGGTGGCTGATCGCGTGTTTCTCTGCCGGGTCGATCTCGGCATAGGTGCGCGTCTCGCCCGTGGGCACGAAGACCGGATCATAGCCGAAGCCCCGCTCGCCCCGCGCCGGGAAGGTGAGAGTGCCGTGTGCGACCCCCTCGAAATCCTCGCAATGGCCGTCGGGCCAGGCCAGCGTCAGGGCGCAGATGAACCGGGCCGCCGCCCCCTGCCCCGCCCCGCGCCAGTCGAGTTCGTCCCGGACTCGCCCGATGGCGGTGGTGAAATCCTTCTCCGACCCTGCCCAGCGCGCCGAGAAGATGCCCGGTGCCCCGTGCAGCGCATCCACCGCCAGCCCGGAATCGTCCGCCAGAGCCGGTTTGCCCGCCCCCCGCGCGGCGGCCAGCGCCTTGATCCGTGCATTCTCGATGAAGGTGGTCCCGTCCTCCACCGGCTCCGGCAGGCCCAGCGCCCCGGCGGATACGGCCTCGTAGCCATGCGGCCCCACCAGCGCCTCGATCTCCCGCAGCTTGCCGGGATTATGCGTGGCGATGACGAGAACGGGGTCGGAGGCAGGGTCGAGTTGGCGGCGGGTCATGGCGATGCGTCCTCGGAAATAGACCAGTGAGGCCAGCCTATTTCTAAAATCGACCGGATACGACGATTATCCCACTGTTCGAGACGCTCGCGCACCATCCCTATCGCGTCGTCATTCGGCGGCAGATACCGCTTTTCCCAGTCTATTGACTTGTAGTGAGGGGTATCGAACTGGGGAGTTTGTCCGTCGGGCAGGAAACCGTAAACCTCCCATGCATGTCGCTTCAGATAGGGACC
>CAKZUT010000187.1 GCA_937922185.1 uncultured Neomegalonema sp.
GCGGCACTGTCCGCCATGCGCCGGGCGAGCGATTCCCGCGCATTTCTGAGCGCATCGGTCACCAGCTCCCGTTTTTCGCCGCGTGCGGGCACCGTCAGCGCAACCTTGTGGCCCGCCGCCTCGGTCAGGGCCGCCTCCATGACCTCGCGCCCCTCGATCTCGTGGGACAGCAACAGGGACCGCGCCGGGGGGCGTGTGTCGTAGAATTGCCCGATGAAGGCCGCCAGTACCTCCGCTTCGTCCGCCTCCGATGCCAGCCGGGGAAAATACGCCTTGTTTCCCCAGTTCTGTCCGCTGCGGAAGAAGAAGACCTGCACACAGGCCTGTCCGCTCTGCATATGCAGGGCGATGACATCCGCCTCGGTCACGCCGCGCGGGTTGACCCCCTGATGCGCCTGTACCTGCGTCAGGGCCTTGATACGGTCGCGGAAGACGGCGGCCCGCTCATAGTCGAAGGCCGCCGCCGCCTCGTTCATCGCCGCCGCCAGCTCTGACTGAACCTTCGTCGATTTTCCGGCCAGAAAGGCCGTCGCCTCGCTGCGAAGTTCCTCGTATTCGTCCTTCGTGACATATCCCTCGACACAGGGCGCGCAGCATCGCTTGATCTGATAGAGCAGGCAGGGCCGTGTGCGGCTCTCGAACATGGAATCGTTGCAGGTTCGCAGCAGGAACGCCTTCTGCAACTGATTGAGTGTGCGGTTCACGCTGCCCGCCGAGGCGAAGGGGCCGAAATAGTGGCCTCCGGCGCTCTTGGCACCGCGATGTTTGCGGAGGCGCGGATAATCGTGGTCGGTGTCGATCAGGATGTAGGGAAAGCTCTTGTCGTCGCGCAGCAGCACGTTGTAGCGGGGCTTCAGCCGCTTGATGAGATTGCTCTCCAGCAGCAATGCCTCCGTCTCTGTCTTCGTGACCACGAAGATCAGCGAGGCGGTGGCCGCGATCATGCGCCGGATGCGCGAGGTATGGCCGTCATAGCGAGTATAGGACACAACGCGCTTTTTCAGGCTGCGCGCCTTGCCGACATAGAGGACATCGCCCTTCGCATCGAGCATCCGGTAGACGCCGGGGCCGTCCGGCAGGGTCTTCAGCGCCCGTGCGATCACCTCCGTCCCGCTCTCTCGGGCGGGGCCTTCACCGTCGATTTCATAGCGCGCGCCTTCCTCCTCGAACCCCAGCGGTGTGGAAGGCTCGGGCAGGGTCGGAGCGGGGTCGGGTCGGTGCGCTTTTGTCATCGGAGAAATCTTATGCCGACCGTGGAATCATTGCGAGAACCAAGTCGAATTAACAATTCGGTAAGGGTTCACGGGGGGTTAGACGGAGGCGCTTTCATCCCCCCCAGTTCCTGTGGAAAACCATGTGGAGAAGGTGAGGTATACCGCCGCGCAGTGCCGCGTTTGCTGGCGCGGAGCCTATTGCACAAAAAATCGGCATCAAACTCAACCTGTTGAAATTATTGAATAAGTGACATTAATATCGGTAACGGTTCGGTGACATCGGGTTACGTATCGGATCGCTATGCAAGAATCCGCTGTCAACCGCCCATGTGCAAAACCGTCGTTATGTCCCGGAGCGGAACGCCTGTACAACGGACGCTCAATTGCCCGCAACGACCAGCGCGACGAAGGCCAGATAGAACAGAACGAGCGCGATACCGGATCGGCGACCGATGGCATTTCCGGTCACCAGATATGGTAGCAGGATGAGCGCCGTCAGGATCATCAGCGGGATGTCGATCGTCGCGAATCCTCTCGATACGGGAATGGGCGATACCAGCGCCGTGATCCCCAGGATCGCGAGAATGTTCAGGACGTTCGATCCGATGACATTCCCCAGCGCCACATCCATCCGCCCGCGCCATGCGGCGGCGAGGGAGGCGGACAGCTCGGGCAGTGAGGTGCCAAGCGCGACGAGGGTAAGACCGATGGCCGCTTCCGAGATGCCGATGGACGCCGCGATCACCCGCGCCCCCTCGATCAGGAAATGCGCGCCGACGGGCAGGCCGACCAGACCGAAGAGCAGCAGCGCGGCGACCCTGCTCCCCGGCATTCCGGCACTGTCCGTATCAATCTCGTCATCCGCGACCGGCGCGCCCTGTGAGCGGCGATAGGCATCGACAAGAAAACCTGCCAGAAGGACCAGCATCACCAGCCCCGCGATCCGCCCGATCTCGCCCGTCCATGCGAGGGCGAGCAGCAGGATGCTGGCCCCGACCATGAACAGGTAATTCCGCAGGCCCTCGCCGTCATCCTGTGTCGAGATGGTCGCGATCAGGGCGGGTGCGCCCAGTACCAGCAGCACATTGGCCACGTTCGACCCGACCACGTTGCCCAGCGCAATGTCCGGCGCGCCCTCCAGCGCCGCCTGAACACTGATGACGAGTTCGGGGGCGGAGGTGCCGAAGGCGACGACCGTGAGACTGATGAGCGCGATGGACAGCCCCATCTTCAGGGCCAGAGCAATGGCCCCGCGCACAAGCGCATCACCGGCAAAGATCAGCAGGGCGGCCCCGCCGATGACGTAGAGAAGGCTCATGGATATGTCCGGGTCAGGAGGAGCAGGTACAGGTTTCGGCGGGGTCGTGCCACGCATCGCAGCGGGGACAGCGCATCATCGCCGCGCTTTCGCGCTGGCGTTTGCGGATGGCGCGGCTTGCCCTGTCGCGCGATACGCTGGCGGTGGAGCGGCCATTGACGATCCGCAGGACGGTCAGTGCGGCGATCACGGCGATGACGGTGAACAGGATCTTCAGGATCACAGGCCGAACCTCCCCCAGGCCAGCCGCGCCTCCAGCGCCTCGGCGGCCCCGTCGGCGATATCGGCCCCGACCCTGCGATCCATCAGGCGGGCGATCAGGCCCCCCTTCCTGCCGCCGTGTTCGCGGAAGGTGATGTCCCTGCCAAAACGCTCTTGCAGCACGGGGCGCAACTCGCCCACGCCGTCGGCAAGCCCCACCTCGACCGCACGCTGCCCGACCCAGACATCGCCCTCGAACAGCGGTTCGTCATCGGTCAGGCGGTCCCCGCGCGATCCCTTCACCCAGTCGATGAACCGTGCATGGATGTCGCGTTGCAGGGATTTGAGGCGCTCGATGTCCTCCGGTTTCTCTTCCCGGAAAGGGTCCATCAGTACCTTGTGATTTCCGGCGGTGTGGACGCGCCGCTCGATGCCGATGCGCCGGATTGCCTCCTGCGCGCCGAAGCTGGCCGAGATGACGCCGATGGACCCGGCGATGGAATATTCGTTGACATATATCTCATCCGCCGAGCAGGCGAGCAGATAGCCGCCCGAAGCCGCCACATCCTCGCAGAAGGCGATGACGGGGATTTCCTTCTCATCGGCCAGCCGCCGGATATGCCGTGCGATCAGGCTCGATTGCCCCGGTGCGCCGCCGGGGGAGTTGATCGCCAGCGCCACGGCTCTCACCCGTTTGGAGGCGAAGGCCGCTTCGATGGCCCGTTCCAGCGGCGGATGCGAGAGGGACCGCCCTCCGATCCCGCGCGGGGCGCCGATGGCCCCGTAGAGACGCAGCACGGATATCTCGCCGTCCCTTGCGAACCATGTCTTCGGCTTGAGGATGGATCTTTTCATGTCGCAGTACGTAGGCGGCGAGGGGGCGGGCGGCAAGGCGTGCCGTTCCCGTATCAGTGTCATTCCGGCGAATGCGGCAATCCCGGCGGGCGGATTCCCGCGTTCGCGGAAATGACAAGGTGGATTGCCCCCTCCACCCCGCGCGCATAGTCTCACCCCCACAACGGAGGGGAGAGCCGTGGATACCGACCAGCGCCTGAAGCATATCGAGGAAATCTCGAAGAACGCGCGGGCGACGTGGTTCAGCCTGCTGATCGCGCTGTTGTTCTGCGGGGTCACGCTGCTGGACGTGGACGACCGCGATTTCTTCGCCTATGGCGAGGCGACGAAGCTACCGCTGATCGGAGTGGAGGTGCCGGTGGTGGGGTTCTTCCTCTCGGCCCCCGTCCTCGTGCTGGCGCTCTATCTCTACCTGCATGTCTATCTCGCCAATCTCTGGCGGGCGCTGGCCCCGCCGTTTCGGATCGTGGGGGAGCGGCTGGACGACCGGGTCTACCCATGGCTCCTCGCCCACACCGCCCTGCGCCTGCGCCCCGATGCGAAGCCGCGCGATTTCGGCTGGCTCTCCACCTTCGTCTCGCTGGCCCTGGGATGGGCCTTCGCTCCCTTCATCCTCGCCGTGTTCTGGGTGCGAAGCTGGCCGTATCACTACGAGTGGCTGACGCTGTTCCTCGCCGCCCTGTTCCTCGCATCGCTGACCATGGCGGTCGGCTCATGGTGCCGGATGTGCGACTGGATGATGCGCGAGGGACAGGGCGCGGCGGACGGTCCCCGCGCCTTCATCGGCTTCGCCGGAAAGCCCCTCGTCCTGCTCGCCGGTCTGGGACTGGCCAGCGCAAGCTGGGAGAAGACCGAAGGCCCGATCCTGAAAGGAACGGCCCTGCCCCTCTACAGCGCCGATCTCTACCGCCTCTCCTTCGTGCAACTCCCCGATGACTGGGAAACCCGCGACATCGCATGGGAGAACTATGCCCGCAAACACCGTGCAACGGTGACGGCAGAGATCGCCCGCGATCCGGCCTTCGCCGCGAAGAAGGACGATCCGAAGGCGCTGGAAACCGAGATCGAGGAACGCCTGAAAGCCGATTTCCGCGAGCGGCGCGAGGCCGCTATCAAGCGCCTGCCGAAGGAGGATTGGCCTCGCATCGACCTGCGCCGCGCCGACCTGCGCGAAGCCAATCTCTCCGGCCTCGACCTGCGCTGGGCGCAGATGGAAGGGGCGAACCTCGAAAGGGCGCAGATGGAAGGGGCGAACCTCAGCGGCATTAGGTAGCAAACGCACCAACGACGATATACCCAGAACGCGCTGAATCAGCTAGTATTTTCGGATGAACGGATACGATCTCACCATATCGGGCTTACTCCGAAAGCGGGCCGATATCGCGCAGGACATAGAGCGCCAGTCCGTACAGCTTGCCACACTCAAGGCGGACCTTGCCCGGATCGAAGCGGCGCTATCGGTTTTTGGGCACACAGACGCTCCACCCGTCCCGAAAGCGATCCGCATCCGGTTCCGCCGGGGCGAGTTGCAGCGCATCGCCCTTGAGCAGCTACGGGAAAAGCCGCAAACGTCGCGGGATATCACCCTAGCCGCGATGAAGGCCCGTGGGATCGAAGAGACACGCGATGCCTATGACCGGGTGAACAAATCCGCCAGTGCGGCACTCAGGGCGTTACGGGAGCGTGGCGTTATCCGGGATAGCGCGGGGGCGGGGGGTGCGTTGTTGTGGGAGATGGTGCGGAGCGCCCACTAAG
>CAKZUT010000188.1 GCA_937922185.1 uncultured Neomegalonema sp.
AGATAATTTTAAAATCAACCTACTTTAAAGAAAGAATTTGGGGTAGCCAAAAGTCACTATTTGATTAATTGGCCATTATTAAAATTCTATTTTATAAAGCATTGCAATTTACGTCTTTCGAAGTTGTCTATTTGTATCTGACCCGCGAAGAGACGCCCGCCACCGAACGCGGCTGGCCGGTGCATCTGGACCATTGTTTCCAGCGTATCCTGCTCGATGCGGCCTGCGGGGCGGTGTGGTATGACCGGATCGACGGGCGGCCCGCCTATCGCCATGCCTCCGATGCGATCCTGCGCGAGGCGGTGCGGCTGGGCGAGGCGGCGCTGGCGGGGGAGGTCGATCTGGTGGCGCTTAACCGGGAAAGCATTGCGATGCGGCGGGCGCGGAAGGCGGCGGGGTAATCCTGTCATTCCCGCGCAAGCGGGAATCTCGTTCAGCGGCAACAGATTCCCGCTTGCGCGGGAATGACAGTCACCTCAGCCCCCCCGCCGCGCCATGAAGGCCAGCCGCTCGAACAGATGCACGTCCTGTTCGTTCTTGAGCAGCGCCCCGTGCAGCTTGGGCAAGGTCTCTGTCGGGCTGCGGCGGAGATCCGAGGGGTCGATATCTTCGGCGACGAGCAGTCTGATCCAGTCGAGGACTTCGGACGTAGACGGTTTCTTCTTCAGGCCCGGAACCTCGCGGATTTCGTAGAATTGCGTCAGCGCCTCGCGCAGCAGGGTCTGCTTGATGCCGGGGTAATGGACCTCGACGATCCTGGCCAGCGTCTCGGCTTCGGGGAAGCTGATGTAATGGAAGAAACACCGGCGCAGAAAGGCGTCGGGGAGTTCCTTTTCGTTATTCGACGTGATGATGACGACCGGGCGCTGCACCGCTTCGATGGTCTCGCCCGTCTCGTAGACATGGAAGGCCATGCGGTCGAGTTCCTGCAACAGGTCGTTCGGAAACTCGATATCAGCCTTGTCGATCTCGTCGATCAGGAGGACCACGCGCTTGTCGGCGGTAAAGGCTTCCCACAGCTTGCCGGGGCGAATGTAGTTCCTGACGTCATGCACCCGCTCCTCGCCGAGCTGGCTGTCGCGCAGGCGCGAGACGGCATCGTATTCATACAGACCCTGCTGCGCCTTGGTCGTGGATTTGACGTGCCATTCCAGCAGGTCCATTCCCAGCGCCCCGGCCACCTGCCGCGCCAGCTCGGTCTTGCCGGTGCCCGGCTCACCCTTCACCAGCAGCGGCTTTTGCAGGGTGATCGCGGCATTGACGGCGATGGTCAGATCGCGGTCGGCGATATAATCGGCAGTGCCTTCAAAACGCATGGGTCAGGAGCCTTCGTCCGCTGTGTTCCTTTCGCGGGAGATACACCAGTCCCGAAGGCGAGGGAAGCGCGGGTTCGGGCAAACTGCCCTGCCCCGCAGCAGAGTGCGGGGCAGGGAAGGCAGTTCAGTTATTGCTGGCGAGTTGCGCGGCTTTCGACAGGCCGTCGAAATGGGCGCGCAGGTGTTTCTCGATGATGGTGGCCATGGTGCCATCCGCTTCCATGCGCCTGAGTTCAAGGTCGATCTTGCCCATCGTACCCCGGCTGCGCGCATCGAATTTGGGATAGACGATATGCAGCGGACGAATGGCCAGCGGGGTATCGGCCACGTCGATCTGATCGTCGAGACCCAGCTTGATGATCTCGCCATTGCCGACCATTGCCGACAGCGAAACCACATCCACATCGCCCTCGACCAGCATCCTGAAGCAATCGGCGGGCGTTTCGGGCGCGGTGCGGATGATCCGGCCATTCGCGACTTTCGCGGCGATATCATCGGCGAAATAGCCCTCGGGGCGACAGAGGTTGAGACCGTCGAGATCGTCGATCCCCTCGAATTCCAGCGGCGCGCCGGTCTTGTGATAGACGACGATCAGCACCTCGTAGACCGGGCGCGAGTACCACAGCGCCTGTCGCCGATCCTCGGTCTCGTACCACGGGAAACTGGCCTTGAACGTGCCTTTCCGGGTCGCCTTCATGGCGTATTCCCAGGGCAGGAACTCGATATCGGGATCATAGCCCGCACGGGTCATCGCGGTACGGGCAAGATCGGTGAACAGGCCTCCATCGGGCAGGTCTTTGTCTGTAAAGGGCGCATAGTCGTTGCCCGTCACGATGGACAGCTTCGGGCTGCCCTCATTCGCGCGCACGGTCTGCACATCGGGCGCGGCGGCATCGAGATCGGGGATCGTGAGAACCGTGCCGGGGAATATCAGACGTCCGCCCTGCCTTATCCTGTCGGCATTGGCATTCAGGATCGGCTGCCACAGCACGGAATTGCCATAGAAGCGCCGGGCAATGCGCGACAGGGAGTCGCCCCGGCGCACGGTATAGCTGCGCTCGCCGGTGCCTGACGTTGCTTCGGGAGAACGGTCGAAATCGGGCTTCGACACCTTGGCAAGGCGCGCCCCCGTCTCGTCATCGGGCGCGGGCTGTGCATGAACCGCTCCGATTGCCAGACCCGTCGCTATGGCCCCCGCCAGCGCGAACGCTTTGATGTACATTGTATTTCTCCCAATTCGGAACAGGCGTTAACCGATTCTGTTAACCAAGCGTCTCATAATCCTTACAGTTCCGCAAACGCGGCCATCTCGCCACATTCGTCTATGCGTGGTAGACGGACATATGAGCATCCGTCTGACCTTCGTGAATCTGTACCTGAAAAATTTCGTGCGCCCTTCCCTCGCGCGCCTGACCGAACCGGAGGCCGCGCGAAGGCATCTGGAACGCTCCGCCGCGCTGGTGCCGGGCGTGCCCCGCGAAGCGCGTTATCTGGAGGATCGTGTGCCGGGACCGGGGGGTACGGTGCCGGTGGAATGGGTAAGCTGCGGACGGGCGGAACGGCGGCGGGTCATCCTGTATCTGCATGGCGGGGCGTATCTCATGGGATCGCCGAAGACGCATCGCTCGATTACGGCCCCGCTTGCGCGCCTGACAGGGATGCGGGTGATGGTGCCCGATTATCGCCTCGCGCCGGAGCATCCGGCTCCGGCGGCGGTGGAGGATGCCCTCGCCGCCTATGCGACCCTGCTCGCGCAGGGTTATGCGGCGAACGATATCGCCCTTTCGGGGGAAAGCGCAGGCGGTGGCCTCCTCTTCGCCCTGCTGTTGCTGGCACAGGAGAAGGGATATCCGCCACCCGGCTGCATCGCCGCCTTCAGCCCGTGGGTCGATCTGGCGCATACCGGCGCCAGCATCAGAGAGAACGCGCATTGCGAAGTGATGCTACCCGCTGAAAGGGTTAACGAGGTTGCGGCCTTCTATATCGGCGACGGCGATCCCCGTGACCCGATCATCTCGCCGCTCTACGGAGATTTCGTGAACCCGCCGCCCGCCTTCATCACCGTGGGCGAGCCGGAAATCCTGCGCGATGACTCCCTCCGCATGGCCGACCGTCTGCGCGAGGCCGGGGGCGAGGTGGAGATGCACAGAACCCCGGATGTGCCCCATGCATGGCAGTTCTTCGGGCCGCATCTGCCCGAAGCCCGATCCTCGATGGAAAGCGCAGCGGCGTTCATCAGGGTAAGACTCGGAGCGACGGCACTGGCGGTATAGCCCTTATGCTTTGGGCATCTGCTGGGTCGCGCAATGGATGCCGCCGCCCATCTCACCGAGTGGATCGACATCGAGCATGACGACCTCACGCCCCGGATAATGACGCGCGAGAGCGTCACGGGCGAGGGCATCCGCTTCACGGTCACCGAACTGAGCGGCAATGACCCCGCCGTTACAGACATAGTAATTCGCATAGGAGGCGACGAAATCAATGCTGTCGATCCGTCGGTCCTCCGGCTCCGGGATCACCTCGACCGCCAGCCCCGCCGCAACCAGCGTATCATGGGTATCCAGAGCAGCAGCGTGAAAGGGGTCGTCCGGGTCCGGCTCGTCAGGCAGGTTGATGAGCACCCGTCCGGGGCCGGTGAACCGCGCGAGGCTGTCGATATGGTAATCCGTGATGTCCTCGCCCCGCACCCCCTCGCTCCAGACCATGCGGTCCGCGCCATAGGCGGCCAGCAACCGCGCCTCGATCCCGGCACGGCTGAGGCCCGGATTGCGGTTGTCGATCACCCATGAACTTTCATGCGCCAGCAACAGGCCATGGCCATCCTGTTCCACGCCCCCCGCCTCGCCGTAGAGACCGGCAGGTAACAGCGGCAGGCCAAGACGCCCGGCGACCTGTTCGGCGATCCTCGCATCGCGCACATGCACCTGCTTGCGGCCCCAGCCATTGAACCGGATATGACGCACGGCCAGAGCGCCCTTGCCGTCGATGACAAAGATCGGTCCCGCATCACGGCACCACAAATCCTCGGTCGGGATATCCCACAGATCGACACCCCCGGACAGCCCGCGCCGCGCGCGCCGATGATCGGAGGCTGCCGCCAGCATCGTGACCGGCTCGAATTCGGCAATCGCATTGGCGATATCGGCAATGGTCTGCTGCGCCATCTTCAGAAAAACCGGGTCGGGATGAACGCGGCGGCTGACCGGCCATTGCATGAAAGTGCGCTCGTGCGGGGCTTCCTCGGGGGGGACGAAGAAACCATCGCGCTCCCCTGCCGATACCTCTCGTGATCCGGCCAGCGTCATCGCCGCGCTCCCTGCCAGGAAAGCACGTTTGCCGATCATGCCGCCTCGAAATCCTCGGTGCCGACCTGTGCCTGCATCTTCTCGGTATAGCGGCCCCCGATGACCGTATTCTGGTTGATGAGGTCATTCAGGCGTTCGACATGATCGGCGGAGAGCGCGATCATGCCTGCCCCGAAATTCTCCTCCAGATGATCGGCCTTTGAGGTACCGGGGATCGGCAGGACATGCTCGCCCTGCGCCAGCAACCATGCGAGGGCAAGCTGCGCGGGGCTGCAATCCGCTTCCTCGGCGATCCGGGAATATTCGGGCAGAAGCGCCCGGTTCCTCTGCCATGCCTCGCCCTCGAACCGGGGCATCCCGTGGCGGATATCGCTTTCGGGGAATGCCACCGTCTCGCCCATCACGCCGGTCAGGTATTGCCGCGCCAGCGGGCTGAAGGCAACGAAGGTGACGCCCAGTTCCTTGCAGGCATCGAGCATCGCGATTTCGGGATTGCGGGTCCACAGGGAGTATTCCGACTGGACGGCGGCACAGGGATATTCGGCATGGGCCGCACGCAGGGTGTCGGTGGCGCATTCCGAGAGGCCATAGGACCGGATCTTGCCCTCCTCGACCAGACGCCCGAAAGTTCCGGCCACGTCCTCGATGGGAGTCGTGCGGTCCCAGCGATGCAGATAGTAGAGGTCGATCACATCGGTCTTCAGCTTGTCGAGGCTGTCCTCGCAGGCCCTGCGGATAGAATCCGGGCGGCTGTCGATACCTCCCTGCCCCGTTTCGGGGTCACGGAAGAAACCGTATTTGCTGGCCAGAAGATACTCGTGACGGCGATGCGGGATATAGGTGCCGATCATCGTCTCGTTATGGCCGAAGCCATAGATCGCCGCCGTGTCGATATGGGTATGGCCCATATCCAGCGCCCGGTTCAGAAGGTCACCACAGGCCGCATCGTCCAGCTTCGGCCCATAGCCATGCGACATATTCATCGCGCCGAAGCCTATGGCGTAGACATCCCGGTCAACGATCCTGCGTGTGGTCATGGTGGCGTTCCCCCTGTTGCACTGGGAACAGCGATAGCACGGGCGATGGAATCGAAAAACCCTCCCCCGTTGCCGGGAGAGGGCCAATTCCGGTCGGCGCGTGTGAGGCTCAGCCTTCGAGCGCACCGGAGGTGCGGAGCAGTTCCATGATGCCGTCGCGGGCACCCTGCGCCGCGTAGAAGGCATCCTCACCCCAGTTCGAGTCGAGCGCCCCGACGGGGACGTCGTTTTCCTGAACGACCTGACCCACACGCTTGCCGCTCGATTCCTCGACATGCCAGGTGATCTTGATGCGGTCGGAGGAACCGCCGCGTGTGCGGGAGACATCGGCGGTCAGATAGAGCGCGCCGGGGGTGCCGTTCGGCGCAAGCTGGGCACCGGACTGGGCCAGCAAGCGGCTGACCTCACGCCCAAGGGCCTGATCGCCGTTGCCCGGAGCACCGCGCACACCCCGGAAAACGAGGGCACGCGGGCCGTCGATGCCCTGTTCGGTGGCGGCGCGCAGCGTGTCGAAGCTGGGCGCGGGCACCGGCGGTGCGCTTGCCAGCGGCGCAGCGGGAAGCGGTGTGCCAAGGGGCGCGAGGGCCTTCGGCGTGGGGGCATTCCTGACAATCGGGGCAGGCTGGACGGACGGTGCGGGCAGCGGCGAGACAGCAATCGGCTGACTCGGACGCGGGGTCGGCACAACAGGCGCGAGGGCAGCGGTGCGAATCCCCTCCGGGCGACGGCGCGGAACCGGGCTTGCCAGCGGATCGGAAGAAATCAGCGGAGCCGTGTTCACCACGAATTGCTGGGGTATGACCTGCGGGGCGGTTGTCCGCAACGGACGCGGACGCGGCATCGGCGCGAGACTGGGCGCCCCGCTCGGCAGAACGGTCGCATAGTTCATGGACGTGATCGGCGGCGCGGAGGCAAGGCTGGTCAGGGTCGCCCGGCGCAGATCGGCATTGCGGCGCAGGCGATCGGCCACACGGCGACCGATTGCGCGCATGGCATCGTCGCCCATGGTGGACCAGGTGCCCGTCTGCTGCGATTCAGGGAAGGCCCCGACAAGAGCACCGTTCGAGCTGAACAGCTTCCATTCCGCCTCGGCCCGGTCACCGTCCCGCGAGGCGGAGGCCCGCAGATCGAAGACTGCCGGAGCACGGGCCACGGCGCTCTCATCGACCGGCGCACCGAGTTCGGACGCGATGGTCTGGGCAAGCATCATCGAGGCCGCACCGGGAGCGCCCACCACCGGATGCACATTCAGGACCGCCCCGTTATCGAGGCGGGTATGCAGTACCCTGATGGGCGACGGTGCGGAGGAAAGGGTCTGCGGCGGTGCGGGCAGGTCGGTCACGGTAAAGGCCCCGCCGAGATCCGTCGCCGCCTCGTAGGGCAGAGGCTCGGCAAGGGGCGTGGGACTGTAGAGAACCGTCGAGGGCTGCGGCTCGAAAGCCGGAGGCTCGTAGGACTGCGACTCGAAGGCCGGGGGTTCGTAGGACTGCGTGTCGAAGGAGGACGGATCATATGTCGTGGGCGCGAAATCCGTGCCGTCATAGGCAGGGGAATCGACACTCTGGGTCTCGTAATTGATCGCGCCGCCGATACTCGCACCATAGGTCGGTTCGGGCTGAAGCGCCGCGACATCATACGCCACGGTTTCAACCGAATCGGAAGCCAGCGGTCCGGCATCGAAGGGAACCGGCGCGTATTCGGGGAACTGCGCGTCCGATTCGACGGCAACTCCGATCTGCGGCACCTGATATTCGGCCACCGGGAACTCGGAGGAGGGGAAATCGGTCGGAGGCGGCGCATAGCCGTCGATATCGCGTGCCGGGGGCGTTCCCACCGTGCTCAGACGGGCAAGACCTGTCTGGGGCGCAAACGACTCGACAGAGGCCGTGACGCCCGGCGCGGGCAATTGCGGGGTCGGGGGCAGGGCAAGCGACTGACGGGGCGGCTCGAATCCCGCTTCGGAAACGCGCAAAGCCTGCGTATCCAGATCGGGGGCGGGCAGCGGGGGCGCGGCCTGCGCGACCTGTTGCAGTGCGGGCGGCGGAGGGGGCGGACCGATACGATCCGCCTGCGGGGCCGTCACACTGGGCGGTTTACGGGTCTGAAGCTCGTATCCGAGCGTCGTGGGAGCATCAGGCAGCTTGCTGGCATAGTCGCAACCGGCCAGCAGACCCGCCGCGAGGGGCAGGGCCAGAATGCGTGCAAGGGCAGTGGAGGTCGGCTTCAGCGATTTCATAATCTTCACCAGCTATGTCGTTATCAGGTCGAGAGTGGACCGGGACAGGCTTTCGCAACCGCTCGCGGTCACGAGCGACGTGCGACCGAGGCACTGTGCCGCCCCGGTCTCGCTGTCCATCAGGATCATGTGCAGGAAGAACGTCATGTTCTCTTCAATCCTCGTTCCGGCACCCTCGAAAAACATCTGCGAATCCATCCAGCAGGGGTTGAACCGCGCCCCGACGCTATAACCGCAAGCGTTAAGCCTTTCTTGCCGGTAACCCTTTTCATCAAGAATTCTGACATGCTCGTTAAACACGTCTCCCATCGTGTTTCCGGGCCGCAGCGCCGCCTCGCAGGCAAGCAGAGCCTCGCGGGCGGCCTCGTGCATCCGCTCATGTTCGGGGCGCGGGGTACCGATGATGAGCGTGTTCATCATCGGCGCGTGGTAACGCCGCCAGGCTCCCGACCATTCCAGCGTGAGCTGATCATCGGCATCGAGTCGCCGCCGTCCCGAGAAATAGCGGCACAGCAATGCCCCCTCCCCCGAGCCGATGATGAATTCATTGCCCGCATAATCCCCGCCCCGCGCGAATATCTCCCCCTGCATCGCCGCAAGAATCGCCCCTTCATGCGCGCCCGCATGGGTCATCTCTATCGCCGCATCGAGGGCATGATCGGAAAGTTCTCCGGCCTTGCGGGCAAAAGCGATCTCGGCGGGGCTTTTGACGAGTCGCAGCAGGGGAATCAGTCTGGAGGCGTCAATCAGCTCAGGGCGCTTGAGGACCGATTCGATCAGCCGCCAGTTATGGGCGGTCAGCCCCTGCGTATCGAATTCCACGCCGAGGCGCTTGCGCTTGTAGAGGCCCATATCCTTCAGCAGGGCGCGCAGGTCTTTGGCCGGATTCACGCCCTCCCCGTCCACCCAGATGCGGATATCGGAAAGAATCGAGGTATGCTGCGCCTGCCGCAGGTCGGCGGAACGGGTCAGCAGGACAGGCTCGCCATGGCGGGGCAGGACCATGCACTGGAAGAAGCAGAACCCGAACGTGTCGTAGCCCGTCAGCCAGTAGTGACTTTCCGGCGAGAACAGAAGCATACCGTCGAGGCCCTGTTCATCCATCGCGGCACGGGTGCGGGCGAGGCGGTCGGCGAATTCGAGATGGGTGAAATGCGGCATGGATCGGTCCCTCCGGTTAATGGCGGAGAGGACGTTAAAGCCTTTTGCATTGGAGTCTAATCGGCTTTCGCTGCCTCTCGCAAAAGGCCCCGGCCAAAACCCCGTCGATCAGTTCCGCGACTGCACGGATGCCACCAGGGCGCGTTTCACGATCTTGCCATAGGCATTTCCGGGCAGGCTGTCGCGCACATGATACGCCTTCGGAGCCTTGAACCGGGCGATCCGCTCCCGGCACAGGGCATCGAGTTCGGGCGCGAGCGTGGCCGCATCCCGGTCGGAGGCGACGAAGGCCGTGACCGCCTCTCCCCAGTCAGGATGGGGGATGCCGACCACCGCTGCATCGGTCACGTCGGGATGATCGAGCAGCACCGTCTCGACCTCGATAGGATAGACATTCGAGCCGCCGGTGATGATGAGTTCCTTGCTGCGCCCCTCCAGCGTGAGCAGACCCCGCGCGTCCAGCCGCCCCAGATCGCCGGTGCGGAGCCAGCCGCCGCCGAAGGTGCGCGCCGTCGCGTCGGGATCGTTCCGGTACCCCGCGCAGACCGCAGGACCGCGCACCAGCACCTCGCCGATCTCTCCCGTCGGCAGGGGCCGGTCATCGGCATCGGCGATGCGGATATCGCTGCCGAGGAAGGGCCGCCCGACCGATTGCAGGAAAGGGTCATCTTCCTGCATCAGCGCCGCCGTGAATGCATCGCGACTCTGGGCGGTGATGGTCATCGGGCTTTCGCCCTGCCCGTATATCTGCGCGAAGACGGGACCGAGGGTGTCCGCCGCCTCCCGCGCATCCGCCGGGTAGAGGGGCGCGCCGCCATAGATGATGGTGCGTAGGCCCGTGGGCAGGATGCCGGAGGACCGCGCCTGCTGCACCAGTCGCCGGACCATGGTAGGGGCGGCGAAGAAACAGGCCCCCGGCCAATGCTCCGTAAGGGCGGCGACATCGACGGGGCGAAAGCCCGGTGCGGCGGGCAGGACCTGTGTTCCGCCGACCGCGAAACAGGGCAGCGTATAAAGGCCCGACCCATGGGAAAGCGGAGCGAAATGCAGCATGGGGGTGCCGACGGGCAGGGTATCCACGTCCGTGAGGAAGCCCTGTGTCATGGCCATGAGCGCGCCGTGATGGATCATCGCACCCTTGGGTCGCCCGGTCGTGCCGGAGGTGAAGAACAGCCATGCAAGGGCCTGCGCCGACACCTCCATGGGGGCCACGGGGCCGGGGCCGTGGTCGAAGAGAGCCATCCATGCGGGCGAATCCATTGCAATGCCCTGCGGGCAGGCGGCGGCAAGGTCAGGGGACGTGAAGATCAGGCGCGGCGCGGCATCGGCGAGTATCACGGCCAGCTCATCCGGTGCCAGCCCTGCATTGACCGGCACGACCGCCGCCCCCGTCCACCATGTGGCCAGCATGATCTCGATATAGTCAGGCCGATTCGCCATGAAGAGGGCCACCCGGTCACCCGGCTTCACCCCCGCCGCCGTAAGGCCCGCCGACAGCCGCCGGACCCGCTCGATCAGGGTGCCGTAGCTGCGGACCACCCGCGCACCCTCGGCCAGTGCAGGGGCCGCGTCACCGCGCCTGAAGGCACCGCGCAAAAGCAGGAGGGCGATATTCATGGAGCTTTACCACGCTTTGCACGCAGGGCCTGCCAGTAGTCGAGACGCTTCTTCAGTTCGCGCTCGAAACCCCGCTCGACCGGCGTGTAGAAGCGGGTGCGCCCCATGGCCTCGGGGAAATAATCGTCGCCGGAAAAGCCGTCGGGCGCGTCGTGATCATAGGCATAGTCCTTGCCGTAACCCAGTTCCTTCATCATCGTCGTCGGTGCGTTGAGGATATTCATGGGCGGGTCGAGTGATCCGGTCTCGGCGGCGGATTTCATCGCCGCCTTATAGGCGGTGTAGGCGGCGTTGGATTTGGGCGCGGTGGCCATGTAGACGACTGCCTGCGCGATGGCCAGTTCCCCTTCGGGGGAGCCGAGAAAGTCATAGGTATCCTTGGCGGCAATGGCCTGCGTGACGGCCTGCGGATCGGCGAGGCCGATATCCTCCACCGCCATGCGAACCACCCGGCGGGCGATATAGAGCGGGTCTTCGCCGCCCCTGAGCATCCGGGCCAGCCAGTAGAGCGCAGCGTCGGGATCGGACCCGCGCACGGATTTATGCAGGGCGGAAATGAGATTGTAATGGCCCTCGCGGCCCTTGTCGTAGATCGGCGCGCGGCGGGCAAGGGCCTCGCTCAGGGCCAGCGCATCGAGCGGGGCGGGATCGCGCAGGGCAAGCAGTTCCTCGGCGAGGTTGAGCAGGAAGCGCCCGTCCCCGTCAGCCATGGCAATGAGGGTCTCGCGGGCCTCGGGCGTCAACGGCAGGGGACGGGCACCCGCTTCGGCACGCGCCAGCAGAGTCTCCAGCGCCGTCTCGTCAAGACGCCGCAGGACGAGCACCTGCGCGCGGCTGAGAATCGCGGCATTCAACTCGAAGCTGGGGTTTTCGGTCGTCGCACCGATCAGCACGATGGAGCCGTCTTCCATATGAGGCAGGAAGCTGTCTTGCTGGGCGCGGTTGAAGCGGTGGATTTCATCCACGAACAGGAGGGTGCCCTGCCCCGCAGCACGACGTCCCTTCGCGGCCTCGAAGACCTTTCGCAGATCGGCGACACCGGTGAAGATGGCGCTGACCTGCACGAAATGCATGTCGGTGGCATCGGCCAGAAGGCGCGCGATGGTGGTCTTGCCGACGCCGGGCGGACCCCAGAGGATCAGCGAGTTCAGCCGTCGCGCGGCGACCATGCGCCCAAGCGGAGCATCATCCGAGAGAATGTGGTCCTGCCCGATGACCTCGGCGAGGACAGTGGGGCGCAGTTTATCGGCGAGGGGGCGGGGGGCATCCCGTTCCAGGCCCGCCGCACCGAAAAGATCGCTCATCCGCGCGTATCGAGGCGCAGGATTCGCCCGTTCCGCTCGATAGCGATGCGCCAGTAACCGTTGGCGCGCACGAGGGCCGCCTCCACATCCACCACCCGCTGGATCGGGATGCCGTTGATCTCGCGCAGGATATCGCCGGGGCGAATGCCGTATCGCGCGGCATAGGAGCGCCCGGTCTGAAGAACCATAACCCCCTCCAGCAACGTATCGATATCGTTCTCCTGAGCCAGCGCCGGATTGATATTGGCGATGACGACACCGGAGATGGGGCTGCGCCCGCCGATCTCCGCCGTGTCGCGGGGCGGCTCTTCGGGGGCCGTGACGAGGCGCACGGCGGTTTCGCGGCGTGTCCCGTCCCGCAGGAAGCCGACGGGCAGGGTCTGGCCGAGCTGTCCCGTGCCGAGGCGGTAATCGAGCGAGGCGATATCGGTGACGGGCAGGCCCTCGACATCGAGAATAACATCCCCCGGAAGCAGGCCCGCCTCACGCAGGGAACTGCCGGGGTGCAGGCGCGAGAGGATCACGCCGTCGGGGCGGGCAAGGCCCATGGATTCGGCGATCTCCTGCGTGACCGGCTGACCGTCGATGCCGAGCCATGCACGGGCCACGGTGGCGCTGCCGGTGCTGGCGCTCTCGACCGCCTGACGCGCCAGATCCGCCGGAATGGCGAAACCGATACCGTTCGACCCGCCCGAGGGGCTGAGGATCATGGTGTTGATGCCGATCAGACGCCCGCTCATATCCACCAGCGCGCCCCCCGAATTGCCGGGATTGATCGCCGCATCGGTCTGGATGAAGACGCGCCCGTCCTCCGCGCTGCGGGCCTGTGCCGAGATGATGCCGGTGGTGACGGTCTGGCCGACGCCGAAGGGATTGCCGATGGCCAGCACCAGATCGCCGACCTCCATCGTGTCGGAATCGCGGAACTCAAGGACGGGCAGGCCGCTGGCCTCGATCTTGAGGACGGCCAGATCGGTGCGCGCATCGACCAGCAGAACGCGGGCGATGAATTCGCGGCGGTCGGTCAGCGCGACAGTGATCTCGTCGGCCCCCTCGATGACATGGGCATTGGTGAGAACCACGCCGTTGGGATCGACGATGACGCCGGAACCCAGAGAGGTCTGCGGCCTGGCCTGCGCGCCGGGGGGGCGACCGAAGAACATCTCGAACATCGGATCGGAGAAGCGGCGGCGGACAACCGTGCGGGTGTAGATGCTGGCCACTGCCGGAGCGGCGGCCCGCACGACCGGCGCGAAGGAGAGATTAATCTGCCGGGACGATTGCGGCACGATCTCGGGCAGGGGTGCAGGCTCGTAGCTGGCCTGCGGAATATCGAAGGTGCTGATGGGTGCCTCGTCGGGCAGGGGTACGGTCGCGATGAGGGGCGTGTTGCCGACATCCTGCCGCGCGGCACCCTGCCCGACCCCGAAGGCGATCAGCATCGCAACCGCGATACATGCCGCCACGATCCCGAATGACCGTATTCCGACCCCGCGCATGTCTGTCTCTCCCGTCGATCTTCCGCTTAGATCAATCCCGATCACATCGGGTCATCAAACCCGCCGGGAGCTGTGCGTTCGACGGCACTTTCCGGCTGAACCCGATCAGCATTGGCTGTAAAAAACCTAATGCCTCCGACAGGTGAATTGAACCCCGCACGGGAGCGCGCGGTGCTCCGACCACAAAAAAAGCGCCTCCCTGCGGAGGCGCTTCGGGTCGTCTGCCGCAAGAGGCGGGATCAGCTTTCGGCGACGTCCGCCATCTCGTCTTCCATGGCGAGGCGTTCACGGTCGGCATAGCCTTTTGCCTCCGGGTCGCGGTCAACCAGTTCGATGACGGCCATGGGTGCGTTATCGCCGTAGCGGAAACCGGCCTTCATGATGCGGGTATAGCCGCCCTGACGATCCGCATAACGCTCCGCGATCACGTCAAAGAGGCGCGAAACAGCCGCGTCCGTCTTCAGCTTGGCGCGGGCAACGCGACGGGAATGCAGGTCGCCGCGTTTGCCGAGAGTAATGAGCTTCTCGACATAGGGGCGGATTTCCTTCGCCTTGGGAAGGGTTGTCTTGATCTGTTCGTGTTCGATCAGGGATGCGGCCATATTGGCGAGCATTGCCTGTCTGTGGGAATGGGTGCGGTTGAGTTTCCGCCGTCCGTTGCCGTGTCGCATGGGATATTTTCCTCTGTGCTTTGTCAGGCCGCGCGCTGATCTTTTTGATTATGAGCGACCGCTTTGGGGTGGTGTGGAACGGCCCCATCGGGGCCGTGCCGGGTCATGTCATCCCCGCTTTCACGGGAATTCCGTGTGGCTCAGAACTGATCCTCGAACTTCTTGGACAGTTCATCGATGTTCTCGGGTGGCCATTCGGTGACGTCCATGCCGAGATGAAGGCCCATGCCATTGAGCACTTCCTTGATCTCGTTCAGCGACTTGCGCCCGAAGTTCGGGGTGCGGAGCATCTCCGCCTCCGTCTTCTGGATCAGGTCGCCGATATAGACGATATTGTCGTTCTTCAGGCAGTTGGCCGACCGCACCGACAGTTCCAGCTCGTCCACCTTCTTGAGGAGGAGCGGGTTGAACTCCAGTTCCGGTTCCTCGGCCTGACGGACCTGCTCCTCCGGTTCGTCGAAGTTGACGAAGGTGCGAAGCTGATCCTGAAGGATGCGCGCGGCGAAGGCGAGCACGTCTTCCGGGGTGATGGAGCCGTCCGTCTCGATGGTCATGGTCAGCTTGTCATAGTCGAGAACCTGGCCCTCGCGGGTCGGCTCGACCTTGTAGCTGACCCGGCGCACGGGGCTGTAGAGCGCATCGACCGGGATCACACCGATGGGGGCATCCTCGGAGCGGTTGTTATCCGCCGGGACGTAGCCCTTGCCGACCTCGACGGTCAGTTCCATGTGGATTTCCGCCTCCTCGTCGAGATGACAGAGGACGTGATCGGGATTCATGATCTCGACATCGGCAGTCTCGGTGATGGCGGATGCCTTCACGGGGCCGGGGCCTTTGGCATGGAGCGACAGGCGTTTCGGCCCCTCGACATGCATGGCAAGCGCCAGAGACTTGATATTGAGCACGATGTCGGTGACGTCCTCGCGGACCCCCGGCACCGAAGAGAATTCATGCAGCACGCCGTCGATCTGGATCGACGTGACCGCCGCCCCCTGAATCGAGGAAAGCAGCACGCGACGCAGGGCGTTGCCCATGGTCAGGCCAAAGCCGCGTTCCATCGGCTCGGCGATGATCGTGGCTTTCTTTTTCGGGTCTACGCCCGGTTGGATATCAAGCGCGTTGGGCTTGATGAGATCGGTCCAGTTCTTCTGGATCAAAGGAGCCTCCATTCTCGTATGGACGATGAACCGTCGTCCATATCTCCCGAGGATTCCGTATCCGTGGTTCAAACGAGTAACCCGCCCCTGCCAAAAAGGCGGGAGCGGGGGTATTCAGGTATCGCGCAGGCGATACCGAATTAGACGCGGCGGCGCTTTGGCGGGCGACAGCCGTTATGGGGGATCGGGGTCACATCCCGGATCGCGGTGATGGTCAGGCCGACCGCCTGAAGGGCGCGCAGGGCCGATTCACGGCCCGAGCCGGGGCCTTGCACCAGCACTTCGAGAGTACGAAGCCCGTGCTCCTGCGCTTTCTTGCCCGCATCCTCGGCGGCCATCTGCGCGGCATAGGGGGTCGATTTGCGCGAGCCTTTGAAACCCATCGTACCGGCGGAGGACCACGAAATCGCGTTGCCCTGCACATCCGTGATGGAGATGAGCGTGTTGTTGAAACTCGCATTCACATGGGCGACGCCCGATGCGATGTTCTTGCGTTCCTTACGCTTCGCGCGCTGCTGAGTGCGTGCCATGAGACAGCCTCCTTATTTCTTCTTGCC
Source organism: uncultured Neomegalonema sp. (assembly GCA_937922185.1). GTDB lineage: Bacteria > Pseudomonadota > Alphaproteobacteria > Rhodobacterales > Rhodobacteraceae > JAHDDY01. The sequence continues at coordinate 15,864 of CAKZUT010000188.1, forward strand.
TGCGATGGCCTTCGCGGGGCCTTTGCGCGTGCGAGCGTTGGTGTGGGTGCGCTGTCCGCGAACCGGAAGGCCGCGACGGTGGCGCAGGCCGCGATAGCAACCGAGATCCATCAGGCGCTTGATGTTCATCATGCGCTCGCGGCGCAGATCGCCTTCGACCATGTGATCGGAATCGATGGCCTCCCGGATCTGGAGCACTTCGGCATCGGTCAATTCATTGACGCGGCGCGCGGAATCGATGCCGACCTTCTCGCAGATCTGCTTCGCGGCGCTCGGGCCGATGCCATGGATATAGGTCAGCGCGATAACGGCGCGCTTGTTGGTCGGAATGTTCACGCCAGCGATACGTGCCACGATTATCTCTCCATCGAGTCGGAGCGGCGGGAGTATCCCGAACCGCGTGTCATTTCAAGCCCTGCCGCGCGCGAAGCGCCCGGTATGGGGGTTCAGTTCAGGGCAGCGGCTATCTGGGCCGTAACCTCGTCGATCTCCGCCGTACCATCCACCGCCGCGAGGCTTCCCTTCGCGTGGTAATAGCCGATCAGCGGCGATGTTTCCTTGTAGTATGCGAGCAGACGGGTCCGCATCGCGTCTTCGTTGTCATCGGGGCGGTACTTGAAGTCGCTCGCTCCGCATTTATCACAGACGCCCTCTGCGGCGGGCTGCTTGAACGTCGTATGGTAGCCTTCCCCGCATCCGCCGCAGGTGAAGCGACCGGTGACCCGCGTGACAAGCTCGTCGTCGTCACAGCGCATCTCGACCACCGAATCGAGCGCCATGCCCTTACGCGCCAGCAACTCGCCGAGCGCATCGGCCTGAGCCAGAGTGCGGGGAAAACCGTCAAAGATGACGCCGCCCTTCACATCGGGCTGTTCGAGACGCTCCGAGATGATGCCGATGACGATCTCGTCCGTGACGAGCGCCCCCGCATCCATGACAGCCTTGGCCTGCTTGCCGATCTCGGTTCCGGCGGCGACAGCGGAGCGGAGCATGTCGCCCGTGGACAACTGGACCATGCCGTCGCGCTCGACGAGGATGCGGGCCTGGGTGCCCTTCCCCGCCCCCGGAGGGCCAAGCAGGATAATATTCATCTCTTGCGACCCCGCAGCTTCGACCTCTGGATCAGCCCTTCATACTGGTGGGCGAGGAGGTGGCTTTGTATCTGCGAGACGGTATCCATCGTCACGGAGACGATGATGAGCAGGGATGTACCGCCGAAGTAGAACGGCACCGACATGCGCGAGGTCAGGATTTCGGGCAACAGGCAGACAAGAGAGAGATAGATCGCGCCGACGACCGTGAGCCGGGTGAGAACATAGTCGAGATATTTCGCCGTGTTCTTACCGGGGCGGATGCCGGGAACAAAACCACCGTGCTTCTTGAGGTTATCCGCAACCTCCTCGGGATTGAAGACGACCGCCGTGTAGAAGAAGGCGAAGAAGACGATCAGCGCGACATAGAGACCGAGATAGAGCGGCTGACCGCGACCGAGCAGAGCGGTGATGGTCGTGACCCAGTCCGGGCCGCCCTGCCCCATGAACCCCACCGCCGTCATGGGCAAGATGAGAAGCGAGGAAGCAAAGATCGGCGGAATGACGCCTGCGGTGTTGACCTTCAGGGGAAGGTGCGAGTTCTCGCCGCCGACCATCTTGCCCTGATTGACCTGTCGCTTGGGGTACTGGATCAGAATGCGTCGCTGGGCGCGCTCCATGTAGACCACGAAGGCGATCACGACAACGGCCATGATGATGATGCCGATGATGATCGCCGGGGACAGGATACCCTGCTGACCGAGCGAAAGCGTCTGGGCTATGGCACCGGGCAGTTCCGCAACGATGCCGCAGAAGATGATCAGCGAGATGCCGTTACCGACGCCGCGCGCCGTGATCTGTTCGCCGAGCCACATCAGGAACATCGTGCCGCCGACCAGCGTGGTCGCCGCGACGACGCGGAAGAACATGCCCGGATCGCTGGAAATGCCGTTCGAATCGAGGCCCGACGCCATGCCCCACGCCTGAACCGTTGCCAGAGCCAGTGTGCCGTAGCGGGTATACTGGTTGATCTTCTTGCGGCCCTGCTCGCCCTCTTTCTTCAGCTTCTCCAGCGACGGCACCATCGAAGTGAGGAGCTGCATGATGATGGAGGCGGAGATATACGGCATGATGCCGAGCGCGAAGATCGACATGCGCCCGATGGCACCGCCGGTGAAGGTATTGAGGATATCGCCGATACCGCCCTGTGCGCGCTCAACGAGAGCGGCAAGCTGATCGGGATCGACCCCCGGCAGGGGGATATATGTGCCGAGACGATAAACGATCAGCAGCCCGAGTGTGAACAACAGGCGGCTCTGGAGATCCTTGGCCTTGCCAAAGGCTTTCCAGCTCATGTTCGCGGCGAGTTGTTCAGCAGCCGAAGCCATCACGCACTCCGTTTCGGAGATGGGCGCGAGCGGTCGCTCACGCTTCCTGTTCCGCTGCCTTGTCCTTGGCAGCTACGGGGGCCACGGCCTCGATGGTGATCGAGCCGCCGGCCTTCTCGACAATCTCTTTACCACCGGCGGATGCGCCTGCGGCAGTGATCTTGAGAGCCGTCGTCAGCTCTCCTTTTCCGAGGATGCGAAGCCCGTGCTTGCGGGCGCGACGCACGACACCACCGGCGATCAGCGAGTCCATCGTCACGGGCAGGGACGCATCAATGGCCCCCCGGTCAATGGCGGACTGAAGCATCCCGGTATTGACGACGGCATATTGCTTGCGGTTCAGGCTGCTGAACCCGCGCTTGGGAAGACGACGGTGGATGGGCATCTGCCCGCCCTCGAAGCCCTTGATCGCAACACCCGAACGGGAAGTCTGGCCCTTGATGCCGCGACCGCCCATCTTGCCGAGGCCGGAACCCGGACCGCGACCGCGACGTTTCTTGCTCTTGGTCGCACCGGCGTTATCGCGCAGCTCGTTCAGTTTAAACATGACGCTCTCCTCTGCCGGAAGCACGGGTGCGCGTCAAAAGCACCCGGAACACGGCTTCAAGTATATGGGGCTTAGCCCCGCTCCTCAACCACCTCGACGAGGTGGGGTATCTTGCGGATCATGCCGCGCACGGACGGGGTATCTTCCAGTTCGCGCATCTTGTGCATCTTGTTCAGGCCCAGGCCGACCAGCGTGGCGCGCTGCTCTTTGGGGCGGCGGATCGGACTGCCGATCTGCTTCACAACGATTGTCTTAGCCAACTTGCACGTCCTCCGAAACAGCTTCCTCGGTCTTCTCGCTGCGCGGCGCATCGCCCCGGCGGGAAACAAGCTGCGCGACTTTCAGGCCACGGCGCGACGCCACCCGGCGGGGGCTGTCCTCGCTCTTGAGGCCCTCGATGGTCGCGCGGACCATGTTGTAGGGGTTCTGCGATCCGTTCGACTTGGCAACGATATCGCGGATACCCAGCGTCTCGAACACGGCGCGCATCGGGCCACCCGCGATGATGCCGGTACCTTCGGGAGCCGTCCGCATGATGACCTTGCCCGCACCCCAGCGACCCTCGGTGTCGTGGTGCAGGGTACGACCCTCGCGCAGCGGCACACGGATCATGTTGGTCTTGGCCTGCTCGGTGGCCTTGCGGATCGCTTCAGGCACCTCACGGGCCTTGCCCTTGCCGAAGCCGACGCGGCCCTTCTGGTCACCGACCACGACGAGCGCGGCGAAACCGAAGCGACGGCCCCCCTTGACGACCTTTGCCACACGGTTGATGTGAACAAGGCGGTCAACGAATTCCGACTGCTCTTCTTCTCTGTCTCTACGTGCCATGAGCGCGCTCTCCTAGAAATTGAGGCCGGCTTCGCGGGCAGAATCCGCGAGCGCCTTCACACGGCCATGGAACAGGTAGCCGCCCCGGTCGAAATAGACTTCCTCGACACCGGCGGCTTTCGCGCGTTCGGCCACGAGTTTACCGACCTGCGAGGCCGCATCGACATCGGCCTTGCCGCGCAGCGACAGATCCTTGTCGAGCGTGGAGGCGGCGGCGACGGTGACACCTTTGGTATCATCGATGACCTGCGCGTAGATATTGCGACCCGAACGGAAAACGCTGAGACGCAGACGCCCGCGCATGACACGCTTGAGCTTGCTGCGTACCCGCATCCGGCGACGGGCGAGTGGAGACATGGATTTTGCCATTGTCGCGGCCCTTACTTCTTCTTGCCTTCCTTACGGAAGATGTATTCGTCGGCATAGCGGATACCCTTGCCCTTGTAAGGCTCGGGCTTGCGCCACTCGCGGATGTTCGCAGCGACCTGACCGACCTGCTGCTGGTCGATGCCGCTCACTTCGATCTCGGTGGGCTTCGGGGTCTTCACCTCGATGCCTTCGGGGATCGCGAAGTCGATGTCATGGGAGTAGCCGAGCGACAGCTTGAGCGACTTGCCCTGTGCCTGCGCGCGGTACCCGACGCCCTGAATGATCAGGTTGCGGGTGAACCCCTCGTTCACGCCCTTCACGCAATTATCGATCTGCGTGCGGGACATGCCCCACATCTGACGCGCGCGCTGCGTGTCATTCGCGGGCTGAACAGTGATGGCACCGTCGTTGAGCGCGACCACCACATCATCAGGCGCGGTAAAGCTGCGCTGGCCTTTCGGGCCTTTCACGTTGACGGTATTACCGTCCAGTTTGATCTCGACACCCTTGGGTGCTTCGATCGGCTGCTTGCCAATGCGGGACATGGTTTCCCTCGATCTTTCCGGGCCGAACGCCCAAATAATTGCGCCCTAGAAGACGGTGCAAAGAACCTCGCCGCCGACATTCGCGTCGCGGGCGCTTGCATCGGACATCACGCCACGGGGCGTCGAGACGATGGAGACACCGAGGCCGTTGCGGACGCGCGGCATGTCTTTCACGTTGCTGTAGACCCGACGACCGGGCTTGGAAACGCGCGACAGTTCGCGGATGACCGGCTGGCCCTCGAAATACTTCAGCGAAATCTCGAATTGCGGCATTCCGCGCGCATCCTGACCGCTTTCATAAGCGCGGATGTAGCCCTCTTCCTTGAGGACATCGAGAACCCAGCCGCGCAGCTTTGAAGCCGGGGTCAGGCAGGTGGATTTGCCGCGCATCTGAGCGTTGCGGATGCGGGTCAGCATATCGCCGAGAGGATCGGATACGTTCATCTGTTAACCCTCCCTTACCAGCTTGACTTGGTCATGCCGGGGATCATTCCCTGGCTGGCCAGTTCACGCAGCGCGATACGCGACATTTTGAGCTTGCGATAGTAGCCGCGAGGACGACCGGTCATGGAGCAGCGGTTCCGCAGGCGCGTGGGAGCGGAGTTGCGCGGCAGCTCGGCCAGGTCGAGGCGGGCCTTGAACCGTTCTTCGGGCGACTTGTCCTCGTCGAGGATGATCGCCTTGAGTTCCGCACGCTTTGCAGCGAACTTCTTCACGAGGCGTTCACGCTTCAGATTGGTCTGGATGGTTCCGTCTTTTGCCATTGTACTCGTTCCTCTCCCTACTGTCCGGGCTGCGCGAAGGGCATGTTGAAATGCTTCAGAAGCGCGCGCGCCTCGTCGTCATTCTCCGTCGTCGTGCAGATGATGACGTCCATACCACGGACCTGATCGACCTTATCGTAATCGACCTCGGGGAAGATGATGTGTTCCTTGAGGCCGAGGGCATAGTTGCCCCGACCGTCGAAGCTGCCCGTCTTCACACCGCGAAAATCGCGGATGCGGGGCATTGCCACCGTGATGAGGCGGTCGAGGAAGTCATACATGCGCGCCCGGCGCAGCGTGACCTTCGTACCGAGCGGCATACCTTCGCGGACCTTGAAGCCGGCGATGGAATTCTTGGCGCGGGTGATGACCGGCTGCTGACCGGCGATAAGCGCCAGTTCCTCAGCGGCCTTCTTCACGCGCTTGGTGTCCTGTACCGCATCGCCGACGCCGATGTTCAGCACGATCTTGTCGAGCCTGGGCACCTGCATGGCGTTCTTGTACTGGAACTCCTCCTGCATCTTCGCGCGGATCTCGTTATCGTAGACCGCCTTCAGACGGGGGATGTACTGCGAACCGTCAGCCATCGATGGTTTCTCCCGACTTCTTCGCGAAACGAACCTTCTTGCCGTCTTCCGTACGGAATCCGACGCGGGTGGGGCCGCCATCCTTCGGATCGACCATGGCGAGATTCGACAGGTTGATCGGCATGGCCTTGGGGATACGGCCCCCCTGGGACGCCTGGCTTTGCTTGGTATGGCGAATGACCGTATTGACCCCGGAGACGACAGCGCGCCCTTCCGAGGGGATCACCCGTTCGATCTCACCCTCGACGCCCTTGTCGCGTCCGGCGATCACGACGACCTTGTCGCCCTTCTTGAGTTTCGCAGCCATCAAAGCACCTCCGGCGCGAGCGAAATGATCTTCATGTAGTTCTTGCCGCGCAACTCACGCGGAACCGGCCCGAAGATACGGG
>CAKZUT010000189.1 GCA_937922185.1 uncultured Neomegalonema sp.
CGATGTCATTTTATCAAATTCCATCGTTATGAATTAGCCTTCCTCATATCCTCAGCGGCGGCCATCACGGCGCGGATGATCTTGTCGTAGCCGGTGCAGCGGCAGAGGTTTCCGGCGAGCCAGTAGCGGACTTCCTCTTCCGTGGGGTCAGGGTTCTTTTCCAGCAGAGCTTTGGCAGCGACCAGAAAACCCGGTGTGCAGATGCCGCATTGCAGGGCGGCGTGTTCGAGGAATTTCTTCTGCAAGGGATGCAGTGCCTCGCCGTCGGCCATGCCCTCGATGGTGCCGATCTGACGGCCCTCGGCCTCGGCCCCCATCACGAGGCAGGCGCAGACGAGGCGGCCGTCCAGCGTGACGGAACAGGCCCCGCAATCGCCCGTGCCGCAACCTTCCTTGGTGCCGGTCAGGCCCAGCCGGTCGCGCAGGACGTCGAGCAGGGTTTCGTCGGGCTGACAGAGGAATTCGACGGGATCGCCGTTCACGGCGGCGGTGACATGGATGGCGTTCATGCTGTTTTCCTCGCACGGTCGGCGGCGATCTTCACGGCGCGGCGGGCGAGCGTGCCCGCGACTTCGGTGCGGAAGGCGACCGTGCCGCGTTTGTCGTCGATGGGATTGCAGGCGGCCTCGCAGGCCCCGGCCAGCGCGTCGAGCGCGGCATCCTCCAGCTTCGTGCCGATGATCGCCTGCGCGCCCGCCTCGACCACCACGACGGTCGGAGCGACCGCGCCCAACGCGATCCTCGCCGCCGTCACCGTGCCGTCCGCATCGACGGTAACGGAAGCCCCGCAGCCGACCACGGCGATATCCATCTCGGTACGGGGGATGAAGCGGAGATAGCAATCACCCGCATTCGGGGCTTTTACGGGCAGCAGGATCGCCTCGATCATCTCGCCCTTGCCCAGCGCGTTCTTCTGGACGCCGGTGGGGATATCCTCGACCGGCACGTCGCGCCTGCCCTGCGGCCCGGCGATCCGTGCCAGCGCACCGGCGGCGACCATGGCCGGAACGGTGTCGGCGGCGGGCGATGCCGTGCAGAGATTGCCCGCCAGCGTCGCGCGACCCGATACCTGAGTCGAGCCGACGATATCCGCCGCATGGCACAGGCCCGGCCAGTCGGCTTTCAGCTCCGCATGTTCGTTGATCTCGGCCCCGGAGACCGCCGCGCCGATGCGCCAGCCATCCCCCTCACGCGCGATCTCTCGCAGGGACGGAATGCGCTTGGTATCCACGACAAGGGCCGGAGCGATGCGGCCTGAGCGCATCTGGACCAGCAGGTCCGTGCCCCCCGACAGCGGGAAGGCATCGCCCGCCTCTCCGGCCAGAAGAGCAACCGCCGCCTCGACGGTTTCTGGAGCCTCGAATCGCATGGAGAAACCTCACGGAAAGGGGGAAGAACTGCCCGGTAACAGAACCAAGTCAGCCGCCATACGTCAACGCCCATTGCCCCGTTGTGCCGCCTGAAAGCCTATGCGTTCACCGCGCCTGATCGTCCCCGTGCGGCGGGAGAGGGACGTCCTGACCGTCCGTTCTCAATACGGCGTTCATTTTTCGATGATATCCCATGACTGTGACGGCGCGAAATCCGGTGCCCCGGATGCGCTCCGAAATTAATTCGACAGGTTCAGTGCCCTCGGGCGTGACAGGAATGAACGCCATTCATTTCCTGAAGGAGACTTCCCATGACCGCGCCGACCTTCGCCATTCTCTCGTCCGGTTTCATCGTCGCGGCCACCATCGCCTATATCATCGGCGCGCTGGTCTGAAGGGATCGGTGCAGGGGCCCGCACCCTGCATGATGCTCAGTATTCCAGCGACCGGCGCAGGACGGCCACGTCCTCGCGCAGGGCGGCATCCTCGTCGGCAAGCTGCGCGACGCGCTTGATGCCATGCATGATCGTGGTGTGATCGCGCCCCCCGAACTTGCGTCCGATCTCGGGCAGGGACTTGTCCGTCAGCTCCTTGCACAGGAACATGGCGATCTGCCGGGGCCGGGCAATGGCACGGGCGCGTCGGGGGGAGAGCATATCCGACAGGCGGATATTGTAATGCTCGGCCACCTTGCGCTGGATTTCGTCGATGGTCAGGCGGCGGTCATAGGCCCGGACGAGATCGCCCAGTGATTCATGGGCCATATCGAGCGTGACGGGACGCCCCACCAGCGATGCATGGGCCACCAGCCGGTTCAGCGCCCCCTCCAGTACCCGCACATTGGCGGAGACGCGGTGGGCGACGAATTCCAGCACTTTCGGCTCGATCTTCAGGGACGGCACCTCGACCCGCGCCTCGTCGGCCTTGGACTGGAGGATGCCGAGGCGCAATTCGTAATCGGTCGGGCCGATATCGGCGACGAGGCCCCAGTTGAGGCGCGATTTGATGCGCTCCTCAACGCCCTCAAGATCATTGGGCGAGCGGTCGGCGGAAATGACGATCTGACGATTGCCGTCGATCAGGGTGTTGAAGGTGTGGAAAAACTCCTCCTGCGTCGAGGTCTTGCCCGCGATGAACTGGAAATCATCCACCAGCAGAAGATCGACGGAACGGAACTCGTTCTTGAAGGCGAAGGTATCCTTGTAGCGCAGCGCCGAAACGAAGCGGTGCATGAACTTTTCCGCCGTCAGGTAGAGGACACGGCGATCAGGGTGACGCTCCTGCGCCTCCCACGCGATGGCATGCATCAGGTGCGTCTTGCCCAGCCCCACACCGCCATAGAGGAACAGCGGATTGAACGCCGCCGCCGGGGTCGCGGTCTCGGCCACCCGCCGGGCGGCGGCATTGGCCAGCTCGTTCGACTGACCGACCACGAAGCTGTCGAAATGGTAGCGGTCATCCAGCTTGAAGGTGGTGGGCGTATGGGGAGGCGCGTCCGAATCATCGGCGCTCAGGCTCAGGCGGGGCGAGGCCGGAACGATCGCATCGGCGGCGGGCACCTGAATCGGCGTGGACGGCTCGGAATCAGCGCCCGCGCGGACGACGAAGCCGATGGAGCGCACCCCGCAGGCTCTGGCCTGCCACATTTCCTGAAGGCGGGCACCGAAGCGGCCCGAAACCCGCTCGCAGATGAACCGGTTCGGAGCGGCGAGGTGAACCGTGTCGCGCTCGACCGCATCAAGGGTCAGAACACCGATCCAGCTCCGATAGCTGGCTTCACCGATCTCGCCCCGGAAGGCCGTGCGAATCTCGTCCCATGTGCGTTCGGCATCCCCATGCTCCATCAGTCTACCCGCTCCCCGAAAATATGTTTTTTAACAGCGTCGTCCGACCGAACGCTTGTACGGAACCTGAATATCGGCAACTAAAATGCACAGCAGGAACTGTATTTCGCTTCCAACGGAAAACTCCTAAAACAAATACGCAAGACACCTGCCCCAAATGACAAAAACAACCGTACAGCGAATACAAGGAATGTATTCAACAATTCTTCCGGTGCTTTGAGTCTGAGAGGACTTTAACCCGCTGTTAAGGAGGGGAGCAAGACGGGTAATTTTCCGAATCCGGCAAAAAATTCATTGACGCAAACAGGTCAAGAAAAAGCCGCCGCCCCGATTCTCTCCGGGACGACGGCTCGATAAATCTTCGGGACACAAGACCTAGTTGGCGAGTGCTTTGACGCGGCTGGAGAGACGCGAAATCTTGCGGCTGGCAGTGTTTTTATGAACAATGCCTTTGTTGGCGCTTCGCATGATTTCGGGCTGGGCGAGACGCAGGGCCTCGCGCGCGGCCTCGGAATCACCGGACGCGATGGCTTCCTCGACCTTGCGGAGAAAACCGCGCATCCGGGTGCGGCGGGCTTTGTTGACTTCGGTGCGGCGCTCGATCTGGCGGATGCGCTTGCGTGCTTGGGGCGAATTGGCCATGGGGCGCTTTCGTGCTTGTTTATTGCGGGATAAGGCGCGGCTTTTACAGTGGAAAAACCCCGCGCGTCAACAGGCTTTGCAGCAGGCGGATCAGCGGTCCCTGAAACGGGCCTGACGCTTCTCGACGAAGGCGGCCATGCCCTCCTTCTGGTCCTCGGTCGCGAACAGCGAGTAGAACACCGCGCGCTCGTAGCGGATGCCCTCCTCCAGTGTGGTTTCAAAGGCCCGGTTCACGGCGGATTTGGCGAGAATCACCGAAGGCAGGGACATGGCGGCGATCTTCTCGCCGACCTTCACGGCCTCGTCCAGCAGCTCGGCATCGGGAACGATGCGGCTGACCAGACCGGCGCGCTCGGCCTCCTCGGCGGCCATGAAGCGGCCCGAGAGAATCATCTCCATCGCTTTGGCCTTGCCCACCGCCCGCACCAGGCGCTGGGTGCCGCCCGCGCCGGGAATCACCCCGAGGGTAATCTCGGGCAGGCCGAATCGGGCCGAGTCGGTCGCGAGGATGATGTCGCACATCATGGCCAGTTCGCATCCCCCGCCCAGCGCATAGCCGGAGACGGCGGCGATGACGGGCTTGCGCGCTCTGGACACGGCTTCCCAGTCACCGCCGATGAAATCCTCGATCATCGACTGGGGATAGGTCCGCTCGGCCATTTCCTTGATATCGGCCCCGGCGGCAAAGGCTTTCTCGGAACCGGTGATGACGATAGCCCCGATCTGGGCGTCTTCCTCGAAGCGGCGTACCGCCGTTGCCAGTTCCGCGATCAGCGCGCCGTTCAGCGCGTTCAGCGCCTCGGGCCGGTCCAGCGTGATGACGCCGACATGCTCGCGCGTTTCGACGGTGATGGTCTCGAATGCCATTGGTGGGTGTTCCCTCATCGCCCCAATCAGCCGCATTCCCTATCCCGGATAGGAACGGAGTGCAACGCGGAGGCAGGTTACGGGTCGCCCGCGACGCCGTAGCTGGGCGCGGCCACAGGATCGATGGCGCGGTTGAGGTAGTCCTGCATCTGGGGTTCGTAGGCGGTCCAGAGGCCGCGCAGCCTTGCGACGGGGTCGTCATCATCCCAGTCCACGCGCAGATCCACCAGATAGAAGGGCATCCTGTCGGCCACGATCAGGGCGGCGGAATGGGTGGGGCCTTCCTCGCCCCCCGCCGCGACCCCGCCTTCAAGACCGCGCAGCAGGCGGTCGGCCAGAGGGGCGGCAGGGTCCGATTCGAAGCCTTCGGTCATCGCCCGCACGACCGCCGTGCCGGACAGGAGGTTTCCGGCGGCGATGCAGTCGCGGCCCTCGCTGACGGCATTGGTGCCGAGGATATGCCGACCCGTGAAATGGGCGGTGGTGCCGCTGGCATCCACGGCGGTAAGCTGGCGATAATCGATATGCGCGCGCCCCTGCACGACCCCGGCAATGGCCGTGGCGGCGTCCTGCCCCGATTCCATCGCATCCAGTACCAGCGTGGCCAGATGCGGATCGGTGACGTTCTGGGTGGCCACCGCCCCCACACCGGCCCGCGCATGGGGACAGCGGGAGCCGACGGAGATCGAGGAAGTCGTGATCGCCACGCCGAACATGCCGGTGCGGGCACAGCGGCCTGCGAGAGAAAAGGTCATGGGGTGGCTCCTGTACCCAGCCGTGACGAGAGGTATTTCTGGAAATCGTGAATCTCGCGCTCCAGCCAGCTCAGCGGGCCGGGGGCGGCATGGGAGGAGCAGGCCCCGGCATAGATGCCCTCGACCACCTGTCGATCCTCGGTATTCACATGGTCGAAGAAGGTGACCAGATCGGCGATCCATGCCGCGCGCTCGTCGGCAAAGCCGAGCATGGCATCGACCTCCGGGGCCAGCGCCACGCCAAAGCGCACATCGACCTGCCCGATACCGCGCGGGCGCAGGGAGAGATACCAGAGGTGATCGGGGGCCAGCACATACATATGCGCCGGAAAGACAGTCGGCAGGACGGAGGTATTGCGCCAGTCCCCCTCCAGCGCGGTATTGTCGGGATGAGCCTGTCCGTAGGTGGCGTTGCCGGTCTTCTGGAAGGTCTGGTAGGTGAAGCTGTCATGCACGCCTTCGGGAAAGACCGTCTTCTCGACCGGGAACCACGCGCCGACGGTCGCCTTATGGGCGACGGGCAGGTGATACCCCTCCATGAAGTTCTCGGTCAGCAGCTTCCAGTTCGTGTTCCAGACATGATCTTCCCGGACCACCGGGACATAATTCTCCATGCCATAGCGCGCGACGACCTCGCCCAGCGGCGCGAGGGATTCAGCGACCGGCCCGGCATCGGGATCGAGCGTGATGTAGATCCAGCCATTCCAGATCTCGGTGCGAATCTCGGGCAGGCAGATGGCTTTGCGGTCGAAGGCCTGCGTGCGCTCCATATGGCCCGCACCGATCAGGCGACCGTTCAGATCATAGGTCCAGGCATGATAGGGACAGACGATGCGGCTGGTGCAGCCGCTGCCCTCCAGAAGCTGCATCATGCGATGGCGGCAGACATTGGCATAGGTGCGGACCGTGCCGGACCTGTCGCGGATGCAGAAGACCGGATCATCCGCGATGGTGAAGGTCAGATAGTCGCCGGGGTTCGGGATTTCGGCGGCGAGGCCGGGGCAATGCCAGTCGCGGCGAAAGATGGCGTCCGTCTCCAGCGACGCGATCTCCTCGCTGAGATAGAGAGCCGGGTGCGCGCCGGTCGCCCGCTCCAGCGGCCCGTTCGCAACCGTCGCCAGATGCGAGAGGAGGTCAGGGGCGGTGGGGAGCGTTCTCACGGGCCTAGTCCGGGATCACGGCGGTGACCTCGATCTCGACCACCCATTCGGGGCGGGCAAGCGCGTTGACCACCAGTCCGGTCGAACAGGGGTGGACCCCCTTCAGCCATTTGCCCATCTCGCGATAGACCGGCTCGCGGTAGCGGATATCGGTGAGATAGACGACGATGCGGCAGATGCTCTCCATCGTCGTGCCCGCCTCCCCAAGCAGCATCTCGATATTTCGCATCGTCTGCTCGGTCTGCTTCTCCGCATCATTGGGATGCAGGCTTTCGCTGGTATCGAGATTCGAGCTGACCTGACCGCGCAGGAACACCATCGTGCCCCGCGCGACCACACCCTGCGAGAGATCGTTATCGAGGCTCTGCTCCGGGTAGGTTTCCTTCGTGTTGAAGGGACGCAGGCGTCTGTGCATCGTCATGGTCGTCTCCCCTCTCGCAGCCCGCTCAGCGTCATCCCGGTGGATGCGCGATTCTTGTCCGATTGCGACAGGGTGTCGTTTTTGGGTGGGGAGTGGCGTTCATGGTCGCCAAACGCTCAGTCTTCTCTCGCAGGATCATTGATCCAGTCCTCGCGATGATGGCGTAATCTGACTATCAGCACGTCGTCGTTCTCATCGATCAGATAGACGATGATATGCGAGCCACAGGGGTTTATCCGCATGGGCGGCGTGAGTTCGAGACGTTCACGACCCATACGCGGGTTCGCTTCCAAAAGCTCGAAACGATACTCCAGTGCGTCTTGATATTTTTCGGCTTGAGTCGCCCCGAAGAGCCGCACGCCTTCACCGTAGATATGGATAAGGTCTTCCGTCGCTGCCAACGTGAGCCTATAGGCCATCGCCGTCTTTCGCAGGCACGCCAGCCCGTGCGCGCGCCTCTTCGCGGATTTCCGTCATCGACTTATCGCTGACACCGCTTGCCAGCCCTTCATCTACAAGGCGCTGCATGGCTGCGATCTTCGAGACGCGGTCCTGATCTTTGCGGATGAGGTCACGGACATAGTCGCTCGTGTTGCTATAGCGCCCGCCCTGCGCCTGGGTCTCGACCCAGTCCTTCATGGGGTCGGGAAGCGAGATATTCATTGTCGCCATGGCCAGTCCTCCTGATGAGAAGATGACATATGTTGGCAAAATTTGTCAAACGTGCGAAGGGGTTGGTAAAAGGTCAGTTGCGAACGACCACCGGCTGAAAGCCGGTGGTCGTTCACAGCGCGCAATGGAGGCCGGAGGCCAATTAAAGGCTGACCAAATAATACCAACCGCCTTGGAGGCTGACTGTTTTTGCGCTTCCCCGGATGCGGTGCGGGACGCAGTCCTGCGCTGCTGGTCCGGGGAAGAGCGGTCAGAGTGAAAGGCTAAGCCCCTCCCCTAAAAACTCACCATGATCGCCGCGAAGAAGCAGATCGAGGCGCATAGCACGATGCCATGCCAGATCGCGTTCTTATAGCGCATACCGGGATGCGTATAGACCAGCGTACCCGCCGAATAGATCAATCCGCCCGCCGCACACAGCGCAAGGGCAACGCCGTCCAGCGCCTGCCCCATCGGTCGCAGCAACA
>CAKZUT010000190.1 GCA_937922185.1 uncultured Neomegalonema sp.
TTGCCCTGCCCTGCCTCCGCCTTCCCATATCGGGGCCGATAGAGTAGCGTCAGTGTTCTCCTGTAACCGGCGGGTCGAGCGATGTTTCCTTTTCGAGATCACAACCCGTCGAACCGGGTGCCTTATGTCGCCTATGCGCTGATCGCGATCAATGTGCTGATCTATGTCAGCTACGGCTTTCTGCCCGAACATGAGGTCTACCGGGTATTTGACACCTGGGCGATGGTGCCGGCGGAGGTGTATGCGGGGGAGGAACTGCATACGCTCATGACCTGCATGTTCATGCACGGGGGGTGGATGCATCTCGCCGGGAACATGCTGTTCCTGTGGGTGTTCGGGGATAATCTGGAGGATTATCTCGGGCATGTGGGCTTTCTGGTCTTCTATCTGCTCTGCGGGCTGGTCGCATCGGCGGCGCAGATTGCGGTGGATCCGATGTCCGAGATCCCCAATGTCGGAGCATCGGGAGCGATTGCGGGGCTGATGGGGGGGTATCTGCTGTTGTTCCCCAAGGCACGGGTGGATGTGTTGTTCATCATCGTCATCATTATCAAAGTCGTGCCGCTATCAGCATGGATCGTGCTGGGCGGCTGGATGGCGCTTCAGGTGGTGATGGGCGTGGCGCAATGGGGCGTGGAGGGCGGCGGGGTCGCCTATTTCGCGCATATCGGCGGGTTCGTCGCCGGAATCGCCGGGATCGCGCTGCTCTGGATACTGCGCGGCAGGCCGCCCTACTGGCCGGAAATGCCCCATGAGGAAGCGCCGATACCCGGTCCATGGGGGCTGGTGAAACGATAGGGGTGGAATGCGGGGACACGGTGCCCCATCTCAGGGCAGACAATCGTATGAGTTCTGGAGATGTCGCGATGAAACGCCTTTTGCTCGCCGCCGGTGCCGCCATGGCCCTTGCCCTGCCCGCTCTGGCCGACGAGATCGGGGAAGTGTCCACGGTCTTCAAGCTGCTCGGCGCGAACCACAAGATCGTCGTCGAAGCCTTCGATGATCCCAAGGTGGACGGGGTCGCGTGTTTCCTGTCGCGGGCGAAGACGGGGGGCATTCGCGGCTCGCTTGGGCTGGCCGAAGACACGGCGGACGCCTCCATCACCTGCCGTCAGACCGGTCCGATCAGCTACAGGGACGAGCTGGAGGCTGGCGAAGGCGTGTTCCAGCAACGCACCTCGATCCTGTTCAAGAAACTACAGGTCGTGCGGTTCTATGATCCGGCGCGCAATGCGCTGGTTTATCTGAGCTACTCGGACAAGATCATCGAAGGCTCGCCGAAGAACTCGCTGTCGGCAGTGGTCGTCGCCCCCTGGGGGCCGGAGGGCGAATTGCCGGAGCCGCCGGTCTATGACGACTGAGGATCATCCCTCTCTCCATCAACATTCGCTTGCGTTTCATGCGGGCTGAGGCAGGGTCGTTCGGTCATTTGACCGGAGGCTTTGATGCATATTCTGAACAACCCGCTGCGTGGCAGGGGCCTGCCCTCTGAAGAGGGCATGGCGGAGGGGGAGATTTCCCTCGATATGGCCGGGGCGCGGGCGCTTTATGCGCGATGCCCCGTGGCGATGGAGACGCCGCTGGTGGCGCTGGACGGGCTGGCCTCGGATCTCGGCATCGCGGCGCTGCACGCGAAGGACGAGCGGCAGCGGATGGGGCTGGGCAGTTTCAAGGCACTGGGCGCGGCCTATGCGCTGGCCAAGGAGGCCGTCGCAGCGGGTGGCGATCCTGAAACCGCTCTGGCGGGGCGCACCTATGTCTCGGCCAGTGCGGGCAATCACGGGATTTCGCTGGCCGCCGGAGCAAAGCTGTTCGGGGCCAGGGCCGTCGTCTACCTGTCGAACACGGTGCCGGAAAGTTTCGCTGAACGCCTGCGCGGCATGGGGGCCGATGTACGGCGGGCAGGCGAGGACTATGCACAAAGCCTGACCGCCGCGATGACCGACGGCGAGGCCCATGGCTGGCACCTGCTGTCGGATACATCCTGGCCGGGCTATACGCAGCCCCCCCGCGATATCATGGAAGGCTATCTGACCATGGGCGGCGAGGCGGGGGAACAGATGCCCGAACCGCCCACGCATGTCTTCCTGCAAGCGGGGGTCGGGGGCATGGCTATCGGCGGGGCGGCATCGGCGCGGCTGGTCTGGGGCGATGCCGTGAAGCTGGTGGTGGTGGAGCCGGAGGCCGCCCCGGCCCTTTACGCCAGCGTCGAGGCCGGAAAACCGGTGCTGGCACCGGGGCCGGTTTCCTGCATGGGGCGGCTCGACTGCAAGGAGCCGTCGCATCTGGCGCTGAAATATCTGGCACGGGAGGCGGATGCGTATCTGCTGGTCTCCGAGGATGAGGGACGGGCGGCGGCGGAACGGCTGGGTGCAGCGGGCATGGCGACGACACCCTCGGGGGCCGGAGGCTTTGCCGGATTGCTCGGGATGCCGGAGGCGGGAATGCGGGCGCTGATCTATGTATCGGAAGGCCCCGATGCCTGATTTTCCGCCCGAGGAATACGCGGCGCGGGTCGCGCGGGCGCAGACCGCCATGGCGGCGGCGGGGATGGATGCCCTGTTGCTGATGACGGAGGTGGAGGTCCGGTATTTCACGGGCTTTCGGACGGCGTTCTGGCAGTCCTCAACGCGCCCGTGGTTCCTGATCGTGCCGCGTGAGGGTGAGCCGGTCGCCGTGATTCCGGGCATCGGCGAGGCGCTGATGCGCGCGACATGGGTGCGGGATGTGCGGGTCTGGTCGTCGCCGCACCCGGATGATGACGGGGTATCGCTGCTGCGCGATGCGCTGGCACCGTACCGGGTGGTCGGGATGCCGATGGGGCGCGCGAGTGCGTTGCGGATGGCGATGGCCGATTTCCGGCGGCTGGAGATCGAGCCGGTGAATGCCTCGGCGCTTGTGTGGAACCTGCGTTACGTGAAATCGCCCGCCGAGATCGAGGCAGTGGCGGCGATCTGTGCAGTGGGGTCGCGGGCCTTTGCGCGGGCGGGGGCGTTGTTCTCGGAGGGCATGGCGCTGAACGAGGCGTTTCGGGCGTTTCGCATCGCGCTGCTGGAGGAAGGGGCCGAGGAGGTGCCGTATGTGGTCGGCGGAGCGGGGCAAGGCGGGTATGAAGACGTGATCTCGCCGCCCGATGCGACGCCGCTGCGGGCGGGCGACGTTCTGATGCTCGATACGGGGGCAAGTTTGCGGGGGTATTTCTGCGACTTTGATCGGAATTTCGCGATCACCCATGCGAGCGAAGCGGCGAAACAAGCCTACCGAACACTGTGGAAGGCGACCGAGGCGGGGCTGACAGCGGCGAGGCCGGGGCGGACCTGTGCGGAGGTCTACGCGGCCATGGCCGGGGTGCTGGGCGATGCGGATGGCGGGATCGGGCGGCTGGGGCATGGCCTCGGAACCGAGCTGACCGAGGAGCCGTCGCTGGCCGCCTTCGAAACCCGAGTGCTGGAGCCGGGGATGGTGCTGACGCTGGAGCCGTCGATAGGCGTGGGGCCGGGGCGGATGATGGTGACGGAAGAGAATATCGTGGTGACGGAGGACGGCCCCCGCCTGCTGACGCAGCGGGCCGCGCCGGAACTACCGATTATCTGAGGGTGAGTGCGATGAAACTGGATTTCGAGAGTGACGGGGCGGCCTGTGCGGCGGGGGCCTTCGGGTTGATCGTGTTGCAGACGGATCTGACCATCGAGCCGGAATTGCGCGGGATGTTCGACGGGTTCGGCCTCTATCACGCGCGGATACCGAATGCGCCGGAGGTGACGGAGGAGACGCTGGCGGCGATGGAGGCGGCGTTGCCGATGACCGCCGCCCTGCTGCCCCCCGAGGTGAGTGTGGTCGGCTATGGCTGCACATCCGGGGCGACGGTGATCGGGGCGGATCGGGTGGCGGACCTCGTGCGCGGGGCGCATCCGGGGGTGGCGGTGACGAACCCGCTTTCGGCCCTGCTGGCGGCGTGTTCGCATCTGGGGGTGAAGCGGCTGGGCTTCGTGACGCCCTATGTGGCGACAGTCTCGGCGGCCATGCGCGGGCGACTTGAGGAGGCGGGGCTGGAGATCGCGGGCTTCGGATCGTTCGAGCAGGGGGAGGATCGTGTCGTGGCCGGGATTTCCGAAACCTCGACGCTGGCGGCAGTGGAGATGGTGGCGGGGATGGCACCCTGCGATGCGGTGTTCGCATCCTGCACCAACCTGCGCGGCCTCGGGATCATCGAACGGGCGGAGGCGGCAACGGGGGTGCCCGTACTGACGAGCAATCTGGCGCTGGGCTGGCATATGCTGCGCCTCGCCGGGATGGAAACGGCGGGGCGGGGTCCGGGACAGTTGTTTGCAGGATAATGCTCCGCGTCAGTCGCGACGACGGACATCTCGCAGGGCGGCGGGGGCTTCCGGCATTTGCGGGACTGACAGGAAAAAAGCCGCCCCCAGGAGGGAGCGGCTTTGCTTTGCGTAGCGTGATCGAAAGATCGGCCTAGCGCTTCGAGAACTGGAAGCTCTTGCGGGCCTTGGCCTTGCCGTATTTCTTGCGCTCCACGACGCGGGAGTCGCGGGTGAGGAAACCGGCTTTCTTGAGCGCGGGGCGCACCGAGGGGTCATAGAGCGACAGCGCCTTGGAGATGCCGTGCTTGACCGCGCCGGCCTGACCGGAGAGGCCACCGCCCTTGACGGTGCAGATGACGTCGAACTGGCCCGTGACACCGGCGACGGTGAAGGGCTGGCCGATCACCATCTGGAGGACGGGACGGGCGAAGTATTTCGCCAGCTCACGACCGTTGACGGTGATGGTGCCCTTGCCGGGCTTCACCCAGACACGGGCAATCGCGTCTTTACGCTTGCCGGTCGCATAGGAGCGGCCATGCTCGTCGCGCTTCTGCTCGTAGACGGGGGCGTCCTCGGAGGGGCGCTCCAGAACGGCGGTCTCGCCGCCACCGTCTGCGGATTCGGGACCGACCGCTGATTTGAGGTCGCTGAGGGATTTGATTTCATCGGCCATCTGGATCAGGCGCTCCGTGCATTCTTGACGTTGGCTGCGGCGATGTCGAGAACACGGGGCTGCTGCCCTTCCTGTTCATGCTTGTCGCCCGCATAGACGCGCAGGTTCTTGAGTTGCTTGCGGGTGAGCGGACCACCGGGCATCATGCGGCGGACAGCGGCCTCGACCACGCGCTCCGGGTGGCGACCGTCAAGGATCTGGTCCGCTGTGCGGTGCTTGATTCCGCCGGGGTGGCCGGTATGCCAGTAATAGCGCTTGTCGGTGCGCTTGTTTCCGGTCAGCTTCACCTTCTGGGCATTAATGACGACGATGTTGTCGCCGCAATCCATATGGGGGGTGAAGGTCGTCTTGTGCTTGCCGCGCAGACGCGCCGCGATCACCGAGGCCAGTCGCCCGAGAACGATGCCGGATGCGTCGATGACGATCCATTCCTTCTCGATATCCGACGGCGTTGCTGAGAATGTCTTCATTGTCGTCCCGTATCTGGCCCGCGCAGGGCGGGCAGGCTATCCTTTGATGGCCGGTCAATCGCCCTTCCGCCCAACAGAGTCAAGCGTTTTCGGCGCGAAAAAGCGTGATGGAACATTGCGCTAGTCGTGTGGTTTCATGATACCCCAAATCAGCACGATATTCTGTCGAAAAACCGCTTGCAGCGCCCGGTACGCCCTCGCAGACTGTCGGCTCATGCTTTCGGGAGGCCACCCCCATGCTGGAGCAGCAGGGCGAGATCGAGATCGGATTCCTGCTGATACAGGGGTTTCCGCTCGTGTGCCTGAGTTCGGCGCTCGATGCCCTGCGCCATGCCAATGGCTATGCCGAGTCCGCGCGTTACCGCTACCGCACCTATGCGCTGGGCGGGGGGCTGGTAAAGGCGTCGAACCGGCTGGATATTCAGGCGGGAGCCGATATCGGCGACGGCGATCCCGCGATGCTGTTCGTCTGTGCAGGCAGCGAATTCCCATCCGGGGAAGCCCATCATCCGAAGATTCAGGCGTGGCTGCGGCGAATGGCCAGTCGCGGTGTACCGCTGGGAGGGATTTCCGCCGGAAGCCATATCCTCGCCAAGGCGGGGCTGCTGGACGGGTATCGCTGCGCGCTGCACTGGTATGACGCCGGGGTATTCCGCGAGACATTCCCGGATATCGAGGTCACCGACCAGTTATTCTGCATTGATCGGGACCGGCTGACCTGTTCGGGCGGCGCGGCGGCGATTGATATGATGCTGCGGATCATCGACGATGATCTTGGCGGGCGGATCGCCTCGAAAACCGCCGAGATGATGCAGGTGGAGCGCGTGCGCTCGACCGTGGACCGGCAGGCGAGTGCGTCGCTCTACAAGGCCAAGGCGCGCTCGGCTCCGCTGGCAAGGGCCATAGAGACGATGGAGGCCAATCTCGATCAACCCGTCTCGATGATCGAGCTGTCCCGAACCATCGGGCTGACCCGGCGACAATTGCACCGGCTGTTCCGGCAATATACGGGCGACACACCCACTGATTTCTATCGCGACATGCGATTACGCCATGCGCGGGCGCTGCTGCACGGGACGCCCGCGAAGATCATCGACGTTGCGGCGGCGACAGGCTTCGGCTCACATTCGCATTTCACCAAGGTATATCGGGAGCGGTTCGGGATTTC
The DNA here is from genome assembly GCA_937922185.1 of uncultured Neomegalonema sp. Classification (GTDB taxonomy): domain Bacteria; phylum Pseudomonadota; class Alphaproteobacteria; order Rhodobacterales; family Rhodobacteraceae; genus JAHDDY01. The sequence continues at coordinate 6,631 of CAKZUT010000190.1, forward strand.
GCCGCTGAAGGACCGGCACAGCGACCTGTAAGGACGGAGGGAACGATGGACGATATGATGGCGCGACCGGGAACTGATCTGGACCGGTTCGATTCCGATGCGGGGAAATCCTATACCCTGCCCGCGTCGATGTATGTCGATCCCGATGTCCTGCGCGCGGAAACAGAGGCGATCTTCCTGAAATCATGGATCTATGTCGGCCACACATCGGAATTCGCCGAAGCGGGGGATTACCTGACGACAGAGATCGCGGATCAGCGGATTTACGTGATCCGCACCGAAGGCGGGCCGATCAAGGCGTTCCACAACGTGTGCCAGCACCGGGGGCATTCGCTGCTGCGGGGGCGAGGCAAGGCCCGCAAGCTGCTGGTCTGTCCGTATCATGCCTGGAGCTACGACCATGACGGCAACCTGATAGCGGCCCCGAACTGCGCGAAGGTGGAGGGGTTCGACCGGTCGGAATTCCCGGTCCCGGAAATCGCGGTGGATGTCTTCGCCGGGTTCGTCTTCGTCAATCTCGACCCCGAAGCAAGGCCCATGGCGGAGGTCTATCCGGGGGCCGAGGAACGGTTGCTGGCCCTGTGCCCCGATGCGGCGTCGCTGAAAAAAGGCGGGGAGGATGTGGTCTTCGACATTGCGGGCAACTGGAAGAATGTCGGGGACAACCTGCTGGAATGCTATCATTGCTCGACGGCGCATAAAGCCTTCGTCGATCTGGTGGAAATGCCGACCTATGAGGTCGAGACGCATGAATACTGGTCGATCCAGTGGGGCGGGACACGGCCCGATAACAGCGCCTATGACTATGACCCGCAGACGGATGACCGGACATTCTCGACGCTCTATCTCTGGCCGACGCTGGCCTTTGCGAAATTTCCCGGCACGACGGGGGTGGGAACTTTCTCGTTCCTGCCCACGGCCCCCGAAGTGACGCATCAGGTCTTCGCCTATCACGCACCGGGCAAGACCCTCACGGAGACCGAGGAAAAGGCGCTGGCCTATTTCCGCGACGTTCTGGGGCCGGAGGACGTGGACCTCGTGGAAGACGTGCAGCGCGGGCTGCATTCACGCGGGTACCATCAGGGACGTTTCATGGTGGATGCGGAGCGATCCGAGATCAGCGAACACGCGGCGCATCATTTCCAGAACCTCGTGGCGCGGGCGCTGGGTGGCGCAGAGTAGGAGCCGGGTTGAGGGGATAGCATTCGGCGGGACGGAGAAACAATTCAGCCCCGCATTCTCTCGAATACGGGGCTGAAAAGGCCGGAGGCGTGTCTGCGAGAGGCTGTCAGCCGCCCATGGTCTTTGCGACTTCGGCGGCGAAGTCCTCTTCTTCTTTCTCGATGCCTTCACCGACGGCGAGGCGGGAGAAGGCCGCGATCTTCACCGGCGCGCCGATATCGCCTTCGGCCTCGGCAACGGCTTTCTCGACGCTGAGATCCGGGTTCATCACGAAATCCTGCTTCATGAGGCAGACTTCCTGATAGAACTTGTTCATCCGGCCCACGATCATCTTCTCGATGACCGCATCGGGCTTGCCGGATTCGCGGGCCTGCTCGGTCAGAACGCTTTTCTCGCGCTCGACAAGGGAAGGATCGAGATCATCGACATCGAGCGAAGCGGGGCTGGTCGCCGCGATATGCATCGCGATCTTACGGCCCAGTTCCTGAAGCTTCGCGGCATCGCCGGTGGATTCCATCGCGACCAGAACGCCGATCTTGCCCATGCCGGGCGCAGCCGCGTTATGGACATAGGAGGCGACAACGCCTTCGTTCACGGTCAGGCGCGCAGCGCGGCGGGCATTCATGTTCTCGCCGACGGTCGCGACCTTATCCTTGATATGCTCCTCGACCGACTTGCCGGAGGACGGCACGTTCGCGCCCTGAACGGCGGCAATTGTGTCGTGGCCGGTGGCGTCGATATCCCTCGCGACAGTCGCGATCTCGCCGACCATCTCCTGAAACTCGGCATTGCGCGCGACGAAATCGGTCTCGGAGTTTACCTCGACCGCCGCACCGACGGTGCCCTCTGCCGCGACGCCGACAAGGCCCTCGGCAGCGGTGCGACCGGCCTTCTTGTCGGCCTTCGCGATGCCCTTCGAGCGCAGCCAGTCCACGGATGCTTCCATGTCGCCGTTATTCTCGGTCAGCGCCTTCTTGCTGTCCATCATGCCTGCGCCGGTCTTGTCGCGCAGTTCCTTCACCATTGCAGCCGTGATCGCCATGGTGAGCCCTCCTCACATTAGGGGCCGACGCCCCCGGTGGGGCGCGGCACTGTAAATTTACGGGAAATCGCACGCCTCATATCAGGCGTGCGATAACAGGTTTCAAGAGCGGGTCGCGGCGGCTCAGGCGGGCGCGGCTTCCGTCGCGTCGGCGGCGGGGGCGACCTCGGCGGGGGCGGCTTCCTCGGCGGGAAGTTCCTCCATCATCGGCTCGTCCATCTCGCCCATATCGACACCGGATGCTCCGGCGGCGACGCTGATACCATCAAGTGCGGCAGCGGCGATCAGATCGACATAGAGCGAGATCGCACGGCTCGCATCGTCATTGCCGGGGATCGGATAGTCGATGCCTGCGGGATTGCAGTTGGTGTCAAGGATCGCGACAACCGGGATGTTCAGCCGGTTGGCTTCCTTGATCGCCAGCTCTTCTTTATTGGTATCGACCACAAAGAGCATGTCGGGGACTGACCCCATCTCCTTGATGCCACCCAGTGCGAGGGAAAGCTTGTCGCGCTTGCGCTGACGGCTGAGAAGCTCGCGCTTGGTGTAGCCGGTGCCGCCGTCTTCCAGTTCGCTTTCGAGCGATTTCAACTGGTTGATGGATTTGGAAACCGTGTTCCAGTTGGTCAGCATTCCGCCGAGCCAGCGGTGGTTGATGTAATACTGCGCGCTGCGTTCGGCGGCCTGGGCAATCGGCTCCTGCGCCTGGCGCTTGGTACCGACGAAGAGGACGCGCCCGCCCTTGGCGACCATGTCACGCACGGCGACGAGCGCGGTGTGCAGCATCGGAACCGTCTGGGTGAGGTCCACGATATGCACGCCGTTGCGCGAGCCGTAGATATAGGTGTCCATGCGCGGGTTCCAGCGGTGGGTCTGGTGCCCGAAGTGAACGCCAGCTTCCAGAAGCTGACGCATGGTGAACTCTGGCAGAGCCATGTCGTCTCCGATTTTTTTTCCGGTTGATCCTCGGTGCGCCTGTCATCCGAGCGGCGAGACATACATCCCGTCGAAGCGGACACCGGTTGGATGCGGCGGGGGCTGTCTGTCCCGCGCACCCGAAGCACACCTGTGAAGTGAGGCGCGCATAGCGGATGAGGAAGAATGGTGCAAGCAGATTCGCCGGACGCTATTGCACGGCCACAAAAGCGACGTACAATGAAGAATGATCTGCTCCACCATCACCGCCCTATCAGGGACCATGATCACTGTCGCCACGACGGCGTGGCTTCTCGCACTACCCGCTCATGCCCAGGGATTTTCCTGTACGCCGAAGAAAACCTGCAAGGCCATGAAGAATTGCGCCGAGGCGGTCTATTTTCTGCGCGATTGCGGCCATAAGGCGCGCGATGGAAACGGCAATGGCATCCCCTGCGAGAAACTCTGCGGAAAAACCAGAGAGATCATGGAGGAAAGACTGAAAGCACAGAGCAGCGCGCTCGGTGCGCTCTTGTTCAAGGCCCCTTTGGTCGCGTTTTCCTGCAACCGGAAAAAGCGTTGTGGGCAAGTGCTGTCATGCGAGGAAGCCCGGTTTCAGCTCGACCAGTGCGGCAATACGGATCTCGACGGGAATGGCGATGGAATCCCGTGCAATGCACTCTGCCGTTAGAGCAAAACGCAATCGGAAAGAGCCGAACTACTCAGGATGCTGCGTGTCGCAAGCGGATGTTTTCGGCACTTCGTGGCTCATGGCGAAATCTTATCGCGTTGCACTATGATTATTCCCGGTGCCGGATCGTCCATGTCGTGACGAGGATGAGAATGAAGACGACCCCCTCGAAGATCGTCTCGTTCAGCACAGGCCCGTGCGGTATTCCCTCGCCTGCCAGCCCCACGACCCGCGCGACGAGCAATCCGCCGAAGACGAACAGCATGACCACCCCGCCCTCTTTCGCCCGACTCCTGCGCCGGACCAGCCAGAGCACGGCTGCGCCGACACCGCCCATCAATCCGCCGAAGACGGCGCGGACTTCCGATACGGCCATCGGCCCCTCCAGCCGTATCGGATAGAGGCTCTCCACGGCCAGCGGATAGAGCATGAGCCATATACCAAGCCCTATGAACAGGATCGCGATGACCGAGATCAGGCCTTTGTGAAACGCAAGCATGATATCTCCGGGTAAGGCGAGGATCGGACGGCGGACTTATGCACAAAGCGTTATGGCACGGATCACGTTCCCGTGCTCTTCACAACCTCGCGGGATTCCACAGGTTTCCTGTTTCATTATCATTTGATCAATCCGGTTTGCGTAAAATCACAGTCCGGGCCAGCAACCGGAGCCGTTCGCAACCGGCCTTGTAGCCCCTCGTGTCTGGAGAAAATGAGTAATGTTCGGCAAAAAGGTTAATCCGGCGGATTACCGCCTCCACGAGCGCCATCGCGCCGGGAATATGAAAGTCGTGATCGACGGCGTGGAATGTACCCTGCATGATTATTCGGATGGAGGTGTCCGCATTTCCGCACGGGGACAGACACGCCGCGTCGCCTTGATCGAAGTGTACAAGAACGGCAAATGCATTCGCAAAAGCCCTGCGATCGTGGCCTGGCGGAATGAATCGCAGGCGGGTTACGCCTTTCGCAGCAATCTCAAAATCTGCGAGGTCGAAGGCGCTGAGCAATATCATCGCAAGCCGATTCCAGAGGAAAAGCACACGAACAAAACCGGGGCCGTGTCGGGCGATGCCCTGCGCGCGCGTCTCAGGATGTAAGCGGCCCTCGACGGCGACGGTCCGGGAAGGCGGCTGCACCGGCAGTCGCCTTTTTCGTTTCGGGTGACGGTACTTGCAGTCCGCAGGGATTGTCTGGAAGATAGGGACCGCCCTCCCCCCGAACCGGATCTGTACCATGCCCGATGCTCCCCTGCCGGATCGACCCGATTACGACCGCCTTTCCGCGCGGATCGAAGGGGATGTGCTGAGCCATGCCTTCGACCGGGGCCGCTATGCCACAGATGCCTCGATCTACCAGATCATGCCCCGCGCCGTGGTCGTGCCGAAACGGTGGCAGGATGTGGAGGCGACGCTGGATTTCGCACGGGAACAGGGCCTGTGCGTCCTGCCAAGAGGCGGCGGGACCAGTCAGGCGGGGCAGACGGTCAATGATGCCCTCGTCATCGATTTCTCGAAACACCTCAACCGCGTCATCGATTACGATCCGGCAGAGCGCGAGGCGGTGGTGGAGCCGGGCCTCGTGCTGGATCGCCTCAATGCCGGGATCAGGAAAGACGGGCTGTGGTTTCCGGTCGATGTCTCGACCGCAAGCCGCGCCACCATCGGCGGCATGGCGGCGAATAATTCCTGCGGTTCGCGGTCGCTGCGCTACGGAACGATGCGCGACAATACGCTGGCGCTGAATGCGATGATGGCCGACGGGGCCTTACGCGCCTTCGGGCCTGTACCGCAGGATTCGGATGATCCGCTTGATGCGGATATGCGGGCGCTGGGAGCGCGGGAAGCCGGGGAGATCGCCGCGCGTTTTCCGACGGTGCAGCGTCGGGTGGGCGGCTACAATATCGATGCGCTGGTGCCGGACGGGCCGACGGTGAATATGGGTCACCTGCTCGTCGGGTCAGAGGGAACGCTCGCGATCACGCGGGACGTGCGGATTCGTCTGTCCCCGACCCTGACTCACAAGACACTCGGGGTCTGCCACTTCCCGACCTTCCATGATGCGATGGATGCGGCGCAACATATCGTGCCGCTCGGGCCGGTGGCCGTGGAACTGGTAGATCACAACATGATCGCGCTGGGCCGGGGCATTCCGCAGTTTCGCCCCGTCGTGGATGAATTCGTGCGGGGTGATCCCGCCGCACTCCTGCTGGTCGAATTCGCCGGGGATGACCCGGCGGAGAACCGTCGGCGACTGACGGCGCTGGGCGATCTGATGGGAGAACTGGGTTTCGCCTGGAACAGCGCGCGCGAAGGCGGCGTGATCGAGGCGGAAGATCCGGCTTTTCAGGCGCGCATCTGGGGAGTGCGGACGCAGGGACTGAATATCATGATGTCCATGCGCTCGGAGGGCAAACCCGTTTCCTTCGTGGAGGATTGCGCCGTGGCCCTGCCCGATCTGGCCGCCTTCACCGACCGCCTGACAGGCGTGTTCCGCAAGCACGGGACGGACGGCACCTGGTACGCTCATGCCAGTGTCGGCCTGTTGCATGTGCGCCCCGTCCTGAATCTCAGGGAAGAGGTCGGCGCCACACAGTTGCGGGCCATCGCCGAGGAAGCCTTCGATATCGTGGCCGAATACAAAGGCAGCCATTCGGGCGAGCACGGTGACGGGATCGTCCGGTCGGAATTCCATGAGAAGATGTTCGGCTCCCGGATCGTGCGGGCCTTCGAGGCGGTGAAGGATCGCTTTGACCCGGAGGGCACGCTGAACCCCGGCAAGATCGTGCGCGCGCCGAAGATGGATGACCGGAGCCTGTTCCGCACGGCTCCGGGCTATGCCCGCTCGACCCGCGAGACCGTATTCGACTGGAGCGCGTGGCCCGGTGGCCTGACCGGGGCGGCGGAGATGTGCAACAATAACGGGGCCTGCCGCAAGCTGTCGGGCGGGGCGATGTGCCCCAGCTATCGCGCCACCCGCAACGAGCGAGACCTGACACGGGGCCGGGCCAATACGCTGCGACTTGCCCTGACCGGACAACTCGGCGAGGACGCCTTCACCTCAGATGCCATGGCCGGGACGATGAGTCTCTGCGTCTCCTGCAAAGCCTGCAAGCGCGAATGCCCGATGTCGGTGGATATGGCGAAGATGAAGATCGAAGTGCAGGCCGCGCGCGGCGCAACGCGGGGCTATTCGATCCGCGACCGCCTGATCGGCCATCTTCCCCGCTATGCACCGATCCTGTCGCGGATGCCCTGGTTGGCGAATGCGCGCGACACCATCCCCGGACTTGCCGCGCTGTCGGAGCGGATGACAGGGTTTTCGGCGGCGCGGAAGCTGCCCCGGTGGCGGCGACCGGCACGGATGCAGCGGTCGGCGGATGCCGATGTGCTGCTGTTTGCCGATACCTTCAACCGATATTTCGAGCCGGAGAACGTCGCGGCGGCGCGTTCGGTGCTGGAGGCTGCGGGGCTGAAGGTCGGCGAGGTCGGCCACGCGGGGGAAAGACCCCTCTGCTGCGGACGCACCTATCTGTCGGCGGGAATGGTCGGGCAGGCACAGCAGGAAATGACGCGCAGTATCGCCGCGTTCGGCATGGCGCTGGAGGCGGGCACACCCATCGTGGGGCTGGAACCGTCCTGCGTGCTGACCTTCCGCGATGAGGCCCCGCGCCTGATCGAGGGCTGGACGGAGGAAATGGGGGCGCGCATCCTGACCTTCGAGGAATTCATCGACCGCCATGTCCCCGACCTGCCGCTCGGCCCCGTCGCGGCATCGAAGGCCCTGCTGCACGGGCATTGTCACCAGAAAGCCGCCGATATCATGGGGCCGGTGCAGCGCATTCTCGCCCGCATTCCGGGCCTGACGGTCGAGATGATCGACAGCTCCTGCTGTGGCATGGCCGGGGCGTTCGGATATCAGGCGGAGACGCGCGACGTTTCGCTGGCCATGGCCGAGCTGTCGCTCGCTCCGGCGATCCGCGCGGCGGAGCCGGATACCATCGTCATCGCCAGCGGCACCTCCTGCCGCCACCAGATCAGCGACACGACAACCCGTAACGCGCGCCATGTCGCGCATGTGCTGGCGGAGGCGCTGGCATGAAATGGACTAATTTCCGCCCGATCCGGGCACATTCTTCTGGCAGGAAGACACCATGAAAAAACTTGTCCCCATCGCGCTTGCCGCATCGTTTCTCGCCGCTCCGGCCCATGCCGCGTGCATTCCCGTTTCCTCCGGCCTGCCGGGATGGGAACGTCTGGACTTCGATGACATCCCCTCGAACACATGGTCTGAGGAGGACGGTGCGCTCGTCGTTTCAACGAACCGGGGATCGTCGATGCTCTATACCAGCGCGACGGGGGGCACCCTGCCCGTGCTGACATGGAAATGGCGCGTGGATCAGGGGGTTCCGGCCACTGATCTGACCCGCAAGGGGGGAGACGACCGCTCGATATCGCTGACGGTCGGGTTCGCCTATGACCCCGCCAGCGCCAGCATCGGCGAACGGATGAAGCGGACGGTCGTGGAGGCCGTTGCCGGAGCGGATGCGCCGGGGCGGGGCATTGAATTCGTCTGGGGCGGAATGCAGCCGGTCGGAAGCCGCACACAAAGCCCCTATTCCGGCAATTCGGGCAGAATTATCACCCTCCGCACGCCCGATACACCGACCGGCCAGTGGCAGACCGAGCGAATCGATCTCGGCACGATCTACAGCGAGATATGGGGAGGCTCCCCATTGCCCGCGACCCGCATTGCCCTGCTCGCCGACAGCGACGATACCGGCGGATCGAGCATGGCCCGGATCAAGGATATATGCTTCGAGGCAGGGTAGCCGTTCCCGATCAGGTCGGGTCGCTGATATCAGATCAGCGGCCACGGCAAGGTCACGTATTCCTGTAACAGCCCCGGCGGAAAGTCGCGGTTCAGCGTGCCCGCGACGAAGCACAGGAACGCGATGCCCAGCGTCGTCAGCACGGCGATGCGCGCCCATCCCAGCCCCGCGCGCACCCGCAGGAAGCTGACCATGAACACCACCGCCGCGAGGATGAACCCCACCAGCGCCGAGAGCGTCAGCAACAGCGCCAGCCAGAACAGCGTCGCCCACAGCCCGTGCGGAGCCTCCGCATCCTCCCCCGCCGCTTCCCGGTCGGCGAACAGGACATGCGGCTCCGGCGTACGGATCATCTGGATCAGCAACACCACGCTGCCGAGGATACCCACCAGCGCCACGATCATCGGAAAGATACGGTCGCTCGTCAGGTCGATAGCCGCCGCATCGAGGAACGCCACGCACAGATAGGCCAGCAGGCACAGCAGGAAGATTACCGGCCCCCGCTTCGATCCGGTCTCGACCTCGCCCTCGGGCAGGATCTGCCTTGACTGGCGCAGCCCCACGATGACCGACACCACCGTAATCGCGATCAGCACCAGCGTGATGGGCGAGGCGATATATTCCATCCCCGTCTCGAACCCGCGCCGGAACTTCGAGGCCGCGATCTGCTGCGCCATATTCGTGTAGTTCTCGGCCTGATAGGACAGCACAAACCCGATCAGAAAGGCAGGCCGAGACCAGTCGAACCGCCGCAGCAGGATACCCAGCACCCCGACGGCGAACAGCGCGATCAGGTCACCGAGGGACTGGCGCGACTGGAAGGCCGCGAAAGAGATCATCAGAAACAGGAACGGCGCGAGCAGCGTGAAGCGGATCGTCGTCAGCCTGGCGATCTGCCCCGACAGCGCGATGCAAAGGCCCGCACCGAAGACATTGGCCAGCGCGAGGCTCCAGACGATGGTATAGGTGATATCGAGATCGTTCTGGATCATCTGCGGCCCGGCATCATAGCCCAGCAGCGCCAGCCCCCCGATAAAGATCGCCATCGAGCCGGAGCCGGGTATCCCGAAGATCAGCGTGGGTACAAGCCCGCCACCCTCCTTGGCGTTATTCGAGCTTTCCGGCCCGATCACGCCGCGCACATCGCCCTTGCCGAAGCCTTCCTTCGGAGTGCTCGTCTGCACCGTGTGGCCATAGGCGATCCAGTCCACGACCGACCCGCCCAGACCGGGGATCACCCCCACGATCACGCCGATGACCGAACACCGGATCGACAGCCAGATATTGGCCCACCAGTCCCGGATGCCGGTCAGCCAGCCCGCTCCGAGGGTCGCATCCTTCGATATCGCCCGGTCCTGCCGCAGCAGCGAGACGATTTCGGGAATGGCGAAGATGCCCAGCCCCACGATCACGATCTTCAGCCCGTCGGTCAGATACGGGAAATCATAGGACGCCATCCGCAGGCTTCCTCCCGCACCCGCCTCACCGATGGTCCCGACCAGGAGGCCCAGACAGGCCGCGACGACCCCTTTTACCGGCACCCGACCGGCGAGGATCGCCACCATCGACAGTCCGAGGATGGTAATCATCAGCATCTCGGGCAGACCGAAGGCCAGGACCAGCGGCCTCGCGATCAGGATGAAGAAGGTCAGCACCAGCGCGCCCAGCAATCCCCCGAACAGCGACGAGATAAACGCCGCCGACAGCGCCCGCGCCGCCTCGCCCTTCCTGGCCATCGGAAAGCCGTCCAGCACCGTCGCCTGCGATGCCGACGATCCCGGTATGCCCATCAACACACTGGCAAAGGTGTCCGAGGTCGGTATCACCGCGATCAGACCCACCATCAGGGCCAGCCCCGCCACCGGCTCCATCCCGTAGATGAACGGCAGCACCAGCGACAAGCCCGCAATGCCGCCAAGCCCCGGAAACACCCCCACCGACAGCCCCAGCAGAACCCCGGTCAGCAGAAACGCGATCTGCTCAGGCCGCAGAATCATGGCAAAGGCATCGCCCAGAGCTGGCAAGGCGGTCGTCAGGATGTCCATGCAATCGATCCGATCCGATCCACGCGGCGCGAGGCCACTCCCGGTCAGCCTAGCACTCTCTTCTTTCCGTGCAACCGGTCACAGGATGACGGTCACGGGAGGGACGTCACAGCCGCCCCGTCACCCCGCAGCGGAACGGCCCGCGTCCCCGGCTCCCGCTGCGGCATGAGCGCGGCCCCGATGATGATCAGTGCGGGCCACAGCATGTAAACCAGCACTTCGAGGTTTTCGCCGAAGGAAAACAATAACATCCCCAGCAACAGGCCGAGCGGCAGCCGCCCCCGCTCCGACAGGATGCACAGGCGCATCAGCACCAGCAGCGTCCAGACGACGGGGATCGCGAACATCATCAGCCCCACCAACCCCTTCACGAACAACAATCCGAACCACGTATGGTGCGTGCCGATCAGCATATGCTCCGTCACATGCGCCCCCGGCTCGACCGAGCCATGCCCGAACCACGGGGCCTCGCTCCACCAACGTTCCCTGGCGATGCTTTGCAGCGTGTCGCGTACCCGGCTCGAATTGGCGCGCAAGTCCTTGAACGCCTGCCACGATTCCAGGATCGTCGTGATCGTCCATGTCCCGGCGGCGACCATCACTGTCGAGATCACCCCCATCGTCATCCATGTCCAGGATCGCAGGATGAGCGGCAACAGGCGCGGCACGGCGACGCCGACCACGATCCCGATCATGCTCATGCGCGACTTGCACAGCACCACGATGGCCAGTCCCGCGATCACGCCGATGGTCCGCCAGACCGGGTGCTTCTCCTCGATCGCGCAGAGCGTCATCACCACCCCGATCAGCCCCGCGAAGGGCGACCATGGCGTCCAGAACTGCCAGCGGAACGACCCGTCCGCCGGATCGACGGTGTAGAGATAGACCGAAAAATACTCCGGCCCCGGCCCGCCCACCGCGCGCAGGGGCGAAGTGTAAAGCTTTTCGGGCAACCCGATGAACGGCGCGATCAGCATGATCGGCAACAGCACCAGCGTCTGAGCGCCCAGTACACACTGCGCCCGCACGATCACCTCGGGACGGATTCGCAGCACCGCCCCGATCAGCAGGAACAACGGAAACAGCGCCCAGCCCTTCGCCCAGCCGATGCTCGACTTGATCGTCTTGCCCGTCCCGAGCTGATAATCCACATGCCCGATCCACAGCACGATCAGCATCCCGGCCATGCACAGGAACCATACGTAGATCGCCGGGGGCGGCGCACCGGGCCGCATGTCCTCACGCATAAGGGGCGCGAAATACAGCGTGAACAGCGTGAAGGTCGCCAGCAGCCATGCCATGACCGGCCCCACGACATAGAGCGCGCCGAACAGGTAGAACACCCAGCTCAGCGTCAGAACGCGGTAGAGGACGCGCTCAGGCGGTGTCATCGCCGGTCCGAAGGCGAACGCTCATGACCTCGCCGATGCCGTATTTCATGGCCGGGCGATAGGGTGTCTGGTGTGGAATTTCGATCAGCGGTTCATCATCCAGTGCCTTCTGCGCGGGAGCGACCGGCCCGCCGGTCGTGTGGCTTTCCGGTGCCGGACGCTCCGCCCGCACCGGAGGCCGCAGAACCATCGGATCAATCGCCGGGGTCCGGGGAGCTTCACGCATCGGCTCCACAACAGATGCGGGGGCGGCGGCCACTGCGGCGGCGATATCGTTCGCCGGATGCGCGAAGGCCCGTCCGACCCAACGCAGGATGGGGCCGCGCATCCAGATCATCACAAGACCCATGAGAATAAAGAACGTCGCGGCAATGGCGGCAAGCAACGCTATCTTACGGCTCGGCGAGACCGGCTTGGGGTTGGCCAGCGGCACCTCGACGATCTGGGCCAGCGGATAAGCGGCGAACTGATCGGCCTTGGTCGTGTCGGCCTTGGCCAGTGCCGAGGCAAAGACCGCAAGCGCCACCTGATGCTCGCGGATCAGGTGATCCAGCTTCGCCGCCGGACCGGCCAGCCGCTTTACGTCATGGATCGCCGCCGCATGTTGCGACCGCAGCGTGACCAGCTCCGACATCAACCCGTCCCGCGAGGCCGCCTGCTCGACCATCTTGCCCAGCATCAGTTCGCGCTGACCATGGGTCGCCAGATCGGCGATGCGCCGGAACTGCTGTTCGTCGCGGCCCGTGATGATCCTGCCCCGGTCAATCATCGCATCGGTCAGCGAGATGTATTCACGCCGTGCGGACAGGTATTTCGGATGCTTGTCGCCATAGGTGATGCGGGCTTTCTCGAACACGATCTTCGCGGCGGACATTTCCGTCAGCAGGGCCTGAAATACCGGATCGGCGCGCAGTTTCAGGGCCAGCGCCGCCTGTGCCGCATCGGCCCCCAGCACCATCTGCAAGGTCCGCACTTCCCCGGCCTGCCGCTCCAGCTCGGCCTCCACGTCACGGATGCGTTTGGACGACCGCTCGACCAGCGCAATGCGCTCGTTGAACTGGTCTTCGGAGGCCAGCCCCGTGCGCGCCTGAAATTCGACGATGGCCTCACGGGCCACGTTGACATTGGCCTGATAGGTATCGATGGCCGAGCGGTTCGGCTTTTCGCGCTCATCGGCATAGTTCGAGCGCAGCAGGTTCAGTTCCTCATGGAATGCATCGAGCAGCGCCTGTGCGTTCGCCTGCGCGGCCTCGGGGGATTTGCCTTTCAGCCGGATGGTGATGAAGTTGGTCTGATCGATCAGCTTGATTTTCGGGCGCGGAAACTCCTCCGGCGGCATGTCACGTTTCGCGGCGGCGCGGCGATGCACCGTCTCGGTCATGATGAGCTTGCGATAGCTTTCCACGGGGCTGAGCTTGTTGCTGGCCCAGGGCGAGCGCGAGGATGACGAAGCCTGCCCCACGCTTTCGAGATTCACGCTCGAATTGCCGCCCTCGCCGGGCAGGATCATGAAGATTTCCGTCGCATAGGTCTTCGGCGCATACGTAATATACGCATACGCCAGCCCCCAGACCGGGGCGATCAGCATGATCGCCACCATAACCCGGAACACAAAGACACTTATGAGACGAAGGAGCCTCAAGTCAGAACAGACCGAGCAGCGACAACGGGATACTGATCGTGTTGAAGGTCGATAGGACGTCCCGGATGTTCGTGATATCGCTGTCATAACAGGCGATGGCATCGTCGGGCATCAGGATCGGGTTGTAGGCATCGCGGTCGGCACGGCGAATCAGAGCCTCGATATCGCGCCGGATGACCTCGCTTTCACCCGTGATCGGGTTCTTCGAGACGAGGATCGCCTTTCGGTTCGCGGCGGGAACCGTGCCGCCGACGCAGTTCATCTTGAACAGAATCTGGATCAGCGTGGTCCCGTATTTCAGCGACCGCGCATCCTTCTCGATAGCCGACCCCGCATTCCGCAGCGCGGGTGTGGAGAGGTTGGACAGATTCACCTTGATCCCGGCGCGCGTGATCGGGCTGTCCTTGGCGAGAGCGGGCTGGAAGCAGCCCATCGACGGCACCTCCACCTCGTCATCGGCCATCATGTAGGGATCGAAGAATTTCCTCTGCGCCACCGCCGCCTTCATATCCACGCGATATGCCGTGCCCTCGCGGCGAATGATGATCCGCTGGATATCCCCATCCGGCCTGACACCCGCCGCCGCCCGCAAGGCGTTGGAAAGCGTCCGGTTCGTCGAGATATCGCCGCTCGCGGTCTGCCGCAGGGCATCGCGTTCCTGCTCGAATTTCTGGTTGATCTCCACCGTGCCCGGCTCGAAGACCGCGCCGGTGACGTGAACCTGCACCGGCGCGCGGTCGATGATCTTGATCGAGACGGGCGGGCCTTCGTTCCGATAGAGTTGCCCGGTGACGAGCAGGCTGCGGATACGCTGTTCCAGCACCCTGGTCGTCATGCCATGGACCATCACGGCGGGAAGCTGCGGCAATCGCAGCAATCCTTCCCCCTCGATCTCGAAATCGCCGGACAGAAGTTCGTCATCCAGCACCGTGACCCGCACCAGATCGCCTTTTGAAATAGCGAATTCCTCATGGTTCGGTCGCAGCAGGGGCAGGGAATCGTATTCCGTATTCGCCTGGCAGCGCGACAGGCCCATATCGGCGCGCAGCGATGTCGAGAAGACCGCATCCTCCGCATCCGATTCCTGACCGAACGAGCGCAGGGCGGGCTGATACCCGGCCCCTTCGGTGACGGCAACCCGGTTGCGAGGCTCCTGCATGGCGATACATCCACTCAGCAGAATGAGAGCGCAGGCACTTCCGAGACGGAAACAGGAGGCAAGGGGCAGGCTTGGCATGGGAGGGTCTCCGCTTACGGCATTCATGCGGACCCTACGGCTTGATTCCCCAAACACTTATTAAGGCTAACGCCAATTTTAGATTATCTTCTCCCGGTGCTGAATTTCCGTCCATTTCCGCGCCCCCGCGTACTTGTCGATTCCGGTTCGCCATGGTTAACAGAGCATCGTCATAATCTGTC
The DNA here is from genome assembly GCA_937922185.1 of uncultured Neomegalonema sp. Taxonomy (GTDB): domain Bacteria; phylum Pseudomonadota; class Alphaproteobacteria; order Rhodobacterales; family Rhodobacteraceae; genus JAHDDY01. The sequence continues at coordinate 21,789 of CAKZUT010000190.1, forward strand.
AGAGGACGCCCGATGCCGCTCATCGCTCTCATTACCGGTGCCAGTCAGGGAATCGGCCTGGCGACAGCCCGCGCCTATACACAAGCGGGCCATGTGGCGATCATGGCCGCACGCAATACCGACAAGCTGAACGCGGCGGCGGCGGAAATCGGCGGCGAGGCCGTCCCGACCGACGTATCGGACCCCCTCTCGGTCGCGGCCCTGTTCGAGACGATTCGCGAACGGCATGGCCGGATTGATGTCGTTTTCAACAATGCGGGATCGAACATCCCCCCGCAGGATGTGGGCGATATGTCTTTCGCAGACTGGCGCAAGGTCATCGGCGTCAATCTTGACGGCGCGTTCCTGATCGCCAGCGGGGCCGTGAAGATGATGAAGGCGCAGGACCCGCAAGGGGGGCGCATCATCAATAACGGCTCGATTTCCGCCCATACGCCCCGCCCCGGTTCCGCCGCCTATACCGCGTCGAAACACGCGATCACGGGCCTGACGAAGACCATCGCTCTCGACGGTCGCCCCTATTCCATCGCCTGTGGTCAGATCGATATCGGCAATGCGGCATCGGATATGACCGCCCGCATGGCAAAGGGTGTGCCGCAGGCGGACGGCTCCACCAGAGCCGAGCCGACCATGAATGTCGAGCATGTGGCGCAGGCGGTCCTGCGGATGGGCGAATTGCCCCTCGACGTGAATATTCTGACACAGACGATCATGGCGACCGATATGCCATTCGTCGGACGGGGGTAAGTCCATGAAAATCGCATTTATCGGCCTCGGTGCCATGGGTGGCCCGATGGCCGTCGCATTGGTGAAGGCGGGCCACACGGTCGCGGGCTATGACCTGTCCGACGCCGCATTGACCCGGCTTGAGCAGGCCGGTGGCAGCCGCGCATCCGACATCCGCGCGGCCTGCACGGGGGCCGATGCCCTCGTCCTGATGGTCGTCAACGCGATGCAGGCCCAAAGCGTTCTGATCGAAAACGGCGGTCTCGACGCCCTGCCGGACGGGGCGCTCGTATTGTCCTCTGTCACCATGCCGCCGGAGGAGGCGGCGCGGATCGGTGCCGGGGTGACGGGCACGGGTCGCCTCTTCCTCGATGCCCCGGTATCGGGCGGCGCCGTAGGCGCGCAGGACGCGGCCCTGACCTTCATGGCTTCCGGCACAGAGGCGGCCCTATCCGCCGCGCAGCCGCTGATGGAGGCCATGGGCAAGCATATTTTCGAGTGCGGCGACGCCCCCGGTGCCGGATCGACCATGAAGATGGTCCATCAGCTTGCGGCGGGTTGCAACCTCGCGGTCGCGGCGGAAGTGATGAGCTTTGGCACCCATCTGGGACTGGACCCCGCGCGTGTGCTGGATGTTCTGAATGTCTCGGCGGGCGGGTCATGGATGATCGGCAATCGCGGCCCGCGCATGATGACCGAGGGAACGGAGGCGACCTCGGCGGTCGATATCTTCGTCAAGGATCTCGGGATCGTGCTGGATTCCGCGCGCGCAAACCGGTTTCCGGTTCCGGTTTCTGCGGCGGCGCTTCAGGTCTTCCTCGGGGCGTCGGGGGCAGGGTTCGGATCGCATGACGACAGCCAGGCGACCCGGTTCTACGAAGCGATGGGCGGAAAGCGGGTAAGAGGCGAAGACAACTCTCAGTAGATCGAGCGAGACATTTAAGTCCCTGCTCCGCAAAGCAATCCACCGGACGGGATGATCTGAATCCACACCGAGGGCGGTGTGGATTCAGATCTCCATGCTTCAGCCTCCGCCCGTTCCCCCGACCAGCAACCTGGGTGCCAGCACCATCCGGCGCATCTCCGCCTCCCCGTTCTCCAGTCGCGCCAGCAGCGTTTTTGCCCCCAGCGTGCCCATGGCATCGGTGTCCTCGCATACCATGGTCATGGGCGGTACAGTCATCTCGCTGATCCGCTGCGACCCGATGCCGACCAGCCCGACATCGGTGCCCGGCACTTTCCCGATATCGAGCAGCGCCTTCATCGCCCCGATGCCGATCTCGTCGCCATGGCACACCAGACCGGCGGGCGCGGAGCGGCCCCTGAACAACGCTCTGACGCAGGCTGCGGCATCCGCGACGGTTACTTCGGTCGAGACGTGGAATGCATCATCCCACGCGATCCCCGCAGCCTCAAGCGCCGACCGAAATCCCTGGAGCCGCACGGTTCCGGCGGGGGTCTCGCGCTCTCCGCCGATGAAGCACAGCCGCTTATATCCCGCATCAAGCAGGTGCCGTGCGGCCATCTCGCCCGCCGCATGGTCATCCATTCCGATCCGATCCGCAGCCGTGTCCTCCAGGACATCATGCCCGAGATAGACAACCGGCATTCCGTGATGCCCGACCCGCTCCATGACGGCGATCGGTGTATCCGGCGGCGGCGCGACCAGCAGGGCATC
>CAKZUT010000191.1 GCA_937922185.1 uncultured Neomegalonema sp.
CCAGATTGGTCAGATGCGGATGTGCAGGCCGAGATTGACAACAACGCCCAAGGTATTCTGGGCTATGTGGTGCGTTGGATCGATCAGGGCGTTGGGTGTTCCAAGGTGCCTGACATCAACGATGTTGGCCTGATGGAAGACCGCGCAACCTGCCGCATCTCCTCGCAGCATATCGCCAACTGGCTGCATCACGGGGTGGTCAGCGAGGCCGATGCCATGGACGCCATGAAACGCATGGCCGAGGTGGTGGACCGCCAGAACGCGGGCGATCCCGCCTACCGCCCCATGGCTCCCGGTTTCGACGGCATCGCCTTCAGGGCCGCGTGCGATCTGGTATTCAGAGGCACGGAACAGCCCTCGGGCTATACCGAGCCGGTCCTCCATGCGCGCCGGTTGCAGTTGAAGGCGAGCTGACCAACGCGCCGGAAGCCCCGCCGGAATCCGGGAAGTTCCGGCGGGCAGGAGCATGAAAACGATGTATTGTCTTTGCTTTTGAGAGTGCTGCCGCAAGCCACCGCTCTGTCCGCTCAGACGATGCCGCGCTCATCCTTCGGAAACCGCGCGGCAATCCATTCCCGAATGACCTGCTCCCCATCACGCGAAATCGTTTTGCAGGCCCTGCACAATCGGCTAGGGATAGCCCCGTTTCCAACCCTTCAAGATCGGAGTAGGTGCGATGGGCTATCGCGTCGCCGTCGTCGGGGCCACGGGCAATGTGGGCCGCGAACTTCTGAACATCCTTGCCGAGCGGGAATTCCCGACGACGGAGGTTGCCGCGCTGGCATCGCGTCGGTCGGCGGGCACGGAGGTGACGTTCGGGGACGAGGTACTCAAGGTTCAGGATCTGGAGCGCTTTGACTTCACGGGCTGGGACATGGCGCTGTTCGCTATCGGATCGGACGGGTCTAAGACCTATGCCCCAAAGGCCGCTGCCGCCGGATGCGTGGTGATCGACAACTCGTCGCTCTATCGCTACGACCCCGACGTGCCGCTGATCGTGCCGGAGGTGAACCCCGACGCGATCATGGATTATTCCAGGAAGAACATCATCGCCAACCCCAACTGCTCGACCGCGCAGATGGTGGTGGCGCTCAAGCCCCTGCACGACCGGGCCACGATCACCCGCGTCGTCGTCTCGACCTACCAGTCGGTATCGGGCAGCGGCAAGGCGGCGATGGATGAGCTCTGGAACCAGACCAAGGGCGTCTTCGTCCCCGGTCAGGAAGTCGCGCCGAAGGTCTATCCCAAGCAGATCGCCTTCAACGTCATCCCCCATATCGATGTCTTCATGGAGGACGGGTCCACCAAGGAAGAGTGGAAGATGGTGGTCGAGACGAAGAAGATCGTCGATAAATCCATCAAGGTTTCGGCAACCTGCGTGCGGGTGCCGGTTTTCGTCGGCCATGCGGAATCGATCAATATCGAGTTCGAGCAGCCCCTCGATGCCGAGGAAGCCCGCGATATCCTGCGCCAGTCGCCCGGAATTCTGGTGGTCGATACGCGCGAGGACGGGGGCTATATCACACCCATCGACTGCGTGGGCGATTTCGCCACCTATGTCAGCCGCATTCGCGATGACCAGACCCGCGACAATGCGATCAACCTGTGGTGCGTCAGCGACAACCTCCGCAAGGGTGCGGCGCTGAACGCTGTGCAGATCGCGGAACTGCTGGGGCGGCGAGTGCTCAAGAAGGGCTGACTTGGCCTGTCATGGTGTTCCGTGCTAGTTTTCGAGCATGGAACACCAGACTCATTTCGCCAAGCCGAACGCGACCTATCAGGACGTTCTCGACGCGCCGGAAGGGATGCGGGCCGAGATCGTGCAGGGCGATATGTACCTGCAACCGCGCCCGGCTTCGCCGCATGGCTACGCCTCGGACGTGTTGAGCGCTCGGTTGATCTATGGTTTTCAATTCGGAGAGGGCGGCCCCGGCGGCTGGTGGATCAAGGTCGAGCCGGAAGTTCATTTCGAGGGCGAGAAGCCGAATGTCTTCGACCCCGACCTTGCCGGGTGGCGCAAGGAACGTCTGCCGGTCTACCCCCGCGTCCCCTACATGACGCTCGTGCCGGACTGGGTTTGCGAAATCGCATCGCTCTCCACCGCCAAGCGGGATCGCGGCACGAAGAGCGATGTGTATCTCGCCCATGGCGTCGCACATTACTGGATACTCGATCCACTGGGCAGGACGCTGGAGGCGTTCGAGAGGTCGGAAGCCGGACAATGGATCCGTCTCGGAGCGTGGGGGGATGACGACAAGGTGTCGGTTGCACCCTTCGACGCCATTGGCCTCGATCTGGGCGAACTCTGGCTCGAAGAATAGCTAGAGCATTCTGAATTCTATCTGAATCAGGAGCATCACCATTCACACACGTCTTGGTGTGAATGGTGATCCGCATGAAATTCAGTGTGCTCTACAGCAAATCCCGCAGCATCGGGATGAGCGGGATATCGGCGGCGGGCATGGGATAATCGCGCAGGCGGTTCGCGCGCGCCCATGCGAGGGTCTGGCCTTCCTGCGGGCGGGGCGTTCCCTCCCATTTGCGGCAGACGAACAGCGGCATGAGCAGATGGAAATCGTCATAGGAATGGCTCGCGAAGGTCAGCGGTGCGAGACAGCTTTCCTCGGTATCGATGCCCAGCTCCTCGCGCAACTCGCGGATCAACGCGGCCTCCGGCGCCTCCCCCGGCTCGACCTTGCCGCCGGGAAATTCCCACAGCCCTGCCATCGACTTTCCCTCGGGGCGCTGGGCAAGCAGGATGCGGCCATCAGGGTCCACGAGGGCGACGGCGGAGACGAGGATGATTTTTTTAGCCGAATGGTCGGACAACTTGTCTTTTCCTAACGAATGTCACATATTGTGACCTAAGGATTGGGCTT
>CAKZUT010000192.1 GCA_937922185.1 uncultured Neomegalonema sp.
GGCTACGGCTCCGGCTGCGGCTGCGGCTACGGCTACGGCTCCGGCTGCGGCTACGGCTCCGGCTGCGGCTACGGCTACGGCTACGGCTCCGGCTGCGGCTCCGGCTCCGGCTAAGGCTACGGCTAAGGCTAAGGCTAAGGCTACGGCTACGGCTACGGCTGTAGACAAATTCTCAGCGAAGTTTTCGGAGATGCGCCCCCGACTCCATCTGTGCAACCTAGGCGACAGCCGCTGTGCGGCAAGAACACTCCAAAATATCCAAGTGAGCAGCCAGAACGTCGTTGAGACGCGTAGCCAGGTCGGTACATCCGGTTTGAAGACTTCCAGCACGCCGATGCGCTCCGGTCCGCCGAGTATCGCCCAAGCGACCATGAAGGACCCGAAGGCATAGGCCATTGAAAGAGCTAATCCCGCGAGGAATGGCTGGATGCGCCGTCGCGTCTCGAACAACCCTTCCCACTCGCCCCGTTCCGTCAAAAACAACCCGCGCCAACCGCCCCGGTCCGGCTCGCCCGTCCGGTCTATCCCGGCGTAGAACAGGTCTCCCCAGCGCAGGATTTTCAGGGTCAGCCGTTGGTATAGATCACGCCTGTCCGCCCCGCGAAGCAGTGCCGCCAGCGCCTGCCGATCCGCGACACCGGCCTTGCTCTCCCGGTCCTCCGATGGATGGCCCTGCGGCTGGAGATAGGAGAGGTAGAGCCAACTCCACAGCATACCCATCACTCCGACGAGAATGCCGAGCCAGCGATAGCCGCCCTCATCGAGCGCCTCGATCAGCCAACTCATCAGACGCGCGCCCTGATCGTCTTTGTCATTCCCGCGAAAGCAGGAATCGCTCTCCACTCAACCAGATTCCCGCTTTCGCGGGAATGACACTTGCTCTTTTTCATACGCATGTCCGTATCACACCTCCTCCAGCCCGCACCAATCCGCCACGAACAGGGCGATGGTGTGGGTGATCCGGCGGATGGAGTCGAGGCTGACACGCTCGTCGAAGCCGTGGATATTCTCGGTGCGCGGGCCGTAGACCAGACAGGGGCAGTCGTCATAGAGCATGAAGACCCGCCCATCGAGATAGCCCGTCGCCATTTCCGCGACCAGTTCCGCGCCCTGAGCCTGCCGATGGGCCGCGACCAGTGTTTCCTCCGCCTCGCTGCCTTCCTCCAGCACATAGCCGCGCGCGAAGAAGCCGTTCCACTCGATCTGAGCGGGATTGTTCGACAGATACGGGTCGTCGCGGCAGGCCTTCGACACGGCCTCCTCGATCCGGCGGGCCACGTCTTCGGGGTGCTGGTCCGGGTAGAACGCCAGCCGCATGTCCATCTCGCACCATGCGGGCACCGAGGAGGCCCAGTCCCCGCCCGCGATCTTCCCGAGATTGAGGTTCAGCGGATGGGGATGATCGGCGAAACGCGGGTGCTTTTCCTCGGGGCGGTTCATCTGCGCCTCCAGCACCCGCAGTTCGGCGAGAATGCGATACGCCGCCTCGATGGCATTGGCCCCCGCCGTCGCCTCCCGCGCATGGACGGGATGCCCGCGCACCTTCACCCGGAACCACAGCGCGCCCACATTCCCGCGTACCAGCCTATGCTCGGAGGGTTCGGGGATCAGCGCGGCATCGGCGCGATAGCCGCGCACCAGACAGGCCAGCGCGCCGTTGCCGGTGCATTCCTCCTCTGTCACCGATTGCAGATAGACGGTGGCCGCCGGCTGCCTGCCGATCCGGCGCAAAGCGTCCATCGCGAAGATATTCGCGGCCAGCCCCGCCTTCATGTCACCCCCGCCTCTTCCATAGAGCCAGTCGCCCTCGATATGCGGCTCGAAGGGCGGATGGGTCCACATATCGCGCGGCCCTTCGGGCACCACGTCGATATGCCCGTTCAGGATCAGCGAGCGCCCCTTCGTCTCGCGTGGAGTATGGGTCGCGACGACGTTGATCGCGTTCTCATAGCTCACCTCGACCGGCGAGAACCCCGGATGATGGCGGATTTCCTCCACGTCGATGGCCCAGCGGTCCGTGGGCCAGCCCCGCTTGCGAAAGGCCGAATGGACCAGCTCCTGCGCCGTATGTTCCCGTCCGCGCAGGGAGGGATGCCGGATCAGATCCCGGGTGAATGCGATCTGCGAGTCGAACCCCGCATCGACGGCGGCGATGATCTCCTGTGCGAGGGCGGGGTCGAGGGTCATGCCGTCCCTCCGAAGGGAGGGCCACCGGGGCCAAGCCGCACCCCCTGCCGCAGACGGCGATAAGGGATCGTCGTCAGCGAACAGGGGTTCGCTCCGGCGGCGGCGGCGAAGATCACCCGTGCGGCGATCGGTTCGTAATCGGCGAGGAAATGCACTGCGCTCTTGACCGCGACGATGCGATGGTCCGACGGCTCGATGCCCACGGCACGAAAGATCGCCTGGTCGGCATTCTGCGCCCGCACGCTGCCGACCGCGACCCGGATCGCTCCGCCGTTGAGGGCGAGGCAGGCCATGGGGCCAAGATCCGATTTCGCACCGCCATACATCGGCCCGGTGCAGGTGAAGCGCCCGTCCGACAGGGCTTCAACCCGTGCGCGGGTCTCTACGGGCGGGCCGCCGATCTCCGGGAATGTTCCGCCGATCCGCACATTGATCTCCGCCCCTTCCCCCGCCTCATGCGCCTGCGCGGCGGTGTCGGGATCCCACAGCATCCCCAGACAGGCCCCCGTTGCCCCGGCCTCGATCAATGCGGCGAGCAGCCCGGTGCTGTCGCCCACGGCCCCCGCACCGGGATTGTCCTGCGCGTCACAGATGATGACGGGCCTGTCTGTCTCGTTCTCCATCGCCGCGCGCACGGCCTCCGGTGCCGGAACGAGTGGATTGGAGAAATCGCCCTCCGCCGCGTGCAATGCGGCCAGCATCGCATCCGCCGCCGCATCGACCGCCCCCTGATCCGTCCCGAAGGCGAGGATCGACGGGCCGCAGTCATGGATATCGGCGGGCGGAAAGCCGAAAGCGAGATCAATGCACTCGACCCCGTTTCCTTCCAGCCCCGGCAGCATCGCGTAGAGCCGCCCGCCCGGTTCGCGCATGGTGGACTGATCGGTGATCGGCGGGATGAATCCGGCCTGTCGGTGCGCTTTGGCGAAGGGTTTGCCGCGCTTCAGTAACCGCGCCAGCAGGGCTGCGGCCCGCGCGCCCGTTTCAGGCATGTCGATATGGGGATAGGTCCGGTAGATCGTCACGCAGGAGGCCAGCCGCGCAAATTCTGCGGTGAGATTGCCATGCAGGTCGAGGCTGACGGCAACGGGCAGGTCCGGCCCGACCACCTCGCGCACCCGCGCCAGCAAGGCCCCTTCGCCGTCCTCGTGGCTCTCCGTCACCATGGCCCCGTGCAGGTCGAGATAGACCCCTTCGATCTCTCCCGCACTCGCCAGTCGCTCGCAAATCTCGCCTGCTATGCGGTCGAAGGCGTCGTCAGTGACATAGCTGGCCGGTTCGGCAGCAGCCCAGAGCAGGGGGATGAGGTCGAAATCCTCTCCGCCCCGGATGAATCCGGCAATGGGGATCTGCGGCTCGGTACAGACGTCGAAGATCGCCTCGCCCCGCGTGATCCCCGGCCATGCACCACCCCGCTCGAAATCGGCGTATCTGGTCGGAATGGGGGCGAAGGTGTTGGTTTCGTGCTGAAAACCGGCAATGGCGATACGGGGTTTCATGCGCCCTCCGTCACGCTACCGCCCAGAACCGTCGCGGCGATGGGCACATCCTTCAGCGCCATCGGATCGACGGCGAGCGGGTCTTCGTCGAGTACACAGAAATCCGCTTTCCGGCCCGTGGCGATGGACCCGATCTCGTGATCCATGCCCAGTACATAGGCCGCGCCGAGCGTGATGCAGCGCAGGGCATCGGCGACCGGAATCTGCTGCGTGGTGCCGAGTTGCCGTCCGCTCTCGGTTATCCGGTTCACCGCACACCAGGCGGTGAAAAGCGGGGCCATGGGTGTGACCGGGGCATCGGAATGGATCGCGAAATTCCCGCCGAAGATATCCAGCGCATCGGCGCAGGCATCCATCCGGCTGGCACGGTCGGGGCCAAGGGTCTGCGTCCAGTGGATGTCACCGAAATAATGCAGGTGATTGGCGAAGAGGTTCACGGTGATCCCCAGCGCCTTCATCCGCTGAAACTGCGCCCGGTCGGCAAGCTGCACATGCTCCAGCGTATGGCGGATATCGGCATCGGGATGCGCGCGCATGGCGGTGGCAAGGGCATCGGTCGCATAGGCGGAGGCCGCGTCGCCGTTGGTGTGAATATGGGTTTTCACTCCGGCCCGGTGCAGCGCCATGACCGCCGCTTCGAAATGGTCGGTCTCCATGTTCCAGATACCGCCATCCTCGCCGGTGAAATAGCCGGGAGGCAGCAGCTTGGCGGTATTGGCCTGAATCGCACCGTCGGTAAACAGCTTGGCCCGCCCCAGCCGCAATCTGTCGGTCGAGCGGGAGCGCAGGGCCATGGCACGGGCGGCCTCGTCCTCCGGCGCGTTCACCATGGCATTCATGATCGGGACATAGCGCACGGGAAAGGCCGGGTCCGACGTCACCTGACGCAGCATATCGACCTCTCCGTCATAGAGATCGGACAGCAGGTCGGCCACCGTGGTCACACCGCAATTGCGCGCGACCCGGCCATAATCGACCACCGCTCCGGCATCGTTGCTCATCGCCGAGAAATCGATTCCCGCAATCGTCATCAGCGGCCCCATGGCCGCGAATTCCTGCATCTCGCCATTGGGCAGGCCATCGGCCCCGGTGATGACCCCCTCGATATTCGATCCCTGCGCCATGCCCGCCGCGCGCAGGGCCGCCGTATTGGCGGTCAGGACATGCACGTTTGAATGCAGCACCACGACGGGCCGGGTGCCCGACACCGCGTCGAGGGCCGTTCGGTCCAGCCGCTCACCGGGCAGGAAATTCGGATCGAACCCCCAGGCGACCAGCGGGGCGTCGGGGTCTTCCAGCGTGCGGTCGAGGGTTTGCAGGCGGCCAATCAGCGCCTCGTTCGTCCCGACGCCCTCCCATATCTTCCCGTCCGGGTCGGTGCGCGGGTAATGGCCGCAATAGGCGAAGCGCCAGATCCCCCCCGCCATCACATGGGCATGGGCCTCTATCAGCCCCGGCATCATCACCTTGCCCCGAAAGCGGTCGTCGCGGGTGGCCGGCCCCCAGCCCGCCGCGCAATCGGCCCCGCCGACCGCCAGCACGATCCCGTCGCGCACGGCGACATGGGTGGCTTCGGGCCGGTTGCGGTCCATGGTGAGAATCTTGCGGGCCTCGAAGACGGTGATGCTCATCGGGTCGCTCCGGTCAGGAGGGAAAGGGGATGCTCTGCGCCGGATCGAGCGGATAGATCGGGCGACGAACCTTGCGGTATTGCAGCACGGCGTTATCCGAGGTCGTCACGCCCTCGCCGTCGAGCGTGAAATGGGCCGACAGGTCCGGCTGTACGGGCTGGAACCCCGCGCGGTAATGGATGCGCGATTTCAGCAGGATATAGCGGCATCGCGCGGGATCGATGCCGTTATTGGACAGGATACCCGCATCCCATGGCTCATGGTGCAGCGAGGTGACGACGATCTTCATGCCCCCCGTCTCGAACACCGCCGTCGGCCCGGTATCGACTGCCACGCCGGTATACATCGGTCCCCTCACCGTCCAGCGTCCGTCCGTCACCGTGGCCACGCGCCCGGTCAGGCGCAGGGGCCTGCCGCTCAGGCCGATGGCGGGCATATCGGTACAGCCCCCGAGATCAAGCGTCAGTTCCGCCCCTGTCCCGACCTCATGCATTGCCCGCGCGGCCTGTGGATCGCAGACGGTGGCCATGGCGACATCCTCCAGCCCGGCCTCCAGCACCCGCTCGATCACCGTCATCACGTCCGACGTGCCGCCCGAGCCGACATTATCCGCATGGTCCAGCAGGATCGCGGGTGCCGGGGCCTTCTTCGCCTGTCGCAGCGCCGCATCGGGGTCGCGGTGGCGATAGATCAGTTCTTCCCGCGCCTCCCAAACCTGGGCCAGCAACCGGTCGCGCGCCGCTTCCGCCGCCGCCCGGTCACCATCGGCGACGGTGATGACGGTGACGCCGTGATGGGGCACATCGACCTGCGGAAACCCGCCCAGAACCGTTGCGGCCAGCATTCCCTTCGCTTCCTCGTCGCGGGTCGCCTGTTGCAGCGCGCGCATCGGTTCGTCGGCGGTGCCCATACGCAGGGTCTGGGCGATGATCGGGGCCTGCCCCCAGGCCATGACCGGATCGGCGCGGCCCTCTATCCTGTCCCACAGAACCTGCCCGATCTGCCGTGCCACATCGCCCATATCGACATGGGGATAGGTCTTGTAGCCGATGATCGCATCGGCATTGTCGATCAGCATTCCGGTGGTGTTGGTATGCATGTCCAGCGTAACGCAGATCGGCAGGTCCGGGGCGATCTCGCGCATCCGACGGACCAGCTCCCCCTCGCCGTCCTCGACATGCTCGGCGGTCATCGCGCCGTGAAGGTCGAGAAAGGCGGCATCCACCGTTCCGGCGCGCACCGGCTCCAGAATCCAGTCGCAGAACTGTTCGTAGACATCCCTATGGACCAGCCCGCTCGGCATGGCCTCGGCCAGCAACGGACAGACGATCTCGGCTCCATGGGCTTCGGCGAGGTCGAAATACGACGCGGCGGGCATGTTGGTGCCGCGATAGGCGGCGATAGCCTCCGCGCCCCGGTGCAGCGCCCATGCCTCGAAGCGCGCCATGTCCGTCGGCACCGGCGAGAACGAATTCGTCTCGTGTTTCATCATGGCCGTCAGAACGCGCATTGCCTGTTTTTCCCGAAGTAAAATGCCGATTTCGCCGACAATTCCCCTACGTCACTTCTCGCCTCAATGGCCCCCTATTGATTTATGACTCATCCGGTGCGTTAATCAACTTGATTACCGGATGCCGCTCGTCGGGAAGGGATCACGCGGTTCGGTGCCGGAAATATCGACCCAGAATAACCACAGGGAGAGAGTGATATGGTAAACCGGGTTCGTCGCGGCCTGATGACCGCGTTGTCGGTGGCATTGCCACTATCCGTCGCGGTGCCGGGCATGGCCTCCGCCGAAAGTGTGCTGCGGGTCATACCGCACGCCAATCTCAAGAACCTCGATCCGATCTGGACGACAGCCTATATCTCGCGCAACCACGGCTATCTCATCTACGATACCCTGTTCGCGATGAACGAGGATTTCGAGCCGCAGCCCCAGATGGTTGACAGCTACGAGACCTCCGATGACGGCATGATGTGGACCTTCACTCTGCGTGACGGGCTGAAATTCCACGACGGTGCGGATGTCACTTCCGGGGATGTGGTCGCCTCTCTCGAACGCTGGGGTGCGCGCGACGGCATGGGCCAGCAGATGATGGCCGCGATGAAGGAAATGAAGGCGGTCGATGACAGGACCTTCACCTTTGAATTTGAAAGCCCCTACGGCCTCGTGCTCGAATCCATCGGCAAGATCTCCTCCAACGTGCCCTTCATCATGCCTGAACGAATCGCCAAGACCGATCCGTTCGAGCAGATCGAGGAGCATATCGGCTCCGGCCCGTTCAGGTTCGAGGCCGATCAGTGGGTGCCGGGCGATACGGTGGTCTACACGAAGTTCGAGGATTACGTGCCCCGCGACGAGCCGCCCTCGGCGGCGGCGGGCGGCAAGGTCGCCAAGGTGGATAAGGTCATCTGGACCTATTTCCCCGACCAGTCCACGGCCATGAACGCCCTGCTCGCCGGGGAGGTCGATTACTTCGAATCCCCCGCCAACGACCTGATGCCGATCCTTGAGACGAACCCCGATGTGGTGGTCGAGATCAACGACCCGCTCGGCAATATCGGGTTCTCGCGCTTCAACCACCTGCTGCCGCCCTTCGACGACGCCGATGTGCGCCGCGCCGCGATCATGGCGATGAAGCAGGATGACTACATGGCCGGGGCCGTGGGCGATCAGAAGTTCTGGAAAACCTGCTATTCGGTCTTTCCCTGCGGAACGCCGAACGAGAACGATTCCGGTTCCGATATCATGAATACCGGCGATATCGACAAGGCCAAAGCCGCGCTCGCCAAGACCGATTACGACGGCACCCCCGTCGTCATCATGCAGCCGACCGATATCCCGCTTCTCTCGGCCTTCTCGCTCATTACGGCGGAAAAACTCCGCAAGATCGGCATGGAAGTCGAGGTGCAGGCCATGGACTGGTCCACGCTGACCTCCCGCCGTGCCAAGCGCGATCCGGTCGCGGACGGTGGCTGGAACATCTTCCATACATGGTGGATCGGCGCGGACGTGATCGACCCCATGGCCATTGCGTTCTCCGGCAACCCGGATAAGGGCTGGTTCGGCTGGCCCGATGACGAGGAACTCGAAACCGCCCGCAAGGCCTATTCCACCGCCGACTCGGCGGATGCGAAGAAGGCAGCCGCCGTCGCGGCGCAGGAGCGCCTCTGGGCCATCGGTGCCTCGGGTCAGCTCGGCCAGTTCTTCGTGCCGGTCGCCTACCGCAAGAACGTGAAGGGTCTCATCAAGTCACCCGTCCAGTTCTTCTGGAATATGTCGGTCGAGTAATCACGCTTTGCACTGTCCCGGCTCCGGGCCGGGGCAGTGCGGATAACGGCCACCCCTCATAACCCACCCACGCAGGCGGACCATGCTGCGATATATCCTCATTCGCATCCTCGCGACGATTCCGGTGATGGTCATCGTGGCCGCCTTCGTGTTTCTCATGCTGCGCCTGTCGCCGGGCGACCCCGCCTCCGTAATCGCGGGCGATTATGCGACGGCGGAGGATATCGCCCGCATCCGCGAAAAACTCGGCCTGAACGAGCCGATCCTCGTCCAGTTCGTCAACTGGATCGGGCAATTGCTGCGCGGTGACCTGGGCACCTCGATCTTCTCCAACCTTCCGGTCACGACCCTGATCGGCCAGCGGCTGGAGCCGACCCTGCTGCTGACCCTGACGACCATCCTCTTCACGGTCATCGTGGCGGTGCCGCTGGGCACGCTGGCGGCATGGAAATCGGGGACTCTGATCGACCGGTTCGTGATGCTGTTCTCCGTGGGCGGCTTCTCGGTCCCGGTCTTCGTGCTGGGTTATATCCTGATCTACGTGCTGGCGATGACGCTCAAGGTCTTGCCGGTGCAGGGCTATCGCAGCCCGTTCGAGCATGGCCTCGGCCCCTTTCTGTGGCACATGGTCCTGCCGACCCTGACGCTCAGTGTCATCTTCATCGCCCTGATCGCCCGCATGACCCGCGCATCGGTGATCGAGGTGCTTCAGGAAGACTATATCCGCACCGCGCGGGCGAAAGGGCAGAGCGAGTTCACAATCCTCCTGCGCCATGGCCTTCGCAATGCCGCCGTGCCCATCGTCACCGTCATCGGCATCGGCATCGCCCTGCTGATCGGTGGGGTCGTCGTGACCGAGAGCGTCTACAATATTCCCGGTCTGGGGCGGCTGGTTCTCGATGCGGTGCAATCGCGCGACTATCCCATCATACAGGGCCTGATCCTGTTCTTCAGCTTCGTCTATATTCTCATCAATCTGCTGATCGACCTCAGTTATCCGCTGTTTGACCCCAGGATACGGTACTGATGACCGCCCGCGACGATATCGACGCCGTAGAGGCGGATTCGGTGACCCCCATCCGGGACGATCCCTCCGCCCTGCGGCTGATGATGCGGAACCGGGGCGTCTTCTGGGGCGGGATGCTGCTCGCGGTCATGGTGATGATCGCTCTTTTCGGGCCGTTGCTGACCGGCGATCCGATCGCCCTGAACCCGATCAAGCGCCTGAAACCGCCCTCGGGAGAGCTGTTTTTCGGGTCGGATTTTCTGGGCCGCGATATCTTCGCGCGCGTTGTCTACGGGGCGCGGATATCGCTGGTGGTCGGGCTGGCCGTCGCCGCGATTTCCGTCGCCATCGGTCTCTTCATCGGTATGATCGCGGGCTATATCCGCATTCTGGACGGCATCATCATGCGCGTGATGGACGGGCTTATGGCCATCCCCGCGATCCTTCTCGCCATTGCCCTCATCTCCCTGTCGGGCGCGACGCTCACCACCGTCATCATCGCGATCACGATTCCCGAGATTCCGCGCGTGGTCCGTCTGGTGCGCTCTGTCGTGCTGACCGTCCGCGATGAACCGTATGTGGAGGCGGCTATCGCCGCCGGATCGCGCCTGCCACTGATCCTGCATCGCCATATCCTGCCCAACACCATCGCTCCGCTGATCGTGCAGGCCACCTATATCTGCGGCTCGGCCATGCTGACCGAGTCCATCCTCGGCTTCCTCGGCGCGGGCATTCCCCCGGAAATCCCGTCCTGGGGCAATATCATGTCCGAGGGGCGCACCTATTTCCAGATCAGCCCGTGGATCATCTTCTTCCCCGGCATCGCGTTGGCGATGACGGTGCTGGCGGTCAATGTGATGGGCGACGGGCTTCGCGATACCCTTGATCCCCGTGTAGCGAGGAAGATGTGACCGCCAGCGCCGATCCCGTGCTCGATATCCGGGGCCTGACCGTCCGGTTGCCCGAAGGGGCCGACCGCGCCCATGCCATCGAAGATGTCTCCTTCTCCGTCAATCGGGGAGAGATCGTCTGCGTCGTGGGCGAGTCCGGCTCCGGCAAATCCGTCACCGCCTTCACCGTCATGGGCCTGATCCCGCGCCGCGAGCTGACCCCCGTGGCGGGCGAGATCATGCTGGAGGGCGACGATCTGCTGAAACAGCGCCCCCGCCGCCTGCGACAGTTGCGCGGGGAGAGAATGGCGATGATCTTTCAGGAGCCGATGACCGCGCTCAACCCCGTGATGAAAGCGGGTGAGCAAATCGGTGAGATGCTCGAAATCCACACCTCCCTGCGAGGCGAGGCGCGCAAGGAGCGGGTCATCCGCGCGATGGACGAGGTGGGCCTGCCGGACCCCGCATCGATGTATGACGCCTACCCGCATCAGCTTTCCGGCGGCCAGCGTCAGCGCATCATGATCGCCATGGCCCTGTCCCTCGAACCCGCCCTGCTGATCGCCGACGAGCCGACGACCGCGCTCGACGTGACCACACAGGCGCGCATTCTCGACTTGATGAAGGATATCCAGCGCCGTCACGGCATGGGCGTCATGTTCATCACCCATGATTTCGGCGTCGTGGCCGAGATCGCCGACCGGGTGGTCGTGATGCAGCACGGCAAGGTCGTGGAGCAGGGCAGGGCGGAGGATATTCTCCAGAACCCGCAGCATCCCTATACGCGGATGCTGATCGGTTCGGTCCCCGGCCTTGTTCCCCCCGACCGGCCCCTGCGCGGGCATGGTGAACCTGCCTTGTCCACCATCGGCCTCAACAAGGTCTACGGCTCGAAGGGCCTTTTCGGCACCGGGCGCGTGGTCCATGCCGCCAAAGACGTTGATCTTGTCGTGCAGCGGGGCGAGACGCTGGGCGTGGTGGGCGAGTCCGGCTCGGGCAAATCCACGGTCGCGCGCTGTATCGTGCGGCTCGTCGATCCGACCGATGGTGAGATGACCATCTCGGGCACCGATATCGCCCGCATCGGTGAAGGGGCCTTGCGCCCCCATCGCCGCGATATCCAGATCGTGTTTCAGGACCCCTATCGTTCGCTCAATCCGCGCTGCACTATCGGCCAGTCGATCACCGAGGGGCCGATGAATTTCGGCATCGGCAAGGCCGAGGCAACTGATCGCGCCCGAGAGCTGATGCGTGTCGTGGGCCTCAGCCCCGATGCCCTTGACCGCTTCCCGCACCAGTTCTCCGGCGGTCAGCGCCAGCGTATCTGCATCGCACGGGCGCTGGCCATGGAACCCAAAGTGCTGATCGCCGATGAAGCTGTCTCGGCCCTGGATGTCTCGGTCCAGGCTCAGGTTCTCGACCTGCTGGACGACGTGCGCGAGAAATTCGACCTCGCCATGCTGTTCATCACCCACGACCTGCGCGTCGCGGCCCAGATATGCGACCGGATCATGGTCATGCAGCACGGCGTCGTTGTCGAACAGGGCCGGACCCGCGATATCT
The DNA here is from genome assembly GCA_937922185.1 of uncultured Neomegalonema sp. GTDB lineage: Bacteria > Pseudomonadota > Alphaproteobacteria > Rhodobacterales > Rhodobacteraceae > JAHDDY01. The sequence goes on from CAKZUT010000192.1 coordinate 12,069, forward strand.
ACATGAATCCGCAGCATCCCTATACCGAGCAACTTCTCCTCGCCGCACCGGGCCGCGATACGACCTTCCTGTCGGCGGGGTAGGGGCACCGACGCTCAGGGGGGGCGGATGCGGATTTCGCTCTCCAGTATCGAGTCTCCACCCGCCGGGAACAGTGTCATCTCCCGCGCGCAGGCGACGTTGCGGTATGACGATATAAAAGTTGCGAAGTCGCATGGAAGCCGTACAGCCGGGGATGCGCGCTGAAAGGCCGTTCATTGCCTCCGCCGTTTCCGCTGGCCTGGCAGATTGACAGCGACATTCTCATAGATAATGTTATATTATAACGTATCTGATATATATTCCGGGATAGGATCGTATGAAATCTGCAATCTGGCCTGCCGTGGCACTCATGGTTCTCGCCGATGGGGCCTTCGCCGGGGAAAAACGTCAGTCCGATGCCCATGAGCACGGGCACGGTACTTTTCAGATGGTCATCGAGGACGATCATGCGGTGATTGAGATCGCGGTGCCTGCATTCGATGTCATCGGATTCGAACATGCGCCCTCCACCTCCGCTCAACGGGATGTGCTGGCCAAAGCCGCCGCGTCATTGAGCCGCCCCGATATTCTGTTCGCGGTGCCTGCGGCTGCGGAATGCGCCATCGGGCGGATCGAGATCGGTTTCGGTGCCACGGGCGGCGATCACGACGATCATGACGGGCACGACGATCATGATGACCATAAAGATCACGACGACCACGCTGATAAGGATGGGCACAAAGATCACGACGATCATGAGGAGGCCGGGGAAACCCATTCTGAGGTGACCGCCTCCTATCATCTGGCCTGCGCGCACACGGAGGCGCTCGACCGGATCGAATTCGGATATTTCGAGGCTTTCCCCGCTGCGGAGGAGCTGGACGTGGTCATTCTTTCCGCCGCAGGGCAGAGTGCGGGCGACGTTGATCGGAATAAGACGGTTTTCAGGATTGAGTGACCCTGCCCCTTCCCTGAGCATTCGCGATGCCGCCTTCTCCTGGGAGGGCGGCTTCGGAATCGAGATTGCGGATTTCGACCTTAAGGCCCGTGAGCGCGTTCTGCTGCTCGGGCCGTCGGGGGGCGGTAAATCGACGTTCCTGAACCTCGTGGCGGGGATCACGACCCCCTCACGCGGGCGTATCGATGTCCTTGGCACCGATATCGCCCGGCTGCGCGGCGCGCGGGTGGATCGTTTCCGGGTGGACAGCTTCGGCATCATCTTTCAGATGTTCAATCTGATGCCGTGGCTGTCGGCCCTCGATAATGTACTGGTGCCCCTGCGCTTTTCTCGCCTGCGCCGAAGACGCGCGGGCGATGCGCGGGCGGAGGCATCGCGCCTGCTGGGCGCGCTCGGTATCGACGCGGCTCTCTTCAATCAGCGCGCCGGGACGCTCAGCGTGGGCCAGCAACAGCGCGTCGCCGCCGCCCGCGCCCTGATCGGCGGGCCGGGGATCATCCTCGCCGACGAGCCGACCTCGGCTCTCGACCGCGCCAATGCCCGCGCCTTTCTGGATTTGCTGCTCGCGGAGCAGGAGACCGCACAGGCCGCGCTGCTGATGGTCTCGCATGACGAGACACTGGCCGATGCCTTTGACCGCGTTGTCCGGCTCGATGATATCGCGCGTGTTTCGGGGGGTGTCGCCGCATGAGCCTGTTGCGCCTTGCCCTCCTGTCCCTGTGGAACCGGCGTCTGACCGCGATTCTGACCATCCTCGGCATCGCCCTGTCCGTGACGCTGTTCCTGTCGGTCGAGAAGCTGCGTACCGGCGCGCGGGAAAGTTTTGCCAACACTATCTCCGGCACCGACCTCATCGTCGGAGCGCGGGCGGGTGATGTGCAGCTTCTGCTCTACTCGGTCTTTCGCATTGGCGATGCGACGAACAATATCACCTGGGAAAGCTATCAGGATATCGCCGGGCGCAGCGAGGTGGACTGGATCGTGCCCATCTCGCTGGGTGACAGCCACCGTGGCTATCGTGTTGTCGGTACAACCGCCGGGTTTTTCGATCATTACCGCTATCGCCGTGACACGGGGTTGCGCTTCGGGGCCGGGACAACGCTGGATGATCTGTTCGATACGGTCATCGGCGCGGATGTGGCCATGGCTCTGGACTACCAAGTCGGCGACCGGATCGTCGTTTCCCACGGCACGGGCCGGGGCGGCGGGGCCGGACATGATGACAAACCCTTCCGTGTGACCGGCATCCTTGACAGGACCGGTACGCCGGTTGACCGGGCGGTCTATGTCAGCCTGGAGGCGATCGAGGCGATCCATGTGGACTGGCAGGGCGGCGGGCGGGTCGAGGGGCTGAAAATCCCGGTCGAGCGTGTCCGCAACATGGACCTGACGCCCGGAACAGTGACAGCCGCGCTCGTGGGGCTGAAATCGCGCATCACGACCTTCCGCTTCCAGCGATTCGTCAATGAATACGATGAGGAGCCGCTGACGGCGATCCTGCCGGGGGTCGCCCTGTCGAATCTGTGGTCCCTTGTCGGCGTTGCGGAGAGGGCGCTCTCCGCCGTGTCCCTGATGGTGGTCGTCACGGCCCTGCTCGGACTGGTGACGACCCTGCTCGCCTCGCTGGAGGAGCGACGGCGGGAAATGGCGATCCTGCGCGCCAACGGGGCCAGTCCGCGCACGATCTCGGTTCTGCTGACGGCGGAATCGGGATTGATAGCGTTGGCGGGTGCCTTGCTCGGGCTGGTGTTTCTCTATGTCCTGCTTTTCGCTCTGCAACCCCTTCTCGACGCGCGATTCGGCCTGTATCTGAAAGTTGATGCCCCGAACCTGCGCGATTGCACTATACTGGGCATCGTCGTACTCGCGGGTATGGCTGCGGGATTCATACCGGCATGGCGGGCGTATCGACGCTCTCTCGCCGATGGCATGTCGATCAGGAGCTGACCATGCGGACCTTACTTTTTGCGGCGGCCCTCGGTCTGACCGTTCCCTACGCCCTTCAGGCCGGGGCTTTTGATTTCCAGAAGCTGTCGGACACGGTTTTCGGCGCGTCTGAAGTCTATGGCACCGAAGACCCCGACGCCCGCGAGATCGAATGGGAAGACCTGTCGCCGCCGCTCTCGCCCGAAGCGCAGGCCGCCGCCGCCCGGCTCAATGCCATGATCGACAGTATGAGCGATGAGGATATCGCCGATGCCATGGCGCTGATCGACGAGAATGGAAGCGAGATCATCGAAACTCTCGACGGGCAGACCGTATCGCTCGAAGGCTATCTCGTACCGCTCGATTTCGAGGCGACGGAGGCAAAGGCTTTCGTTCTCGTGCCCTATATGGGGGCCTGTATCCACGTTCCCCCGCCCCCGCCGAACCAGATCGTTTTCATCGAATATGAGGACGGGATGCCGATGGAGGCCCTGGAGAAGAACATCTGGACGCCCTTCCGCGTGACCGGCGCTCTGCGCGCCGCCCCCGCGAAGACCGATCTGGCCGAAGTCGGGTATCAGATGTCCGCAAAGAGCATCCGGGTTTCCGAGCTGTAGGTCGTCTTACCCCACGGCAAACGACAGGAGGGCACCATGCCCGTCATCGACCGGATCGCCGAGTACGCCGATGAACTGACCGCCCTGCGCCGTGATTTTCACGAGCATCCCGAACTCGGAATGCAGGAGGTGCGGACATCGGGCATCGTCGCGACATTGCTGCGGGAATGGGGGATCGAGACCCATACCGGCATCGGCAAGACCGGCGTAGTCGGTGTCCTGCACGGCAAGGCGCAGGGCCGCAGCATCGGTCTGCGCGCCGACATGGATGCCCTGCCTATCGAGGAACGCACGAACCTGCCCTTCGCGTCGAAAACCCCCGGCGTGATGCATGCCTGTGGCCATGATTCCCACACCACCATGTTGCTCGGGGCCGCGCGCTATCTGGCCGAGACGCGCGATTTCGACGGCACCGCGATCTTCATCTTCCAGCCTGCGGAGGAGGGGCTGGGCGGCGCACGGGCGATGCTGGCCGACGGATTGTTCGACCGCTTTCCCTGCGACGAGATCTACGGGATGCATAACTGGCCGAACGGCGAGCCGGGCAAGGTCGGCGTCAAGCCGGGTGAGGCGATGGCAGGGGCGGATTTCTTCGATATCCATATCCGTGCCTTCGGCTCCCACGCCGCGATGCCGCATATGTCGAAAGACCCTATCATCATCGCGACGGCCCTTGTGGCGCAGCTTCAGACGGTCGTGAGCCGCAATGTCGCCCCGACCGAACCGCTGGTGCTGTCGGTCACGCAGATCCATGCGGGCGCGGCCTATAATGTCATTCCCTCGGAATGCACGATCTCGGGCACGATGCGCTATTTCGACCCCGAGGTCGCCCGGATGGTGCGCGGGCGTATCCATGATCTCGCCGCCGGTATGGCCTCGGCCTATGGCGTTGAGATTGAGGTCGAAAACCGCGAAATCTTCGATGTACTGGTCAATGACGAAACCCTCAGCCATGCCATGCTGGCGGTTGCGGCTGAGGTGGTCGGCAAGGACAATACCGTCGTGACCCCCGACGTGAAAACCGGGTCCGAGGATTTCGCGGATATGCTGCGCGTGATCCCCGGAGCGTATTGTACGGTCGGCCATGCGGGCACGGTGCCGCTGCATAATGACGGCTTCATTCTCGATGACGATATTCTGCCCGTCGGGGCCTCGATCTACGCCCGCCTGATCGAAACCCGCACCGCCGCATAAGCGCCGCTGTCAGCGCAGACCGTCCTTACCCACGGCATCCTGTGCTTCCAGTCCGCCGACGCGAGGCAGGGGGCGGCCACTGTCGGTCACGGCCACGGCGACGACGATCTCGTTCGCGCGCGGGGCGTCGTTGAAGCGGATTTCCACCCCGTCGAAATGCGAACGGACATAGGCGGCATCCTTATGGCCGAGGGGCACGTCCAGATCCTGCCCCATCCCGCCGCGTTTCTTGGAGGACGGCACCAGTGCGGCCCCTTTCGAGACGGCCTTGCGGAGCGGCGCGCCCATCTTCGGATGCAGCAGGGCGGCGGCGTGCTCCAGTTCGCCGTTCTCGCCGACCAGCGCGGCCTTGCCATAGCTTTCGGCATCCTCCGGCGCGATTCCGAGGGCGGCGACGCACCGCTCTCCCAGCATTCCGCCGAGTTCGGCCCCGATTTCCATCAGCGGGGACAGATCCTCCTCGTATGTCCCCGCGAAGGGGTTCTCGATCACCGCCGCCGCCACGGCTTTTCTGGTCGGCGGATCGACGGGCCTGCCCGCTTCGAGCCGTATTTCCTCGACCCAGACCCCGATTTTTCTGATTTTCGCGCTCATCGTAATCCGTCCTTCCCCTCGATCCCGGATGCGGCGAGGCCGCCTGCCCGGTCATGTATCCGCGCGCCCGTCGTCATCACGAGCGCGACCAGCATCTCGTCGCGCCGGGGCGCGTCGTTCAGGCCCACCTCCATGGAGTCGAAATGGCTGCGGACATAGGAGGCGTTGATATGCGTGACGGGGATGTCGATCCGGCATCCGGCCCCGCCCACCTTTTTCGATGACGGCACGATGGCCTTGCTGCCACCGATCACCTCGCGCATGGCATAGCCGCCGGGAGCATGCCAGAGCGCGCCGTGTTCGAGTTCGCCGTCCTCGCCCACGATGGCGGCCTTGCCGTATCCCTCGATCCGTTCCGCCCCGCCCAGAGCCTCGACCAGACGCTTTGCCATATGCAGGCCCAGAGGGCGCAGATCGTCCATGAAAGGCCGGATATCCGGCTCATAGCGTCCGGCGAAGGGATTGCGGATCACGGTGACCGCCGCCCCGCGCAGCAGGGGTGTTTCAGGGGGAGGCCCGCCCTCATGAAAGATTTCCTCGATCACGAGCAGGGTCTTGCGTATTTCGGGTTCAGGCATGGTGCATCCTCATCAGTGGGGTCTTCCGGCCCGGTAATCCGGTGCCGGTGGTCCGGCTCCTGCCGTTCAGGAACAGGGCGGCGCCGATGATGCGCCCCGTGCGTCTCATCGCCTCCGCCCGGCATTGCCCGGCATCGAGCGCGCGGTCGGTTTCGCCGGGGGATAGCGCGGGCACTTCCGTCACCGCCAGCCGCGCCCCCAGATCGCTGTCGGGGTGCAGCATATCGGCCCGTTCGCGACGGATGCCGCCATGTTCGGGCAGATCGACGGCATTGGCGATCAGGGTCGCGGCGGCATCGGCGGCGGCGGCGGTATCCGCCAGCACGGTCACGCTGTCGGCGATGCCCAGCGACAGGCTGCGCCCGTGGCGTCCACTGGTCGCGATGCCGCCGATCCCCTCGCCATGCCCGATCTCGATGCGCCCCAGATCGGCGGTGGCGATATCGGCCATGGCGATACGGAAGGACTGCCCCGGTGCCAGAGACAGGGCGATATCGCCGCCATTATTGACATAGGCCCGGCTCAGAGGGGCGGTGGCGGTCATCACCGTGAGGATTTCATCGGCCACCGCCCCGGCGACGGCGGCCATGCGGGTGACGAAGACATCCCTCGCATGGGCGCGCACCGCGCGATCCATCCGGCGGGCCACCGGCCCCTGCGGTTCGGGGGCATTCGGCGTCATCGGGCTACGCAACAGGTCCAGTTCATCCACCAGTTCCTGCAACAGCCCGTCGAAGCGCGCGGTGGCGGCCTCCAGCGCGCGCCGTTCCGCCGCCGCCGTGCCCTGCGCCCGTACCAGAAGGGTGATCGGCCCGTGTTGCAGCGTCAGCCTGCCCCCGTCATCCAGCCATGCCCCGATCCGCTCGGCCATGGTGCTATGCCTGTCGCCAGCGATAATGGTGCGGGGCGTTCGGATCGGTATCGGGGCCGGTTCGCGCGACCCTGCGGATATCCGGGGTCAGCACATCCTCCAGGGGCTGCACATGGGCCGCATGGCCGCCGAGCGCGATGTAGTCGGACAGGCGCATGGTGAATTCTACAGGGGCGACGAGGGCCGGGGTCGGGACATAGCCGAACGCATTGGAGGGCATGTCCATCACATCGGCCATCAGCGTGATCCCGCCCCCCGGCCAGACATAGGCACATGCGCCGCCGCAGGACACATAGGTGAGCGATGCCTTGACCGAATTGGTCAGATTGACGGGGTTTTCCGTAACCCCCGCCCGCAGCGATCCCCCCGCTCCGCCCATGAACAGCACCGAGCATATCGAGGGTTCGCAGTTCTCCGCGATCCGCTCGACCGATCCGGTCAGGGCCGGGGGCAGTGGCGCGGCAACGGGGGTGAGGGCCTCGTCCAGCTCGAAATAGGCGTATTGCTCGCCCGTGGTCGATACCATCAGCAGACGCAGGCCCGGCCATGCCACTTTCGGATCGGCCTCCCGCAGAATGCTGAGCGGGTCTTCCACATCCGTGCCGCCCCATCCGGTGCCCGGCTCCGCGACCTGAAAATACCGCCCCGGAGTGGATTTGCGGCCCTTGATGCGGATACCGGTCGGGGGGACATCCAGCAGCTTCCCGGCCTGATGTTCGGACAGGACACCGGTGATATGGTCGTCCACGACGATCACCTCATCCACATGCCGCACCCATTGCGAGGCGAACATGCCGATGGTGGCCGAGCCACAGCCGACGCGCATCAGCCGTTCGGGTACACCATCGACGACCGGGGGTTTGCCTGCCTCGATCACAACGGTTGCGCCGTCATCAATCACCACCTCGACCGGCTCACGATTGCACAGCTTCAGCAGCGTGTCGCAGGTGACGCGGCCTTCCTTCTTCGTGCCGCCTGTCAGATGCTCGACCCCGCCGAGCGACAGCATTTTCGAGCCGTATTCGCTGGTCATCACATGACCCACCGGCTCGCCGTCCACCCGCACGACAGCGCGTTCATGGCCGAGAAAGCGGTCGGTATCGATCTTCACCTTCACGCCGCAATAGCTGAAGATGCCTTCGGTGACGACCGTGACCATATCCACGTCGTCGATCTGCTGGCTGACGATGAAGGGGGCGGGCTTGTAATCGGGATAGGTCGTGCCCGCGCCGATGGCGGTGACGAAGGGGCGGTTCGACAGCACGAGATCGCCGTCCCAGCCGCTATCGTCTTCCCCCGTCAGGAACGGCACGGCCTTTCCGCCCCGGTCCTTTGCGGTCTCGATCACGGTCAGCGGATCGAGGCGCACCAGCTCGCCGCCGTGATTGGCATAGCGATCGCAGGCCCCCGAGCGCCCGTCGGCGATGTAGCACAGCACGGGACAGGCATCGCAGCGGATCTTCTCCGGTTTCTGCGGAGACGGATCGCTCATCGGCGGTCCTCCCGGATCGCGGCGGACAGTCTCGACGGCGTGGCCGGCACGGCGGACAGCCGCACCCCGCAGGCATGGTGGATCGCGTTCAGGATTGCGGGGGCCGTGGGGATCAGCACATGCTCGCCCAGCCCCTTCACGCCATAAGGACCGTGTTCGTCCGGCACCTCGACAATGATCGATTCGATGGGCGGCACATCGCCGATGGTCGGGATGAGATAATCATGCAGGTTCTCGGTGCGACCCGGAATGTATTCCTCCATCAGTGCCATTCCGAGGCCCTGTGCGATACCGCCCTGTATCTGCCCCTCCACCAGCATCGGGTTGATCGCCTTGCCCACATCATGCGCGGCGATGAAGCGGATCGGCCTGATCGTGCCGAGCGCCGTATCGACCTCGACCACCGCGATCTGGGCGGCATAGCCGAACTGCGCGTAGGGAATGCCCTGTCCGTTCGCGTCGAGCGGTTTCGTGGGCGGATCATAGGTCTCGGCGGCGAGGAAGACATAGCCTTCCGCATCCGGCTCCAGCGTGTGGAGCGGGATCGAATGGGTCCGCTCACCATCGACGAAGGCAATGGTGTTGTCGCCGGGTTCGATGGTAGCGGCGGGCGAGGCGTTGACCGCTCGCAGAAGCTGCGCCCGCAGGGCCTCGCCGCAGAGCCGCGCGGCATTGCCCGAAACGAAGGTCTGGCGCGAGGCGGAGGTCTTGCCCGCATCCGGGGTCACATCCGTATCGGCCCCGACCAGATCGAGCGATGAGGTCGGCACTCCCAGCGCGGTGGCGAAAATCTGAGCGATGACGGTGTTTGCGCCCTGCCCGATATCCATCGCGCCCTGATGCAGGCGGATACGGCCCTGCGCCGTTACACCCGCCTTGATCGTGGATGGATTGGGCAGCGAGGTATTGCCGCAGCCATACCATCCCGCCGCGATACCTACCCCCCGGCGCAGCGGTCCTGCGCTATCGCGGTTGAAGGCCGCCGCCGCCTCGCGCTCGGCCTCCCATCCGGGGCGCAGGGCCTCCAGACAGGCGGTGATGCCCACGCCCTGCCGGAAGATCTGCCCGCAGACCGTCGGCTCACCGTCCTCCAGCGCATTGACGAGGCGGAAATCCAGCGGGTCCATGCCCAGCTTTTCGGCGAGTGCATCGAATAGCGTTTCTTGCGCGATAGCCGATTGCGGAACGCCGAAGCCCCGGAAGGCCCCGGCGGGCGGACAATTCGTGTGGATGCCCCGTGCCTCGGCCCGGTAATCGCCGATCCGGTAGGGGCCGGAGGCATGGACCGGCACCCGGTTCGCGACGGTCGGCCCCCAGGATGCATAGGCACCGGTATCGAAATCACCCCGGAAGTCGAACCCGCTGATCCGGCCATCCTTCATCGCCCCGATCCGCAGGCGGATATCGGAAGGGTGGCGTTTGGTGGTCGATTGCATGGATTCGGTGCGTGACAGTGTGATCCGCACGGGCCTGCCCGTCTTGATCGTGCCGAGCGCCAGATAGGGCTGCACCGAGATATCGAGCTTCGAGCCGAAGCCCCCGCCGACCCCCGTGGGCACGATGCGGATATCTCTGGCGTCCATCCCGAGGATGATTTCCATCGCCTCCCTGTCCATGACCGGGGCCTGGGTACAGGCATGGATCTCCACCCGCCCATCGACCATCTCGGCATAGCCTGCCTCCGGCTCGATATAGGCATGTTCCACGAAGCCGCTTCCCGTGCGGCTCTCCACCACGATATCCGCGCGGGCGAGCGCGGCCTCCGCATCACCGCAGGTGACAAAGCCGCCGCACATCACATTGCCGTCGCGCCCCTCGTGCAGTTGTGGCGCTCCCCCGGCCAGCGCGGCCTCCACATCCGTCACCGCGTCGAGAACGGTCCAGGTGACGGGAAAGCGTTCGGGATCAAAGACACGGATCGCCTCGGGCGATCCCACGACGGCGGCAACCGCCTCGCCCCGGAACCGGGCCACCCGCTCCGCAAAGACCGGCTGATCGGCAAAGGCGGGGATAACGCCGAACCGGTTCTCCCCCGGCACGTCATTGGCGGTCAGAATCGTCTCGATCCCGGCATTGTCGCGCAGAAAAGCCTGCGTATCCCCGATCTCGAAGGCCGCACGGGGGTATGGCGAGCGGACAAGGGCGATTTCCAGCGTCCCGGCGGCGGCGACATCATCCCCGAACTGCTCGGACCCGGCCAGTTTCGCGCGCCCGTCGAGACGCCGGATGGAGGCCCCTGCTCCGCCGCCCGCCTCATCGGGCATCGCGGGCCTGTCGAGCACCGCGTCGATGATCTTGCGATAGCCGGTGCAGCGGCACAGAACCCCCGCAAGCGCCTCCTTCACCGCCTCCTCGTCCGGCGCGGGACATGCGCGCAGCAGGGCCACCGCCGACACCACCATTCCGGGCGTACAGATGCCGCATTGCGCGGCTCCGTGGTCCTGAAATCGCTGTTCCAGCGCCCTTGCATGGAGATCATCCCCGGCCATCAGGCCCGCGACCGTCTCGACCGAGCGCCCCTGCGCCTGCTGCGCCATCATCAGGCAGGCACAGACATTCTCGCCATCCACAAGAACCGAACAGGCTCCGCAATCCCCCGCATTGCACCCGATCTTGACATCCCGCGCGCCCAGCCTCTCGCGCAATACCTGCGACAGGCGCTCACCGGGAAAGGGCGTGACCGTGACATCCTCGCCGTTGAGCATGAAGCGGATCGCCGGATCGAGGACGACGCTATCCATGGCAGGCTTCCTGTCCGACGGCTTTGCGGATCGCCCGGCGGCACAGTTCGGCCACCGAATGTAGCCGGAAGGAGGCCGAGCCACGCACATCGTCCAGCGGCGAGAGGGGGGCAAGATGCGCCTCCGTTACCAGCGTGTCATCCGCCAGATCGCAGACCGCCACCCCGTCGAGCGCCGCCTCCAGCGCGGGCAGGCGCGTGGCGACCGGCGAACAGGCCCCGACCGCCACGCGCGCGTCGCCGATTCTTCCGTCCCGCAGGGTCAGGTTCACGGCCACCATGGCGATGGAGATGACGAGATACCGGCGGCTGCCCAGCTTGAGAAACGCACTGCGCGTTCCGTCGGGCGGGGAGGGGATATGAAGCGCGGTGACGATCTCGCCCGGTTGCAGATCGGTGCTGCGGACCCCGGTGATGAAACGCGACAGCGGTATTCTGCGGGTACTGCCCCGTGCGGCGATCTCCACTTCCGCCTCCAGCGCGAGCAGGGGCGGAACGCCGTCCGCTGCCGGGGAGGCGTTGCAAAGATTGCCCGCGAGCGTTCCCAGATTCTGTATCTGCACCGACCCGACCTCGCGCGCCGCCAGTTTCAGCGCGTCGAATGCCGGGGGCAGGGGTGCGCGCAGGATATCCGTCCATGTCGAGGTCGCCCCGATGCGCCAGCCCTGCGGCGTCTCGCTGATCCCCCGCAGTGCGCGCACTCGCGTCAGATCGAGCAGAGTCGGCTCTCCCTCACCGGCCTTGCGCGAGGGGAAATAATCGGTGCAGCCCGCGACCACGCGCATGGCACCGTCCCCCATTGCCAGCAGGGCCTCCTCCACCGTGATCGGCGCAACGTAAGGCATGGGCGTCTCCCCCGCCGTATTTCATTTGCATACTAACACTAGTAACGGCTTTCCGAGCCTGTCAATTCTTTCTTCCCCGGCCCGGTCGGCACGCTGTCAGCCCAGTTTTCCGAGCAAGTCGAGGAACACCTCCCGCTCGTCAGGTGTCAACGGTTTCAGGGTCGCACGGGATATGACATGGCCCATCTTCCGCAATCTCTCGGGCAGGTCGGGATGGTTTTTCGAGATCGACAGCAGTGTGCGCCGCCGATCATCCGGGTCCAGCCTGATCTCGACCAGCCCCTTGCGGCGCAGGCGGTCGATCACGCCCTTGATCGTCGCCACATCCATCGCCGTCTGTCGTCCCAGCTCATTCTGCGAGCATTCGCCCCGCTCCGCGAGGCGGACAAGCGCGGCGAACTGTGTCGGGGTCAGATCATGGATGGTATTTTCCAGAAAGAGAGCCGAATGGCGCTGGCTGGCGAGGCGCAGCAGATATCCGACCTGATCGTCGAGAACGTACCGCCCGCTGAAAGGGCGATCCTCCTCTGTTCGGATATCCGGTTCCGTCGTCATCCCGCATCGATCCCCGGCCCTGCGCGTGGCTCCGCCCTGTGTCGCGGGGGCCGGTACGGAGGGTCTTGCACATAACGGGGGCAATGTTAGCCTGCAAACGACAGGGACGCCAGAGGAGCCGCATCATGACATCGCCCGCCGAGAAGCTCGTCATTCGCAATATCGGCCAGTTGCTGACGGGCAAGATCGAGGCCCCGATCGCGGATGGCGATTGCGTCATAGCGGAAGGGGGCCGGATCACGGCATGGGGATATGCCGCTGATATGGACACGGATGGGGCGACGACCGAGATAGACGCCAATGGGGTCACCCTCGCGCCAGGCCTGATCGACAGTCACGTCCACCCGGTCGTCGGCGATTATACGCCCCGGCAGCAACAGCTTCACTGGATCGATTCCACCCTGCATGGCGGCGTCACGACCCTGATCTCGGCGGGGGAGGTCCATATGCCGGGCCGCCCGAAGGATATCGTGGGCCTCAAGGCAATGGCGATAGCCGCGCAGCGCTGGTACGAGAATTTCCGTCCCTCCGGCGTGAAGGTGATGGCCGGGGCACCCGTGATCGAACACGGGATGGTCGAGGAGGATTTCAGGCAACTCGCAGAATCCGGGGTCAAACTGCTCGGCGAGGTCGGCCTCGGTACTGTCAAGGACGGCAGGACCGCGAAGCAGATGGTGGACTGGGCGCGCAAATACGGAATGCAGAGCACGATCCATACGGGCGGGCCGTCGATCCCCGGCTCGGGGCTGATCGACGCTGATATGGTTATGGAGACGGGAACGGACGTGATCGGGCATATCAACGGGGGCCATTCCGCCTTGCCTGATGACCAGATCATTTGTCTGTGCGAAAGCTGCAAGGCGGCGTTCGAGATCGTGCATAACGGCAATGAGCGGGCGGCGATACTGACCGTCAATACGGCGCGCGAACTGGACAAGCTCGATCAGGTGATTCTGGGCACGGACGGCCCGGCTGGATCGGGGGTGCAGCCGCTGGGCATCCTGCGAATGATCGCCATGCTGTCGAGTCTCGGCAATGTGCCTGCCGAAATCGCGTTCTGTTTCGGCAATGGCAATACGGCACGGCAGCGGGAACTCGATACCGGCCTTCTGGAGCCGGGCATGGCCGCCGATTTCGTGCTCATGGATCAGGCGCAGCACGCGCCGGGGGCCACGATGCTCGAATCCGTGCAGCTCGGCAATCTGCCGGGAGTCGGGATGACCGTGATCGACGGCGTCATCCGCAGTGAACGCAGCCGCAACACCCCCCCCGCCACCCGCCTTCCCTTCGTCATCTGATCGCTGCCACGGTCGCAGGAGGCAGGGGATGGACCGATGCGCTGATCTGCGGCGGTAGCCCTTGCGGGTGTGGTGGTTTTGATTCGGGAAAGCTGCTTCGACATGGATGCGACCGGAATCCCATTCAGCCTCTTGCAGGGAAACCCACCGCGTCGCATCGAATTGCCCCATAGCAGTGCCTTTGCGCCCGATCCGCGCGCCTTTGCCGGTGCCTCGGTCTCATCGACGGTATGAAGGAAGAGAGCACCGGACGACATGCGAACCGATATTCGTCATGAGATCGACAAGCCCGCGCAATGCCAGCCGAAAGCGGCAACCGCGCCGTTTCCCGATATATCCTGCCTGGTCAGCGAACGGGACAATCTGCACGGAAATCATTATTTAAGCGGCAGAAAGCCCGCATAGTATTCTGAAAACAGATATTTAATGGGATTGTCTGGCTGGGGCGGCAGGATTCGAACCTGCGAATGGCGGCACCAAAAGCCGCTGCCTTACCACTTGGCGACGCCCCAACGCGGGCGTGGTGATAGCGTCAGGCGCGCGACATGGCAAGTCATCGCGGGAGCCAAATGTCGCGCCGGTTTCGCTGGACGATGCGTGTCGTCGGGAATAAGTAAGGCGCAATTGCGTCGTGCTGCGGCATGGACGCTTCTCGACGTATTTCGATGGAGAACGATCTTGGCCCATGGGGATGACAAAGAAGGCAATGGCCACGGCCATGTCGCGGACGAGGATCGCCGCGACATTCTCTTTCTCGCGACCGGGGCGACTGCCGCCGTCGGTGTCGCCTCCGCCGTCTGGCCGTTGATCGACCAGATGAATGCGAGTGCCTCGGTGCTGGCGCTGTCGTCGATGGAGGTCGATGTCAGCGCGCTGGAACCGGGACAGGAAATGAAGGTTTCGTTCCTCAAGGCTCCTGTCTTCATCCGGCGCATGACCGAGGAGGATATCGCCGAGGCGCAAAAGGAAGATATCGGTGATCTTCCCGACCCCAGCGCCCGCAACCCGAACATGCCCGATGCGGATGCGACCGTCGATGCGCGGCTGCTGGGGGAAAACAAGGACATCATCGTCCTGTCCGGTGTCTGTACCCATCTCGGTTGTGTGCCACTCGGCGACGGCGCGGGTGACTTCAATGGCTGGTTCTGCCCCTGCCATGGCTCGCATTACGACAATCTGGGGCGCATCCGTCAGGGACCGGCCCCTGAGAACCTGCCCATTCCCGTCGCGTCCATGGACGGCGACATTCTCAAGCTCGGATAGGAGATCATACCATGGGAACGATCCCCCAGGAGCATTACGAACCCAAGGAAGGCACCACGTCCAAGTGGATCAATGACCGCCTTCCGATCATGGGGATGATTGATCATCTCCAGAAATTTCCGACGCCCAAGAACCTGAATTACGCCTATGTCTTCGGCGGCATCCTCGTGCTGTTCCTCGTGATTCAGATCGTCACGGGTATCGTGCTGGCGATGCATTACCAGACCGGCGAAGCCAGTGCCTTCAAATCCGTCGAGCATATCATGCGCGACGTGAACTACGGCTGGCTGCTGCGTTACGCTCATGCGAACGGCGCGTCGTTCTTCTTCATCGCCGTCTATGCCCATATCTTCCGGGGCCTCTATTACGGTTCCTACAAGGCACCGCGCGAGATTCTGTGGATCATCGGTGTCCTGATCTTCGTGGTGATGATGGCGACGGCCTTCATGGGCTACGTGCTGCCCTGGGGGCAGATGAGCTTCTGGGGGGCGAAGGTCATCACCTCGCTGTTCGGCGCGATTCCGCTGGTGGGCGAGAGCCTGAAGGAATGGCTGTGGGGCGGTCCCTTCGTCGGAGATGCGACGCTGAACCGGATGTTCTCGCTGCATTACCTGCTGCCCTTCGTCATCGCTGGCCTGACAGTGCTGCATATCTGGGCGCTGCACCATGTGGGCAATACCAACCCGACAGGTGTGGAGGTTCGCAAGGAATCGCTGGAAACCGTGAAAAAGGATACCGTTCCCTTCACGCCTTTCTATGTCACGAAAGACCTGTTCGCGATCCTGGTGTTCCTGATCGCCTTCGCTTTCTTCGTCTATTTCGCGCCGAACTATCTGGGGCACCCCGATAACTACATCGAGGCCAATCCGCTGGCGACGCCCGCGCATATCGTGCCCGAATGGTATTTCCTGCCGTTCTACGCGATCCTGCGCGCGATCACCTTCGACATTTTCTGGATCATCCCGGCTAAGCTGGGCGGCGTTCTGGCGATGTTCGGTGCTATCGCGATCCTCGCTTTCGCTCCATGGCTCGATACCTCCAACGTGCGTTCGACGACCTATCGTCCGATCTATCGCTGGTGGTTCATCGTGCTGGTGATCGACTTCTTCGTCCTGATGTGGGCGGGGGGCCAGCCTGCCGAGGGTATCGTGCCGCTCGTTTCGCTGCTGGCGACGATCTACTGGTTCGCGCATTTCCTGATCGTCCTGCCGGTGGTGGGCCTGATCGAGAAACCGCTTCCCCGTCCCGAGACCATCGAGGAAGCGTTCAGGGCCAAGCACAGCGATGACGACAATGATCGCAACCAATCTGCCGGCATCGCCGCGCAGCCTGCGGAATAAGGGGACCGATATGAGATATACCATCGCATCGGTCCTGACCGCCGCTCTCGTCACCGTCTCCTCCGCCGCGCTCGCGGCAGGGGGCGGCAAGATCAAGGACCACGATTTCAGCTTTGACGGCATGTTCGGTGCCTACGATCAGGCACAGTTGCAGCGTGGCTTTCAGGTCTATGAAGCTGTCTGCTCGGGCTGTCACGGCATGAAGCATGTCGCATTCCGCACCCTCGCGGACGAAAACGGTCCGGGCTTCAGCCCGGAGGCCGTGAAGGCCATCGCCGCCAATTACGAGGTTGCGGACGAGGAAGGTGAGCCAGGCGACACCCGCCCCGCCAAGCCGTTCGACTACTTCCCGACCCCCGATGTCGGCGGTAATCCGCCCGATATGTCGCTGCTGGGAAAGGCCCGCAACGGTGGTGCGGATTACATCTACAGCCTCATGCTCGGCTATACCGGCGAGGAGAAAGAGGCCGGGGACGTGATTCTCTATGAGAACACCGCCTATGGTGGATATCTCAACATGGCTCCGCCGCTCTACGGCGACGATGTGGAATATGCGGACGGGACGGAGCCGACGCTCAAGCAGGTATCCGCCGATATCTCGGCCTTCCTGATGTGGGCGGCGGAGCCGAAACTGGTCGAGCGCAAGCAGGCCGGGGTCTGGTCCATGACCTTCCTGCTGTTCTTCGCCACACTGGTCTGGTTCACCAACCGCAAGGTCTGGGCCAGGGTAAAACATCCCGAAGACCATTCCTGATATCATCCGCATAATTACGGGGATGCCGCTTGATTTGCGGCATCCCTTCGTCGTATAGACGCCGTCCTCTCTACAGAATGCGGAGCGATCCATGGCGCGTGTGACAGTCGAAGACTGCGTTGACAAGATTCCGAACCGTTTCGAGGTTGTTCTGCTGGCAAGCCACCGCGCCCGCGCGATAACCACGGGCGGCTCGATGCTGGTTGATCGCAACGACGACAAGTTCCCCGTCGTTGCCCTGCGTGAGATTGCCGAAACCGCGATTACCGCCGATGACCTGCGTGAGGAGGCCATCGCCCATCTGCAAAAGCATGTTGAGGTGGACGAACCGGTCGAGGACAACATGGCCGCATTGATGGGCGAACAGGATGCGCCGGAGGACGATATGTCCGAAGCCGACCTGATCCGCGCCCTTCAGGCGGAGAGCACGTCGGGCTGATGACAGCGGCGGCGGGTGAACCCCATCCGCTTTCGGGCGACGCGGCACTTCCCGCGTCGCGTGCTCTTCCGGGCGAGTACGAAATTCTCAAGACCCGGATTCTCGCCTATAATCCCGACAGTGATATCGACCTGATCTCCAGGGCTTTTGCCTTCGGCGCGCGCGCTCATGCCACTCAGGACCGGGCATCGGGAGAGCCGTATTTCACGCATCCTGTCGCGGTTGCCAATCTGCTGGCTGATCTGCGCCTTGATGATGCGAGCATCGTCACCGCGTTGTTGCATGACGTGGTTGAGGATACCGGCCATACCCGCAGCGAGGTATCGCGCCTGTTCGGTGAGGAAATCGCCGCCCTGGTCACGGGGGTCACGAAGCTCAGCGAGATTGAGGAGCGCGATGCGGTCGTCAATACGCGCGAAGAGGCGCAGGCCGAGAATTTCCGCAAGCTGATCCTCGCCGTGGCCCGCGATGCCCGTGTCCTGCTGGTCAAGCTGGCCGACCGTTTGCACAATATGCGGACACTCGGGGGGCTGAAACCCGAAAAGCAGGACCGCATCGCGGCGGAGACCATGGAAGTCTACGCCCCTCTCGCCGGTCGCATGGGTATGCAGGATATGCGCGAGGAGCTGGAGGATCTGTCCATCCGGGTGCTCAATCCCGGTGCCCGCACCTCCGTATTGCGGCGTTTCGTGAAACTCCGAAAGAAACACGGAACGATGATCGTTTCCGAGGTGGAGCGGGAGATCGAGACCACGCTTGCCTCGATGGGAATCATCGCGAGGGTCTCCAGCCGTCAGAAACGCCCGTATTCGATCTGGCGAAAGTTGCAGGAGGATCGGGTCGGGTTCGAGAGCCTGTCCGATATCGTCGCTTTCCGCATTGTCGTGAATTCCGAGCATGACTGTTACCTCGCGCTGGGGGCCGTGCATCGCAAATGGCCCGTCGTGCCGGGGCGCTTCAAGGATTACATCTCCAATCCCAAGACGAACGGTTATCGCTCGATCCATACCACCGTGATCGGACAGCGCGGCTGGCGCGTGGAGGTTCAGATCCGCACGGTCGCGATGCATGAACATGCCGAGCGCGGGGTCGCGGCCCATTGGAGCTATCGCGATGGGGTGCGGGCTGAGAACCCCTATGCCGTGGGGCCGACACTCTGGCTGAAGGACGTGCTGGAGCGCCTGGAACAGGGGGCGCGTCCCGACGAATTCCTCGAACACGTCAAGCTGGAGATGTACCACGATCAGGTCTTCTGCTTCACGCCCACGGGCGATGTGCGCCGCTTGCCACGCGGGGCGACCGCTCTCGATTTCGCCTATGCGATCCATACCAATGTCGGCAATTCCTGCGTTGGGGCGCGGGTTGACGGGCATCAGGCCCCGTTCTGGAAGCAGTTGCGGAACGGTCAGAGTGTCGAGATCCTGCGTTCCGACGGACAACAGCCGAGCGCGGAATGGGAGGACATGGTCGTCACGGGCCGCGCGAAATCGGCGATCCGCCGGGCGCTGCGCGAGATAGAGCGCACGGAGCTGGCGCGCTTCGGCCAGCAATTGCTGGACCGGGCTTTCACCCGTGCAGGTTATGAACTCGACGAGGACGATATCGGGCGCGCTATCGTCGTGCTGGACCTGCCCAACGTCAATGCCCTGTTCATCGCCGTCGGTGCGTCGGAAATCCATCCCGAAGAGGTCTTCAAGGCCGCCAATCCCGACCGTGATGCCAGTGCGGAAATCGCGGCGCGCGAGGAGCCGTCGGTCTTTCTGCGGGGGGCGCAGCGCAGCCCGGTTCATCGTTTCTGCCAGTCCTGTATGCCGATCCCCTTCGAGCGGATCGTCGGTGTCGTGGACCGGGTGGAGGGCGGCGTGATGGTGCATCGCATCGACTGCAATGTCCTGATCGAGGATGAGGCCGCCGAGGAGATTGATGACGAGGCTGCCGAATGGCTCGATATGTTCTGGGGGGAGGGCGCGGATTCCGTCGCACGCTACCTGACGCGCGCCCAGTTGACCCTCGCCAATGAACCGGGGGCGCTCGGCGCGGTCTGCACCGGGGTGGGGGCGCTGGGGGCCAATATCGACAATCTGCGGATCATCGAGCGCAAGCCCAGCTATTACAAGGTCGTGGTCGATCTTGAGGTGCGCGATGCGCGCCATCTGCACATGATCCTGCGCGCGCTTGACGCCCAGCAGCGGGTTGACCGGGTTGATCGTATCGCGGGCGTCGATATCAGGGCGCAGCCCGGACCATCGTGACCGGGGCAGAGCGGGATGAAATGCGCGGTTCCCGGAGTGTTTCGTGACGTGACCTGACTTGATCGCGAATGACTTTAGGCCCATCTGTGCGGTGGGGTTAACGCAAGGGATATTCCGTGACCGACGACGACGTGGAAAAGAGCGTACTGGCCGAATTCCGGGCAGCGGGGGCCTTGCTCGAAGGGCATTTCGTTCTTTCATCCGGCAAGCACAGCCCTGCTTACCTGCAATGTGCCAGGGTGATGATGAGTCCCGAACGCGCCGGGCGGTTATGCGCGATGCTGGCCGGGAAAGTTCGGGCGACCCATGGCGAGGATGCCTTTGATCTGTGCGTCTCGCCGGCGATGGGGGGGCTGATCGTCGGGTATGAGCTGGCGCGCCAGTTTTCGCTGCCATCGGTCTTTGCCGAGCGGGTGGAAGGGGCTTTTACGTTTCGACGCGGCTTTGATATTCCGCAGGGCGCACGATGCCTGATGGTCGAGGATGTGGTGACGACCGGCCTGTCCTCGCGTGAATGTATTGCGGCGATCCGGGCGGCGGGCGGCGATGTGATCGGCGGCGCATCCCTGATTGATCGCAGCGGTGGTACGGCGGATATCGGCGTGCCCCTGACTGCTCTCGTATCGTTAACCATTCCGGTCTATGACGGGAACGAGCTGCCCGAAAGCCTCGCGGCGATCCCCGCCGTCAAACCGGGAAGCCGGGGGCTTAGGGCGTGACGGACGACCCGGTGCTGCGGCACCGAAAGCGGAGAACCGCATGATCCTCAAGCGCGGGAAACAACAATCGTTCCTGCGACGCGCGCAAGCCTTTCTCTGGCCGGAGAAAGGGTTCGCGCGCGGGTGGCGGTATATGCGGCACCGGGTCGAGCGCCTGAACGATACGCCCACGAACATCGCTTTCGGCTTCGCCATAGGGGCGCTCGTGTCGTTTTCCCCGCTATTCGGGCTGCACTTCGTCGTCGCGGCCCTGTTCGCCAAGCTGTTCCGGGTGAACATCATCAGCTCTCTGTTCGGGACCGCCGTGGGCAATCCGGTCTCTTTCCCGTTCATTGCGGCGGGGTCGATGTCCGTCGGCACCCTGTTGCTGGGCCGGGCGCAGCGCACGGTCCATGCCGATGGAGAGGGCGTAATCGGAGCCTTTGTGGATATAGGCCGGTTGCTCTATGACGGTGCCCGCAGCGCACTGGGCATTGCGGAACCGGGCACGGTGACATGGGCAGAGGCCTTCGCCCGGCTCGGCGAATTCGGGGATCAGGTGATGCTGCCCTATGCCATTGGCGGTCTGATCTGCGGCATTCCGGTCGCTATCGCCAGCTTCTATATCGTCAGGCCGATGATCGCGGCCTATCAGAAGCGGCGAATGGAAAAGCTGGAAAAAAAGCGACTGGAACTGGCCGCCCGGTCTGTTGCCAAGGAGAGTGGCTGATTTGCCGCTGACCTGACGCCGTTCGCGCCCTATATTCACGTCTCGTGTCAGTGAGTGAGGGAAATGCCATGACCGGTCCACGTTTCGGTGTGAATATCGACCATGTAGCGACCATCCGCAACGCACGGGGCGGAGCGGCACCGGACCCCCTGCGCGCGGCATTGCTGGCCGAAAAGGCCGGTGCGGACGGAATCACGGCCCATCTGCGCGAGGATCGCCGCCATATCGGGGATGCCGATATCGAGGCTCTCATGGCGGCCCTGACCGTGCCTCTGAATTTCGAAATGGCGGCAACGGCGGAAATGCAGAACATCGCCCTTCGGCACAGGCCCCATGCCGTCTGTATCGTTCCCGAAAAGCGTGAGGAGCGCACGACCGAGGGAGGCCTTGGCGTCGCTCAGGATGAAAACCGCCTTGCCGATTTTATAACACCCCTGCGGGACGCCGGATGCCGCGTGTCCATGTTCATCGAGCCGGACCCGATGCAGGTCGAGGCAAGTCGCAGGATCGGCGCGCCGGTCATCGAATTGCATACGGGCACCTTCGCCGAGGCCCATCTGGCGGGCGACATGGACAGGCGCGCGCGTGAATTCGAACGGCTGGCCGAAGGGGTGCGGATCGGTACGGAGGCGGGGCTGGAGGTCCATCTGGGCCATGGTCTCGATTTCGAGACGGCGCGCATGGTGTCCACTATCCCGGATGTCGCTGAGCTGAATATCGGGCATTTCCTGATCGGCGAATCGGTCTTTCTCGGGCTGGAGGAGGCGATGCGCCGGATGCGTGCGGCCATGGAGCAGGGCTATGCCGAGGGCAGGGCCGCAGCATGATTATCGGGATCGGGGCTGATCTCGCCGATATCCGCCGGATTGCCGGAACGCTGGACCGTCATGGCGAGCGGTTCACGCATCGGGTGTTCACCGAGCGTGAGCGCGAACGCTCGGACAGGAAGCCTCACCGTGCCGCCAGCTATGCGAAGCGATGGGCGGCGAAGGAAGCCTGTTCCAAAGCTCTGGGCAGCGGGGTCCGCATGGGCGTGGCGTGGCGCGAAATGGGGGTCGTGAACCTGCCGAGCGGTCAGCCGACCCTGAATCTGGAGGGCGGTGCGCGACAGCGGCTCGACCGGTTGACACCGCCGGGCTGGACCGCGCATATCCATCTGACGATGACCGATGACGATCCCTATGCACAGGCCTTCGTGGTGATTGAAGCCCTTCCGCCGGAAACTGCCGCTTGATCGACGCCTCTACAGGGGCCATATTTAGAACAGTTCTAAAAACAGGAGCGATCCCGCTCGTATAGGAAGCCGCACGATGTTCATTCAGACGGAAGCGACCCCGAACCCGGCGACCCTGAAATTTCTGCCGGGCCGGTCGGTCATGGCCAGTGGCACCGCCGATTTCACGAATGTTGAGGATGCCGCCCCCTCGCCTCTGGCACAGCGGATATTCGCTGTGGAGGGCGTCGAGGGCGTCTTTCTCGGCCCTGATTTCATCTCTGTCGCCAAGGGCGATGCGGTGGACTGGCCGCATATCAAACCCGCGATCCTCGGTGCGGTGATGGAGCATTTCACTTCCGGTCAGCCCGTTATGGCCGAGAGCGCGCAGACCGATAGCGGCCATGCCGATCATGACGGGCCGCATGGCGCGATCGTGACGCAGATCAAGGATTTGCTCGACACCCGTGTCCGCCCCGCCGTCGCGCAGGATGGGGGCGATATCACCTTCCACGGATTTGAGGAGGGGATCGTGTATCTCTCGATGCGCGGGGCCTGCGCGGGCTGTCCGAGTTCGACGATGACCCTGAAAATGGGCATCGAGAACCTCCTGCGCCACTACATCCCCGACGTGCTGGAGGTCCGGCCCGTTCCGACCTGATGCCCGTTCTCGGGATCGATGTCTGTCTGGGCAATTGCTCCGTTGCCCTGTTGCGGGAGGGGGATGCTGTTCTCGCGACCCGCAGCGAGGCGATGGCGCGGGGGCATGTGGAGCGTCTTGCCCCGATGGTGGCCGAGGTGCTTGACGAGGCGGGGGTCTCCGCCGGTTCTCTCGATCTGATCGGCGTCACCTGCGGTCCGGGCGGCTTTACCGGTGCGCGGCTCGGTGCGGCCTTCGCGCGGGGGCTGGCTCTGGCAGGCGGGTGCCGGGCGGTCGGCATAACGACATTGGAGGCGCTGGCCTTTGCCCATGGGCCGGAGCGGCTGGTCGTGGCGCTGGACGGTCGGCGGGGTGATCTTTTCATCCAGCTATTCGACGGACAGCAGGCAAGGGGAGGGGCGCTTGCCCTGCCAGTTGCCGAATTTCCTGATTTCCTGAAATGCCACGACAATCCGCGCGTTATCGGCCCCGATGATGTGCCGGGAATCGATCCTGCCGATGTGGCGAGGCTGGCCCTCTTGCGTGAAGGCGAGGGGCCGCCGCGTCCGCTTTACCTGCGTGCGCCGGATGCGAAAGCGGCACAGCGGCCTGTTCTGCGATGATCCTGCGCTATTCCGCGCCCCTTCCCATGCCCCTGATTGATGCGCTGGCGGCCCTGCAGGCGCGCGCCTATGCACCCACCGGAATGCGCTCATGGACCCCGGCGGAAATCGCCGCGATGCTCGCGATTCCCGCTACGCGACTATTGGTTGCACAGGATAACACGGGTCTTCCATCGGGCTTTCTACTGGCGAGTGTCTTGCCGTTCGAGATCGAAATACTCTGTATTGCAGTCGATCCGGGCTATCAACGACGCGGTATTGCCTCTTCCTTGCTGACATCACTGGAGCAGGGTGACGTTAGGGAAGATATCGAGCGCATTATACTGGAAGTTGCAGAAAATAACCGAAAAGCGATATTTCTTTATGAAAGATTAAAATTTTGCAAAATCGGCATACGCCGCAATTATTATGTTATCGGTGGAAAGAGGATCGATGCACAACTAATGGAAAAACGTTGCTGTCTGGCATAACCTCTACGATGACTTTGCCGTAATGTCGTGAGGCTGAAATTATTTTATGTTTTCTCTTGCAGTCATCTCCGATATGAATAAATAGACAAATACATTTCGCAGCATTTGCAATTGCGGAAACAACCACGACCTTGCACACTTCTTATGGGGTACCCAATGAGCGACACCGTGATCGAACGATCCGAAATCCTGCAACTGACATCGGACATCGTTTCGTCGCATGTCTCGAACAATCCGGTCCCGCCTGCGGACCTGCCCGCCTTCATCGAATCTGTCTACAAGACACTTGGTGTTCTGGCCAATGATCCTGAAGAAGAGCCGGTCGAAGAGCTGAAACCCGCCGTGCCGATCAAGAAATCGATTACGCCGGATCACCTCATCTGCCTCGAAGACGGCAAGAAACTCAAGATGCTCAAGCGGCATCTCAAGACCTCCTACAATATGACGCCCGAAGACTATCGCGCGCGCTGGGGTCTGCCGTCCGATTATCCGATGGTCGCGCCGAACTACGCCGCGAAGCGTCAGGAACTGGCGAAGAAGATCGGTCTGGGTCGCAACCGTAACAGTGCCGCAAAGACCTGATCGTCCCTTCCGGGGGCGCGGATCACGATGCCTGTCGGGCGCGTTCGCATTGCGGGCGCGCCTTTTTTGTGCTTTGGGAAGCCGATGAACGCGATCCCACCCAAAAAACTCTTCATCCGCACCTACGGATGCCAGATGAATGTCTACGATTCCGAGCGCATGTCCGAGGCCCTGACAGGCGCGGGCTACGAGGCCGTGGACGCCCCTGAAGATGCCGATCTGGTGCTGCTGAACACCTGTCACATCCGCGAAAAAGCCGCCGAGAAGGTTTATTCGGAGCTGGGCCGCATCCGCAAGCTGGCGGATGAAAAGGCCGGGCGCGGCGGGACGATGCGGGTCGGCGTCACCGGCTGCGTCGCTCAGGCCGAGGGCGAGGAAATCGTGCGCCGTCAGCCTCTCGTCGATCTCGTTGTCGGGCCGCAGGCCTATCATCGTCTGCCCGCGATGCTGGAGGCGCTGGATGAGGGCAAAGGGGCGCAGGTCGTTACGGATTTTCCGAGCGAGGACAAGTTCGAGGCCCTGCCCAAACGATCCCGCCGCGCATCGCCGAGTGCTTTTCTGAGTGTTCAGGAGGGCTGCGACAAGTTCTGCGCCTTCTGCGTCGTCCCCTATACGCGCGGAGCGGAGTTCTCCCGTCCCGTGGCGCAGGTGTTGGCCGAAGCACAGCGGCTGGCCGATTCCGGTGTCCGCGAGGTCACGCTGCTGGGTCAGAACGTCAACGCCTATCACGGTGAGGGAGAGGGGGGCGTCTGCTCTCTGGCCGGTCTGATCCGTGCGGTCGCCGGTATCGAGGGCATCGACCGCATCCGCTATACCACCAGCCATCCGAATGATATGGGTGACGACCTGATCGCGGCCCATGCGGATGTGCCCGAGCTGATGCCCTATCTTCATCTGCCGGTGCAATCGGGGTCGGACCGTATCCTGAAGGCCATGAACCGCAAGCACACCGCCGACAGCTATCTGCGCCTGATCGAGCGCATCCGCGCGGCCCGCCCTGATATCGCAATGTCGGGTGATTTCATCGTCGGCTTCCCCGGCGAGACGGATGCCGATTTCGGGGAGACGCTGGCGCTGGTCGATGCCGTCGGTTACGCCCATGCGTTCACCTTCAAGTACAGCCCCCGTCCGGGAACCCCGGCGGCCACTTCCGAACAGGTGCCCGAGCCGGTCAAGGAAGCGCGGTTGGCCACGCTGAACGATCGGCTGCGCGTGCATCAGACGCGATTTCAGGAGTCCTGTGTCGGGCGGATCATGCCGGTTCTCTTCGAGAAAAAAGGGCGCGAGCCGGGGCAACTCGTGGGCCGCAGCCCCTATCTGCAACCTGTCCATGCCTATGCCCCCGACAGCGCGCTGCAACGGGTCGTGCCCGTGCGGATTGATGCGGGATTTCCGAACAGCCTGTCGGGAACGCCCGTCGGCGCTATGTCATCGGAACACGCCTGACCCGGGAGCGACCTTGACCGCCAACACCATCGAATTTGAAGATAATCGCGCGCGTGCCGAAATCGTCGGCCCGCACAGTCGTAATCTCGCCGTGATCGAGCGGGCATTCGGCATAGAAATCCACCATCGCGGCAATATCCTGACCTTGCAGGGCGACGACTATGCCGTGCGCCGTGGCATGGAGACACTGACCGCCCTGCGCGAGCGCGAGGCCAAAGGACGCCCCATCGAGCAGGGCGATGTCGAGGGCGCGGTCCGCTTTGCAAGCGAGCCGGAGCGGGAGGCCGCCGTCCCGCCCGCATCACCGATCCCCGGCGGTCGGGAGATACAGACCCGCAAGCGCATTATCGAGCCGCGTTCGCCCCGGCAGGCCGCCTATATTGACGCGCTGATGAACGATACTCTGACTTTCGGAATTGGCCCGGCGGGAACCGGTAAGTCCTATCTGGCCGTCGCTGCCGGGGTCGCCGCCTTTCTGGAAAAGCGCGTGGATCGTATCGTCCTGTCGCGACCTGCGGTGGAGGCCGGGGAGCGGCTCGGTTTTCTTCCCGGCGATCTGAAAGAGAAGGTCGATCCCTATCTGCGCCCGCTCTATGATGCGCTGCACGATACGCTGGGCGGTGAGCAGACCGCGAAATTTCTGGAAAGCGGCGTGTTCGAGGTGGCCCCGCTGGCTTTCATGCGCGGGCGTACACTGGCCAATTCCTTCGTCGTTCTGGATGAGGCGCAGAACTGCACCCGGATGCAGATGAAGATGTTTCTCACCCGCCTTGGCGAGAATTCCCGCATGGTGGTCACCGGCGATCCGACACAGGTGGATTTGCCGCGCGGCGAGACTTCCGGTTTGCAGGAAGCGGTCGATATCATCGAGGGTATCGCGGATACGTCCGTGATCCGGTTCACCGATACGGATGTCGTGCGTCATCCGATGGTATCCCGCATCGTGAAAGCCTACGACAAGCTGGATGCCCGGCGCGGCGAGCGACATGATCGAGGCTGACATTCGCGTGGAGGACGAGCGCTGGTCGCGGGGGCGCGATCTTGATGCGCTGGTCGCGGCGTCTCTTGAGGCGGTCATGGCCGAGACCACGGCAGCGCCGGAAAGCGCCGAACTCTCTGTCCTGTTCACCGATGATGCCGCCCAGCAAATCCTCAACCGCACCCATCGCGGCAAGGATTCTCCGACCAATGTGCTGTCCTTTCCGGTTGGCGCAACACCGCTGCCCCCCGGCCTGCCGCACCCGCTGGGGGATATGTCGCTGGCCTTCGAGACTGTGGAGTCCGAGGCGCAGGCGGGGGGAATTGCTTTCGACGCCCATCTGCACCACTTGATTATCCACGGTTTCTTGCATTTATTGGGATACGACCATGAAGCCGATGCCGGGGCATTGGCCATGGAGAGTACGGAAACGAGGGCGCTCGCACGGCTCGGCATCGCCGACCCGTACCGCCCGGAGCAGGTGTGAGGCTTGTGACAGAGAACCAATCGGGGGAACCGCCCCGCGCCGGAGACGGACCGGCGGAACAGGATGAAGGCGGCGGGGAAGAGCAGAGTAGAAGCTCTCCCGGAGGACGACCGCTGACGGAACGCCTCTTCGGCGGGTTCGGTCGCGGTGTCACGTCCATGCTTTCCGCGCGCGAGACACCGCCTCCCATGCCCGAGGAGGTCCAGCAACAGCATACTGATCGCCAGAAGCTGTTGCTCGCCAATGTCGAGCGCATGGGCGAGATGCGGGTTTCCGATGCCATGGTGCCGCGCGCCGATATCATCGGCATCGAAATGTCGGCAAGCTATGAGGAGGTGGTCGCCGTCTTTCGCAGGGAGGGACATTCCCGCCTGCCGGTCTACAGCGATACGCTCGACGATGCGGAAGGCTTCATCCACGTCAAGGATGTCTTCATGCTCACCGGAAAAGGCCATGAGCCGCCGACGCCGGAAAATTTCAATGTCCGCGAGTTCATGCGCCGCCTGCTGACGGTTCCGCCTTCGATGCGCTGCGGCATCCTGCTCCAGAAAATGCAGGCGGATCGCGTCCATATGGCTCTGGTGATTGACGAATATGGTGGCGTCGATGGTCTCGTCACCATCGAGGATCTGCTGGAACTGATCGTCGGCGAGATCGAGGACGAGCATGATGCGACCGTCGAGGCTTTCTGGAAAAAGCAGGGCGACGGGGTCTATCAGGTCGATGCCCGCGCATGGCTGGACGAGTTTCAGGTTGAAGCGGGTGTCCAGTTGCTCGAACCGGGCAAGAACGACGATATCGATACGCTGGGTGGTCTGGTCTTCATGATCTGCAACCGCATTCCGGCACGGGGCGAGGTGATCCGCCACCAGGACGGGCACGAATTCGAGATACTTGATGCGGACCCGCGCCGGATCAAACGGATGCGTATATCGCTCGTATTGCCCGCAAATGCCGGGGATGCCGCGCTTCAGGCGGCGCAGTAGGCGCGTGGCAACACGCCGCTTCCGCTGGATCGCCGCCCTTCTTGCGGGGCTGGTACTGGCGGCGGGCCAACCGCCTCTGACCCTGTGGTGGCTTGTGCTTCCCGGCATCGCGGCGCTCTATCTGCTCTGGTGCCGGGCGGAGACGGGACGCCGGGCATTCTGGACGGGGTGGATCGCGGGCACGGCGTATTTTGCCGGAACGCTGTTCTGGATCGTGGAG
>CAKZUT010000193.1 GCA_937922185.1 uncultured Neomegalonema sp.
TGGGATATATGCTAGATGCAAACCAGAAGCGGCAGCACCAATGCCGCCGCCAATAGCGGAAATGACAACATCTCTATGGTGATTTGTGAGGGTTAGCATGGGAATCTCATGTGATTTACGACGTACATCGTAATGACCACGAGCTTGCGAACCAGTTAAAACGTCATGCATAATTTTAGACTCACCATGTATTGTCGGCGTACGTCCTATATAACGTACTGATAACAAAAAACAATGTACACTGAAAGTTTTAGAATTTTTGTGTCAAAATGAAGCCGAATTCCATATTAAGGCAGGGTTCTTGATCCTAAATGGTGCAATTTGGCTGTCAGCAACCTTTCATTTTAAAGTACGACATCGAAAACGGTCGTTTTTGGCGGCGTTCCGATTCCGCTGAGAACCCCTGCGTTTCAGAGTGCCAAAAACCTCCGCCGAAACATCTTCAGTTTTGATAGGTTTTCGCCCCTGGATTATGGCCGCTTTGCGCTCGAAGCGGACTGGTGCATCGTGATCCCGTGCCGTCAGACTGACCCGCTGCGAGCAAGGGCGTTTCCCCCTCCCTGAAATCGCGCTAGGATGGAAAGAGTTTCCGGCGCGAGGCCCCCTGAACCATGACCGAACCCCTTGTCGTCTTCGACGGCGTTGTCAAACGCTACGGCTCCGTCACTGCCGTCAGGCATCTGGACCTGACCATCGACAAGGGCGAGTTCGTCGCCCTGATGGGGCCGTCGGGCTGTGGCAAGACCACGACGCTGCGGATGCTGGCGGGGCTGGAGGAACCCAGCGCGGGGGATATCCGCATCGGCGGGCGCTCGATGCGCGATATTCCGGCCCATGAGCGCGATACGCCGCTGGTCTGGCAGTCGCTCGCCCTCTTTCCGTTCCTCAACGTGCGTGAGAATGTGGAATTCGGTCTGAAGATGCGCGGCATGGACAAGAACGAACGCCGCCGCCGGGCCGAGGACTGGCTGGGGCGGCTGGGCCTTGAAGGCTATGGCGCAAGGCGGGTCGATCAGTTGTCGGGGGGGCAGCGCCAGCGGGTCGCCCTCGCCCGATCCCTCGTGACAGAACCCGAAATGCTGCTGCTGGATGAACCGCTTTCGGCGCTGGACGCGCATCTGGTGATCCGAATGCAGGGGGTGCTGACCCGGTTGCAGCGGGAACTGGGCATCACCTTCGTCTACGTCACCCATTCGCAATCGGAAGCCTTCGCCATGGCCGACCGGGTGGTCATCATGGGCGATGGCGAGATCGAGCAGATCGGGGCGCCGAAAGACGTCTACCGCAACCCCGCGACCCGCTTCGTCGCCGAATTCGTAGGCCGCAACAACATCTTCACCCGCGCGGATGGCGCAGAGTACAGCGTCGCCGCCGATCGGGTGAGTGTCGCGGCGGATCGCCCCGCAGGCGAAGGGCTGGAATGCAGCTTCATCTCGGAGGAATTCGCGGGAACCAGCATCGTCCTCTATCTCGAAACCGCGACCGGCGAGGAGATCAAGGCGAGTGTGGATGAGACGACGCTGGCCACGCTCGACCCCGAACCGGGGGCCACGCTGTGGGTAAGCTGGACCGAAACCGCAGAACATGAACTGGGGACGCCATGACCCACTGGCCCCACGGCAAACGCGCCGCCGCCGCGATCACCTTCGACATGGATGCCGATTGCCTGATCCATATCGCCGCCGAGGATGGCTGGCGCAGGCAGTACCCCGTCTCGATGGGGCGCTATGGCCCGACCGTCGCGATCCCGCGCATTCTGGAGACCTATCGACGGCTGGGGCTGAAACAGAGCTTCTTCATTCCGGGCTGGTGCATCGAGACCTATCCGCAGGCCGTGGAGATGATCCTGAAGGACGGCCACGAGATCGGCTGCCATGGCTGGATACATGAGAACCCGCTGAACCGCTCTCCCGCCGAGCAATCCGAAGACCTCGACAAATGCCTCGATACCTTTGACCGGATCGTGGGACAGCGCCCGCGCGGCTATCGCGCGCCGGTCTATCAGGTCACGAACGACACACCCCGCCTGCTGGCCGAAAAGGGCTTTGTCTATGACAGCTCGATGATGGCCGATGACGAGCCGTATATCATGGAGTGCGAGGGGCACACGCTGGTGGAGGTTCCCCCCCACTGGGGGATCGACGACTGGCCCCCCTTCGCCCATTACGAGGAAATCGGGTACATGATGCAGGTACGCGGGCCGACGGAGGGCCTGGCCCCGTTCTTCGAGGAATTCGAGATCGCCGTCGAGTTGGGCGGGCTGTGGCACGCGGTGTGGCATCCGTTCCTGACCGGGCGGCGCGCGCGATGGTATGTGGTCGAGAAATGGCTGGAAGACGCGCTGGATCGCGGCGATATCTGGTTCGCGACACTGGGCGAGATCGCCGATCATACGCTGGCCCGCCATGCACAGGGCGCTGTTCGCGTCGAGACACTGCCCTATTATACCGGGAGACAGGTCTGAAGCCGGACAGCGAACAGGGAAATCAATCTGTCATCCCCGCAAAAGCGCGGATCATGCCGAGCAAGGCGGGATTTCCGCGTTTCCGGGAATGACAGGTCAACCAATCAGGAGAACCGCCATGAAACTCGTCTGGGCCGCCGCCTCGCCCTTCGCGCGCAAATGCATGATCGTCGCGCAGGAACTCGGCATCGCCGACCGGATCGAAAAGATCGACGGCACCGGCACACCCGTCGCCCCCGGCGACAATACGAAGGCGAATAATCCACTGGCCAAACTGCCCAGTCTGGTGCGCGAGGATGGCCCGGCGCTCTATGACAGCGCGGTGATCTGCCAGTATCTGACCAGTCTGGTGCCAGGGCAGTCGATGCTGCCCGAAAGCGGCGAGGGGCGGTGGTCCACGCTGACTCTGGAGGCGCTGGGCGACGGGATATGCGATTCGGCGGTGGTCGTGCGCTACGAAATGGCCCTGCGCGAGAAGGCACAGCAGTCGCAGGCCTGGATCGACAGTCAGATGGCAAAGGTCGATGGCGGACTGGACGCGCTGGAGGCGGCGGGATCGGCCACACTGGGCGAGAGCTTCACGCTGGGCCATGCGGCGGTGGCCTGTGCGCTGGGGTATCTCGATTTCCGCTATCCCGACAGGGACTGGCGCGGATCGCGTCCGGGGCTGGCCCGGTGGTACGAGGGCGTCTGCACGCGCGACTCCGTCAAGACCACGATGCCCGCGTGATCGCCCATGATGGACGATAGATCGGAAAAGGCCGCAGGCCGCACGGCGCAGCACCTGACAGCGGCTGTCGAGGCGATAGACGGCGCGTTCGGCGCGGGCCATGCGGCGGCGAACCCGTCGCTTGTCGCCGCCTTCCTGCAATCGGCCTCACTGGAGGCGGTGATCCTGTCGGGCGAGGCGGTAGCGGGGATGCTCGACAAGCGAGCGGAGCGGTCGGTGGCTCAGGTCTGCACGTCGATGGAGAACCTGCGCCCGCGCCTTTTCGGATGACGATCAGAATCTCCCCTCAGATCAGCCTCGATGAGAGCGAGATCGAGGAGCGTTTCGTGCGCGCTTCCGGCCCCGGCGGACAGAATGTCAACAAGGTGTCGAGCGCCGTGCAGTTGCGCTTCGATGCCGCCGGATCGCCCAACCTGTCGGCGGCGGTCAAGCGGCGTCTGCGTCGGGTGGCGGGCAGTCGGATGACGATCGAGGGCGAGATCGTGATCCATGCCGACCGCTACCGCGTACAATCGCGCAATCGCGAGGATGCGCTCGACCGCCTGATCGACATGATCCGCGAGGCCGAACACGTACCCAAGCGCCGCATCCCCACGCGCCCCACGCTCGGCTCGAAGAAGCGGCGGCTCGACAGCAAGACCAAACGCGGCGCGATCAAGTCCGCCCGGAAGAAGCCGTCGGAGGAATGAGGAACTGTGGGGGTCAGTGGCGGCGATTATGGCGCATATAGAAGCGCGCCGCTGCCGGATGGAGAGGGGCGGTCAGGTCACGCTCTTTCGGCCTGACGGGGTTGAGCACGAATTGCTGACGCCGGAAGGCGGCGACATCGGTGAAGATCGCGCCCAGCACGGCTCGCACATCATCATCAGGCGTCGAGTTGAGGGTCACCACGGTCGCGGAGGTGCCGACAGTCGCGACCGGCATCCGCAGGAAAGGATAGACCCCGCCGGGGATCGCGGTGTTGCGATAGGTGCGGTTCCGGCGGGTCATCACATTGCCGATGGCCGGATCAACGGTGATGAAGCGGATCGAGCAGGTCTCCGACAGCCACCAGATCACCGCCGAGGGATGCCCGGTCACAAGCGCAAGCGCATCGAGCCGACCGGAGCATAGCTGCGATGCCGCCTCCACCACCGTCATCGGAACGAAAGCCTTCAGATCGCGGATACGCATTCCGCTGGCAGAAAGGGTCGCCAGAAAGGTCCAGCGCGATCCGGCATTGAGATGACCGGCGGATACGCTGCGCCCGCGCAGGTCGAGGAACCGTTTGATCCCGCTATCCGCCCGCGTCACGATGGTCAGTGCTTCCTCGTAGATCGTCGCGACCGAGCGCAGTTTACGATAGGGACTTCCGGCGAAGGCAGGCGCGCCGCGATATGCCACGTCCTGCACATCACCCTGCACCACGGCGAAATCGACATCCCCGAGATCGAGGGCATAGACATTATCGATGGAGCCGCCCGTGGGGGTCGTCGTGCAGCGGTAGGGACGCGCGGCGTTCATCATCCGGCAGATCGCGCCCCCGACAGAATAATAATTGTCGCCACGCTCGCCCGTGCCGATGAGGATGGTCTCGCCCTGCTGAGCCGATGCGGCGGTGGCCACCAACATCATCGCCCCGCAGAGCCATTGCATCACCCGCATTCAGTCGCCCCCGCTACACTGCCCCGTTCGCATCATCGCAGGGGATCGGATTAATCGTTCAATGAAAAATCAATGTTTCGTTTACCACGACATCTTGCAAGGATTTCATGCGGTAAATCGTCTGTATGCGGTCGGCATGGTTTCGTAGCGTTATCTTTACAACATGATCCGTTCAGGGAACGGTGCCGCATCACTCACCGGAGAAGATTGATATGAATGTCATGAAGACCCTCTGCCTCGCGGCGCTCGCAACGACCGCGACCGTCCTGCCAGCCTCCGCCGACGTCTTCGGATTGTGGCTGACCGAGAACAAGAAAGCCATTGTCGAGATCACGCCCTGCGGGGACAGCGCCTGCGGAAACATCGTCTGGATGGCGGAACCGATGACCCCGGCGGGCCAGCCGAAAGTCGATGCGAATAATCCCGACCCGGCCCTGCAAACGCGCCCCATCTGCGGCATGGCGATGATCGGGGATTTCACGAAAGACGGCGAAGGCGAATGGTCGAACGGCTTCATCTACGATCCCGAAGGCGGTGACGTGTACAAGTCGAAGATGCGCCTGACCGAGGAAGGCAACCTCTATGTGAGGGGCTATGTGGGTATCCCGCTGCTCGGCAAATCGCAGATATGGACCCCCGAAACCGGCAAGCGCACCGGCTGCTGAGACATCACATCTCCCCCGCCGCCACGGGATGCCCTGCGTCAGACAGCCGGGATATCGGGCGGCGGGAGAACGCGAGGCGCGGGGTGGCATTATTGCCGCCCGGCGTCCCCCGCCGCCGATTGCCCGTCGAACAGGCTTGCGATGCATGATTCAGGGACTATTTTGGCACAGGATTTGATCCGCAGGGGCGAAGACAGTGACGAAAGTGCCAGATCATGACGTTTCGCAGCAGACACTTCCCGATTCTTCTTGCAACACTGGGCCTTCTGGCGGGGTGCGCGGGGTCATCCACGGGCGGAAATGACGCGCTCAGCAGCATCTCCCGACCCCCTCCTGCCGCCCCTTCTCCGCGCGTCCCGGAAAGCTACATCATTCAGCGTGCGCCGCTGCCCGCCGCTATCCCCGAACCACTCGTAGGTGTCGCAGAACCCATCGAGCCTGAATCGGTGGACCTGTTCGAGATCGCCGAAGCGGAGAATGCCCGGCGCGAGGCGGAGGCGCGACGCGCGGCCCTCGACGAACTGCTCGCCCGGATCGAGGCGGTGCGCGCCGAAAACCTCAGACAGGGCGGGAATGCCGCCAGAGCGCGCTATCAGGGCGGCTTTGCCCCCTTTGAAGCGGTCGAGGCGGTCGAACCGGCCACCATATCCGAGGATGTCCCGGATGAACCCGACAGCGCAGAGATAGCCGCCGCCCGCGCCGCCGCCGAAGAGGCGGAGATTGCCGCCATCGCCGCCGAGGCCGAAGCCCGCCGTGCCCTGACCCGACGGGCGGCGGAGGCCGAAGCCCGTCGAGTCGAGGCAGAGGCAGAGGCCCGTCGAGCCGAGACCGAAGCCCGCCGGGCCGAGGCCGAGGCCGTGCAGCCGAATGCCCGTCAGGACCGGGCCAATCCGCCGCAACAGCGCCGCCCGATCCTGGGCCGGTTCGCCACACGCGCTCCGACCGATACAGCGGAAACCCGGACGGCAGAGGCGACACCAGCCCCGACCCGACAGAGCGCGCCCCCGCCCGCCGAGGCCCCGGCGCAGCCCGTCCGCATCGCCGCGCTGACGACGCCGCCCCCCGCCCCCCGGCCCACCGTGGAGCGCGCGCCGATTCCGGGCCTGAAACCCTATATTCTCGCCCGGACGCCCTCCCCGACCGCCAAGCCCCGCCGCGCAAAACCGCAACGGGCCTTCGATGTGCAGACCGCCGCCGTGCTGCCCGGCTCCACCGCCGCCGCCGTGATCCCGCCCGATGTGGTGATCCCGCGCGAACCGGATGCCGATCTGGGGGCGCGGTTCTTCCCGACCCCCGGCAAGCCCTCCACTCTCGGCACGGATCAGGACAGCGCGCTCGATCTGGCCTCCATCGACGCCAGCCCCTACGGAATCGGCAGCGCGCTGAGCAAGGCCGTTGACGGGGATACGGCAACCGCCGAATGGAACGACGCCGTGCGCCTGATCGAGAACGGCGAGGTGGAGGCGCTTGCGATCCTCGAAGATGCCGATCTTGAGTTGACGCTGTGTTCGGGACGGTCGATCCTGACCACGCCGCCCGACCTTTCGGCGGCGGCGACGCTGACGGCTCCGCAGATCATCTGCGGGCAGAACAAGCCCCTCGCCTTGCGCTGAACAGGAGCCTCCATGGCCGACCAACCCGCCGAAGACCTCGCCAAACATGCGAGCAAGATGGCCAAGAAGAAGGCCGCACGCGACAAGATCATGGCCACCAAGACCGACAAGCGCGGCCTCGTGATCGTGCATACCGGCAAGGGCAAGGGTAAATCCTCCGCCGCCTTCGGCATGATCTTCCGCTGCATCGCCCATGACATGCCCTGCGCCGTGGTGCAGTTCATCAAGGGCGGCATGTCCACAGGCGAGCGGGATCTCATCACCTCGACCTTCGCGGATAAATGCGCGTTCCACACCATGGGCGAAGGCTTCACCTGGGAAACGCAGGACAAGGCCCGCGATACCGAAATGGCGCAGGCAGCGTGGGAGAAATCGAAAGAGCTGATCCGCGACGAGCGCAATGCGATGGTTCTGCTGGACGAAATCAATATCGCCCTGCGCTATGACTATATCGACATCAACGAGGTCGTGGCCTTCCTCGTGGACGAAAAACCCGAAATGACCCATGTGGTCCTGACAGGGCGCAACGCGAAGGACGAGTTGATCGAAATCGCCGATCTGGTGACGGAGATGGAACTGGTCAAACACCCGTTCCGATCCGGCGTGAAAGCCCAGATCGGGGTGGAGTTCTGACGACAGCGGGTATCGGGATGGACTCTATACCCTACTCCGCCGCGATGGCCGGGGTGGGGGGCAGGGCTTCGGGGCGCGGGCCACCCGTGGCCCAGTCGAGCAGATGGACGGTATGGACGACCGCGATGCCCGTGCCGCTGGCGATCTGGGTCATGCAGCCGATATTGCCTGTGGAGATGACATCCGGGCGGGTGGCCTCGATATTAGCGACCTTGCGTTCCTTCAGTTGCCCGGCGATCTCGGGCTGGAGCAGGTTATAGGTACCGGCAGAACCGCAGCAGAGATGCCCCTCACGCGGCTCCAGAACGGTGAAACCGGCCATTTTCAGCAGGGCCTTCGGCTCGACGGTGATCTTCTGGCCATGCTGGAGCGAACAGGCGGCGTGGTAGGCGACGCGCAGCTTTTCGGCATGGACAGGCTCGTTCAGGCCAAGTTCACCCATGACTTCCGAGATGTCGCGGGTCAGGCCCGATACGGTGGCGGCGTCTTCGGACAGGGCGTCATCAGTGCGGAACATATGGCCGTAATCCTTGACGGTCGTGCCGCAGCCCGACGCATTGATGACGATGGCATCCAGCCCGTCGCCCGCCTTCTCGCGCATCCATGCCCGGATATTCGCCGCCGCCGAGGCGTGGGATGCCTCGGATTTGCCCATGTGATGGGTCAGCGCCCCGCAGCATCCGGCGCCGTCGGCCACCACGACTTCGGCCCCGTGGCGGGTGAGCAACCGGATGGTGGCGGCGTTGATGGAGGGGTCCAGCACCTTCTGCGCGCAGCCGGTCATCAGCGCGACGCGCATTTTGCGCTCGCCCTGAGCCGCAAAGACCTGCGGTTCGTCATGGGCGCTCGGCGGATGGATGGTCTTCGGCGTCAGGGCAACCATCGCCCGCAGCTTGCCGGGCAGGATACGCGAGAACGGCCTAGCCATTTTCGCGCCCAGCAGGGACAGACGGAAAAGATTGTCATTGGGCAGCAATTTCGCAAGCAAGGCCCGCAGGGCGCGATCATGCAGGGGGCGTTTGTAGGTCTTCTCGATATGCGCGCGGGCGTGATCGACGAGATGCATGTAATGCACCCCCGACGGGCAGGTCGTCATGCAGGCCAGACAGGAGAGGCAGCGATCCACATGCTTGACGGTATGGGCATCCGCCGGGCGATCCTCCTCCAGCATCTGCTTGATGAGGTAGATGCGGCCCCTCGGACTGTCGAGTTCATCGCCCAGCAGGGTATAGGTCGGACAGGTCGCCGTGCAGAACCCGCAATGAACGCAGGTCCGCAGAATATCGTTCGAGCGGGCGGTATCGGGGTCGCGAAGCTGCGTTTCGGTGAAGTTCGTTTGCATGGATCAGGCCCATATGGCAACGCGCAAGCCACGCGCATCGCGTTGAAAATTTTGTGGGAAAGGCTTCGCGCACCCCACGGCGAGGCGATCCTGCCGACCTTCGGAGTCCGGCTTTATCAGCGCCCCGATCACATCGACGTCAGGCGATACCGTGATCTTTTCCCTCTTCATGCCCGCATCCGGCCCGGATTGAGAATGCCCGCCGGGTCGAAGGCGTTCTTGAGGCCGCTGGAAAGCCGCGCCACGGGGGCGGATTCCGGCTGGAAGACAGACACAGCCGCGCGCACGGCATCGCTGGCGCGCATCAGAGTCGCATGGCCGTCGAAGCCCGCGAGAGTCTGGCGGATCGCGCCTTCGGAAGCGTCGCGGCCCTCCTCGCAGGCCAGCCAGACAAGCCCGCCGCCCCAGTCATAGAATGCCTCCGCGCCGATCCGCTCGCGCAGGTCGGCGACAAGCAGCGGCGCATCGGTGGCTTTCATCGAGATACGCCAGACCGCCCGATCATCGCCCGCGAACATCATCGCATCGCGGATCGCGGGCCACGGATCGCTGTCGATCCGCTCGACGGGGCCGAAAGGCGCGAGAGCCTCCGTGAGGCGCTCGATGCGATAGGTTGCCTGCGTCTCGAACCCCTCGACCCGCAGCAGGGTCGCCGAATGGGCAAAACCCAGCTCCCGCGAAACGGTCTCAGGCAGATGTGCGGCGGCGCTGACATCGCAGGGCATGGCCAGAGCGGCGGCGAGGGCCGCGATGGCCTTGCCGTCGGGCAATCCGGCAATCGCCACGGTTTGCACGATCTCGGATTTCGGCATGACCTTGAGGCCGATCTCGGTCACGATCCCAAGCGTGCCATAGGCGCCGCAGAGGAGTTTGGGCACGTCATAGCCCGTGACATTCTTCATCACGCGCCCGCCCGCGCGCAGGGTCTCGCCCTGCCCGTTCACGTAGCGCATACCGAGCAGCGCATCGCGCGCCGCCCCCATCCGCAATCGCCGGGGACCGGAGGCGGCAACCGAAATCGCGCCGCCGAGCGTCGGCTCGCCCCCCGTGCCGAGCAGGGCGCGGTGATCGGGGGGTTCAAAGGTCAGTTGCTGGTTTTCGGAGTCCAGAAGGGCCTCCACCGCCTTCAGCGTCATACCCGCCTGTGCCACCAGGGTCAGCTCGCCCGGTTCATAGAGCACGGTGCTGTCCAGCGCGGCGAGTGACAGGGTGCGCGCGGCCTGTACCGGACGGCCCAGCCCCATCCGCGTGCCCCCGCCCCGGATTTCGAGCGGAGCGGCGGCGGCCATGGCATCGCGCACGATCCGCGCGACGCCTTCCTCGGTATCGGGTGCATCAGTCATGCTGCGCGGCAATCCTCGACATGGGGGGTGGACAGCGAGAGGGGAAACACCTTCGCCGGGTTCAGCATCCAGGAAGGATCGAAAACATCCTTGATCGCCATCTGCTGGCGCAATTCGCGTTCGTTGAACTGGGTCAGCATCAATTCGCGTTTTTCGATGCCCACGCCATGCTCGCCGGTCAGGCAGCCGTCTTTCTCGACGCAGAGGCGCAGGAGGTCGGCCCCGAGTTCCTCGGCCTTGCGGGATGAATCCGGGTCATTGGCCTCGTACATGATGAGCGGATGCAGATTGCCGTCTCCCGCATGGAAGACATTCGCGACCCTGAGATCGTATTTCTTCGCCAGTTCCGCCGTCTGTTTCAGCACATCGGGCAGTTGCGAGAGCGGGACGCAGCCGTCGAGACAGATGTAATCCGCCAGTTGCCCGATCGCGCCGAAGGCGGCCTTGCGGCCCGCCCAGATCTTCGCGCTTTCGATATCGTTGCCGCTGCGCTTGACGGTGGAGGGCGCATAGGGGGCGACGACAGCCTCGATGCGGGTCAGTTGCTCGTCTATCTCGGCATCGGACCCCTCGACCTCGACGATCAGCAGGGCCTCCACATCGAGCGGATAACCGGCTTTGGCGAAGTTCTCGCTGACGGTGATCGCGGGCTTGTCCATGAATTCGAGCGCCACCGGGCACAGCCCCGCGCGGATGATCGCCGCCACCGCCTCGCCCGCAACCTCGTTGGTGTCGAAACCGAACAGCATGGGGCGCGCGCCCTCGGCGGAGGGGAGAATCTTCAGGGTCGCCTCGGTGCAAATGCCCAGTTGCCCCTCGGACCCGCAGATCAGGGACAGGAAGTCGTACCCCCCCGCATCGAGATGGGCGCCGCCGAACTCAACCACCTCGCCATCGGCCATCACCATGGTCACACCGAGCAGGTTGTTGGTCGTCACCCCGTATTTCAGGCAATGCGCGCCGCCCGAATTCATCGCGATATTGCCGCCTATGGCGCAGGCAAGCTGCGATGACGGATCGGGGGCGTAGAAAAAGCCGTCGGGCTGTACCGCGCCGGTGACGGCGAGATTGGTAATGCCGGTCTGCACCCGGATCGTGCGGTTCTCGTAATCAATCTCCATCACGTCCTTCATGCGCGACAGACCAAGCACGACCGAATCTGCCGTCGGCAGTGATCCGCCCGCCAGAGACGTGCCCGAGCCGCGCGGGATGATCGGCACGCCCTCGGCCCGGCACAGGGTCACAACAGCCGCCACCTGAGCGGTCGTATCGGGCAGGACGACGAGCATCGGAGGCTGGCGATAGGCGTTCAGCCCGTCGCATTCATAGGCCTTCAGCTCCTCCGCCGCATGGATCACCTGTTCGGCGGGAACGATCCGGCGCAGGCGTGCCGCGATATCGTCGCGGCGGGCGATGATCTTCCGGTCGGGTACGGGCATCTCGATCATCGGCTGTCTCCTGGGCGGTCAATGGGTTCAGACATATATAGGCGTCGCACGGGACCGGGACAGTCTCAAAAGGGTCGCGGGTACCCTGCGTGGCCAAACAGCCCGCTGTTTTGTGCCGAACACGGCACTCTGCGGTTCAACAGGATCGCGATTGGTAGTAACCGCTGTTCCATGACAGATTTTCTTCTCCCCCCGATCCTGTGGACCCCCCTGCGCGGGATGCCGGAAATGGCCGTACTCGACCTGATCGCGGTGATCTGGTTCGTCTTTCTGGTGGCGGGAATGAGCTGGTATGTCGATGCGGGGCCGCGCTCGGCCCAGAGCGCGAGTGCCATCATGCGGGCTAAACGCATGGTCTGGATGGAGGAAATGTCCCGGCGCGAGGTGCGGATCATCGACAGCAATCTTCTGTCGGGGCTTCAGCACGGATCGAGCTTCTTCGCCTCGACGGCGCTGATCTGCCTCGGGGGCTTGCTGGCCATGATGGGTCAGGCGGAGCGGCTGGCCGAGGTCGCCGATTCGATGCCCTTTGCACATCCGTCGGGGCCGGACGCTTTCCGGGTCAGGCTGGTGGTGCCGGTGGCGATGATCGTGTTTTCGTTCTTCAAGTTCGCCTGGGCGCAGCGATTATTCGGATATTGCGCCGTGATGATCGGGGCGACGCCCGAAATACGCCCCGACAACGAAGCGGATGTCCTGTCCGCCGCGCGCGATGCGGGACAGCTCAACTGGCTGGCCGCGCGCAGCTTCGCACGGGGATTACGCGGGCTGTATTTCACGCTCGGGTCGCTGGCCTTCCTGATCGGCCCGCTCGCCCTGATCGCCAGCGCCTCTGCGGTGGCCCTGATGATCCACCGCCGGGAATTTCGCTCCGACAGCCGCGCCGCGATGCTGGGGGAATACAGGCGACCTGCGAAGCGGTAGAGCGGTTCGGGATTTTTCGTCGGGAGCAGCGCGCGGTGTTGTATCACGGCAATCACTTGAAAGAGTTTTCGCTGCCCCGCACGAAGATGCGGGGCCTCCTTTGCGCTGAACTGTCCGCGACTTGCAGGAGGTCCCGCATCTGCAAAGCGTCATTTCATGCCGCATTGCGTTCGGGACAGCAGCATTTCTTCTTCGAGCGATTGCCCTGCCGACAATCGCTTCAATCGTATTATGCATATCAAAATGCGACTCAGGCATCTCCCTGAAGTTGTAATGTTTTGCAGATAAACGCGCTCAGGATTATGGCGTTCATGTTTTGTTGACCGATTTCAACCTTTCGGAATATTATAGACTGTGGCGTTTTTCTTGCGACTTCCCTGACGTACGGCAGAGGGTGCCGAGTAGTTTTGGGAGAACAGAATGTCGATCCTACGTAAAATGATCGCCGAATTCATCGGTACGTTCACTTTGGTATTTCTGGGCTGTGGTGCAGCAGTGATCGCCGGAGCCGACGGAACGACGGGGATCGGGCTTGCGGGCATCAGCTTTGCCTTCGGCCTCGCACTCATCGGGATGGCCTATGGTATCGGGCCGATCTCAGGCTGTCACATCAACCCGGCGGTCAGCCTGGGGGCCGTTGTCGCGGGCCGCATGAGTGTCTTCGAGATGGTCCGTTACTGGATTGCCCAGGTCGGCGGTGCCTGTGTTGCGGCGCTGCTGCTGCTCATCATCGTGAAAGGGCGCATGGCCGGATATGATGTCGGTGCAGGCGGTCTGGGGCAGAATGGCTGGGGTGAAGGCTATCTCGGCGAATACACGATGTTCTCGGCTCTGGTGTTTGAAATCGTCGCGACCTTCCTGTTCGTCGTCGTGATCCTGGGTTCGACCTCGCCGGGTACGCCCGCCGCCATGGCCGGCCTCGCGATCGGCCTGATGCTGGTTGTCATCCATCTCGTCGGTATCAAGATCACCGGCGTTTCCGTTAACCCTGCGCGTTCCATCGGCCCGGCCATCTTCTCGGGCAACGTGACGGCGATTTCGCAGCTGTGGCTGTTCATCGTCGCCCCGGCTATCGGTGCCGTTGCCGCAGGTATCCTGTTCCGTGGAGGCCTGCTGGCCGACCGGATCGAGGTGGCCAATGCCGACTGATGTCGCCGCTTGAACTGTATCAACAGTAAAGTCGGTATTGTGCCACGCAGCTCCGGGAAACCGGGGCTGCGTTTTTCGTTCCGGGCCTGTCGGGGATGATGTTTGACCGCTTCGCAAGCCCCCGGTAAACACCTCGCAAAGAACGGTGCGGGGCGGAATTTTCATGGACAAGATCGCGGTAACCGGCGGCAGGGCGCTGCATGGCTCGATCCCGGTATCGGGGTCGAAGAATGCCTGCCTGCCGTTGATGACCGCCGCGCTGCTGACCGATCAGACGCTCACGCTGACGAATGTTCCGAATCTCGCGGATATCGGCACGCTGTCCAGTCTTCTCGGCTCTCTCGGAGCGAGCGTCACCCATGATCGCGATGCGAACCGTCTCGACCTGCGGGTCGCGCGGCTTTCCTCGCCGCTGGCCCATTACGATATCGTCCGCAAGATGCGCGCGAGTATCCTCGTGCTGGGACCGATGCTGGCACGGGACGGGGCCGGGACAGTCTCGCTGCCCGGTGGCTGTGCGATCGGGGCGCGGCCCGTGGACCTGCATCTCAGGGGGCTGGAGGCCATGGGCGCAACCCTCGACCTGCGCGACGGCTATGTCCATGCGAGCGTTCCGCGCAGCGTGAACGGCGGACGGTTGCGCGGGGTTTCCTACCGGTTTCCGGTGGTTTCGGTCGGGGCGACGGAGAACCTTCTGATGGCCGCCACGCTGGCCAGGGGCACCACCCGCCTCGTCAATGCCGCGCGGGAGCCGGAGATCGTCGATCTGGCCGAGTGCCTGTCTTCCATGGGCGCGCAGATAGAGGGCGCGGGTACATCGACCATCGAGATCGAGGGGGTCGATGCCCTGTCGGGAACCGAACACCGGGTCATCGCCGACCGCATCGAGATGGGCAGCTTCATGATCGCCCCGGCCATTACGGGGGGCGATGTGATTCTGGAAGGCGGACGGCTCGATCTGGTCTCCTCGCTGGCCGAGGCGCTGGATGCCG
Source organism: uncultured Neomegalonema sp. (assembly GCA_937922185.1). Classification (GTDB taxonomy): domain Bacteria; phylum Pseudomonadota; class Alphaproteobacteria; order Rhodobacterales; family Rhodobacteraceae; genus JAHDDY01. The sequence continues at coordinate 14,948 of CAKZUT010000193.1, forward strand.
CCGGGGTATCGGTGGAGGAAGTGCCGCAGGGCCTGCGCGTGCGCCGCCGGAATGGCAGGCTGAATCCCGTCTCCATCGTCACCGAACCGTTTCCGGGCTACGCAACCGACCTTCAGGCGCAGATGATGGCGCTGATGACCCTTGCCGAGGGCACGAGTTCGATCACCGAACAGATTTTCGAGAATCGCTTCATGCATGTCCCCGAACTGGGCCGCATGGGGGCCAAGATCGAGATCACCGGTAATACGGCGCAGGTCACGGGCGTCGAGAGCCTGCGCGGGGCGCCGGTGATGGCAACCGATCTGCGCGCCTCGATCAGCCTGCTGCTGGCGGGCCTCGCGGCGCAGGGCGAGACGGTGGTGAGCCGTGTCTATCATCTCGACCGGGGCTATGAGCGGGTCGAGGAAAAGCTGCGCGCCTGTGGCGCATCCATCGAGAGGATTTCGGGCGATGACTGATGCCAGCTTTGCCGACGGTGATCCGGGAGCCAGTCACCGCCTTGCCCTGCGCGCGGAGGATGCCGAGGGGCTGGCCGTCATCTCCGCGCTGATGCAGGACGCGGTGGGCAAGACCGTGGATACCGCCTGGATGCCGACCCGCCGTATCTTTGCCCTCGTCGTGAACCGCTTCCGTTGGGAGCAGGAGGCCGGGGCCGATGCGCGCGAGGGCGGGGCGTTCGAGCGATGCCGCTGCGGGCTTCATGCCGAGAACGTGCTGGCAGTGCGGGCCACGGGGTTTGACCCCGACAAGGCGCAGGAAGCCTTTGAACTGCTGTCGGTGACCTTCGAGCCGGGGGAGGACGGGACGGGTATCGTCCGTCTCGATTGCTCGGGCGGGGCGGCGTTTGCGCTGGATGTGGAGGCGCTGGATGTGCGGATGGCCGATCTGGACGCGATCTGGAAGACCGATATGAAGCCCCGGCATGACGGAATAGAGCCGTGACGGCGCGCAGGCTGTCCACCCTCGATCCGGGTTTCGAGGCCGATTTCGCGGCCCTGCTCGGCCTCAAGCGCGAGGAAAGCGTGGATGTGGACGATGCGGTGCGGAGCATTATCGCGGATGTGCGGAACCGGGGGGATGCGGCGGTCATCGACCTGACCCGGCGCTTTGACCGCTTCGATCTGACCGCCGGAAGCATGGCCGTGACAAGCACCGAGATCGATGCGGCCCTTGCCGAGGTCGGCCCCGAACGCATGGCCGCGCTGGAAGCCGCCGCGCGCCGTATCCGCGCCTATCATGAACGACAGCGGCCTTCTGATGTGAGCTGGACCGATGAGGTGGGGGTGTCGCTCGGCTGGCGCTGGACGCCGGTGGATGCCGCCGGACTCTATGTTCCGGGCGGGCAGGCCAGCTATCCGTCATCGCTGCTGATGAATGCCATTCCGGCCACGGTTGCCGGGGTCTCGCGCCTCGCGCTGTGTGTGCCGACGCCGGACGGGGTTCTGAACCCGCTCGTGCTGGCCGCCGCGCGCCTGTCGGGCGTGACCGAGATCTACCGGATCGGCGGGGCGCAGGCGATCGCGGCGCTGGCCTGGGGCACATCCACCATCGCGCCGGTGGACGTCATCACCGGCCCCGGAAATGCCTATGTTGCCGCCGCCAAACGGCAGGTCTTCGGGCGGGTCGGGATCGATTCCATCGCCGGGCCGTCGGAAATCATGGTCATCGCCGATGGCGAGAACAACCCCGACTGGATCGCGCTCGACCTGCTCAGTCAGGCCGAACATGACGAATCGGCGCAATCCATCCTCGTGACCGACGATGCCGCCTTCGCCGATGCGGTGGCCGATGCCGTGGCGCGGCGGCTGGAGACGCTGGAACGGGCGGCAATCGCCGGGGAAAGCTGGCGTGCGAACGGGGCCATTGTCGTGACCCGTGATCTGGAGGAGGCGGCGGGGCTGGCCGATCGTATCGCGCCGGAGCATCTGGAACTCTGCGTCGCCGACCCGGAGGCGCTGGCCGCGCGTATCCGCCATGCGGGGGCGATGTTCCTGGGGCGCTGGACGCCGGAAGCCGTGGGCGATTATGTCGGCGGACCCAACCACGTTCTGCCCACGGCGCGCAGCGCCCGCCATGCCTCGGGCCTGTCTGTTCTCGATTTCATGAAACGCACCACGATGCTGCGCTGTACGCCCGAATCGCTCGGCGCTGTCGGCGGGGCGGCGGAGACGCTGGCTCAGGCGGAGGGTCTGGAGGCCCATGGCCTGTCGGTCCGCGCCCGTCTCGATGCCCTGAACAGGGAAGGCGCATGACAACCGACACCGCGCGTATCGCCCATTTCAGCATCGACGAGACCGGCCTGCCCGCGCCCTCACCGGAGGCCGAGCAGGAACGCAATATCGCGATCTTCGATCTTCTGGACGGCAACAGCTTCCGCCTGTTGCCCGATGGCGCGCCCGAGGGGCCGTATACCGTCATCCTGGCCCCGCGCGACCGGCATCTGGCGTTTCTGGTGACCGCCGCCGATGACAGCGAGACGGAGATCGCGATTCCCTTCTCGGCGTTCCGCAAGCGCGCCCGGTCGTATTTCGCGATCTGCGAAAGCTATTTCGAGGCCGTCCGCCGCCATTCGCCCGACGAGATCGCCCGTCTCGACGAGCACCGCAAATCACAGCATAACGAGGGGGCCGATGCCCTGCGGGAGCGTCTGGCCGAGCATGTCGCGCTGGATGACCACACGGCGCGCCGACTGTTTACCCTCGTCTGCTCGCTGTCCTACCGGGGATGAACGGCATCGTCCGCCCTCT
>CAKZUT010000194.1 GCA_937922185.1 uncultured Neomegalonema sp.
ACACGGCTGAACCCGTCTTTTTCGAGCGTCGCCAGCCCGCTCCGCACCGCACGGGAATGGCCGCGCGGGACATCGGCCCCGAAATCGCGCAAGGGACGCTCCCGGTTGCGCGCAGCGCAGAGATCGGGGTCGATATCGAGAACGACGGCAATGGCCGGGGCATGGTATTCTTTCGCCAGCGCCAGAAGATGCATACGGTCCTGACGTTTTGCCGAGGTGGCGTCGATGACGGTGAGCTTGCGGCGTTTGAGCCGCAGGGCGGCTGTATGGCGCAGCAGGGCGAAAGCGTCCCGTGTCGCCCCCATGCTCGTCTCGTCATCGCAGACCAGCGCGCGGCACCGGTCTGAGGAAACGATCTCGGTCTCGCGGAAATGCCGATGCGAAAAGGTGGATTTGCCCGCCCCGCTGGGGCCGATCAGGACCACGAGGGCGAAATCGGGAAGAGTGATCTGCATCCGTGATGCGTAACAGCGCGGGCAGGTAGCGCATAGCGGGCAATCGGATGGATGGTGAATTTACCCATGCCCGCGCGATTGCCGTACACGCCACACCGTAAAACTTGACAGCGCAACCCCGCTTGCGCTTTAGCGTAACCGTCGATTATCCCCCTGTTTTTCCGAATAATGGAGTCTTTCCCCATGCCCCCGACCGGCCTGGCCGATTCGATGATCGCTCTCGCCCGCGAGGCCGGGGAGGCGATCATGCGGGTCTATGCCACCGATTTCAAAACGCAGGCAAAAGACGATGCCTCCCCCGTGACCGAGGCCGATCTGGCCGCCGACCGCGTAATCGTCGCAGGGCTGGAACGGGCCTTTCCCGATATTCCCATTGTCACCGAGGAACGGTCGGAAAGCCATGATGTCGCCGCCGCCGGGGACCGGTTCTTCCTCGTCGATCCGCTGGACGGCACCAGGGAATTCGTCAGACGGGGCGGAGACTTCACGGTCAATATCGCGCTGATCGAAAACGGCGTACCGACGCGGGGGGTCGTCTTTGCCCCCGCGCTGGACCGTTTGTTCTGGACAGCCGATGACGGCACCGCATGGCTGCGTGACGGAAATGTCGCCCCGCGCGCGATGCGCGTGGCCATACCGGACAATACCGCGCTGAATGTCGTCGCCTCGAAATCTCATCGCGACGCGGCCACCGACGAGTATATCGCCCGCTATGCCGTGGCCGATTTCAAGAGCGCGGGGTCATCGCTGAAATTCTGCCTGCTCGCCGCCGGGGAAGCCGATCTCTATCCGCGCCTCGGACGCACGATGGAATGGGACACCGCCGCAGGCCATGCCGTGCTGCGCGCGGCGGGGGGAATGGTGGATGATTGGGACGGCGGGCCACTCGCTTACGGGAAAGCCGGTTTCGAGAACCCTTTCTTCATTGCCTACTCGGATGGTGTCACCCTTCAAGCCCCCGGCTGAATCGGCGCAACAGACCTGACCCGAGAGAGATGCCATGACGGACCTGACCCATCTCCAGCGCCTCGAAGCCGAGGCGATCCATATTTTCCGCGAGGTGGTGGCCGAAACCGAGAACCCGGCCATGCTGTATTCCATCGGCAAGGACAGCGCCGTTTTGCTGCATGTCGCACGCAAGGCGTTCTGGCCCTCACCGCCACCCTTCCCGCTCGTGCATGTCGATACGACGTGGAAATTCAGGGCGATGTACGATTTTCGCGCCCGCATGGCCGAAGAATCAGGCATGGAACTGATCGTCCATACCAACGAGGACGGCGTGAAGCAGGGAATCGGGCCATTCACCCATGGCTCCGGGGTCCATACGGACATCATGAAGACCGTCGCGCTCAAGCAGGCGCTCGACACGTACAAGTACGATGCGGCCTTCGGCGGTGCCCGGCGCGACGAGGAGAAATCGCGCGCCAAGGAACGTATCTTCAGCTTCCGCACCGCCGCCCATCGCTGGGATCCGAAGAACCAGCGGCCTGAACTGTGGAAGCTCTACAATGCCCGCAAGGCACCCGGCGAGAGCATCCGGGTGTTTCCGCTGTCGAACTGGACCGAACTGGATATCTGGCAGTACATCTATCTGGAAGATATCCCCATCGTGCCGCTCTACTACTCCGCGATGCGCCCGGTGGTCGAGAGGGACGGGACGCTCATCATGATCGACGATCCCGACCGGATGGTGCTGCATGAGGGCGAGATCGTGCAGGAAAAGATGGTGCGGTTTCGCACGCTCGGCTGCTGGCCCCTGACCGGGGCGGTGGAGAGCGAAGCGACCACCCTGCCCGATATCATCCAGGAAATGCTGCTGACCACAACCTCCGAACGTCAGGGCCGCATGATCGACCACGATGCGGCGGCCTCCATGGAGAAGAAGAAGCAGGAGGGGTATTTCTGATGAGTGACGCCCCCCCGCTTCCCCGGATGCACTGCACCATGGAATGGTGCTGTGCTGGTCCGGGGTTTCGCGCCGATGCTCAAGAAAGGCGCTGCATTCCCGCGCGAATGGGAGAGGTTGGCTATGTATTTCGTCTACATGCTCGCCTCGAAAAACCGTGTTCATCTCTACACCGGCCAAACGAACGATCTGTGCAATCGCGTCGAACAGCATCGCGCAAAAGCCGTCGATGCGTGGACCGCCGAACACGAAACGGATCGTCTCGTCTATTTCGAGATGCACGACACCTTGCGCGATTCCCTCGTCCGCGAGCAGAAGCTCAAACGATGGCGGCGCGCGTGGAAGGAAAACCTGATCGAGTCGATCAATCCCGAGTGGCGCGATTTGACGGACGAGATACCGCTCTGACTACTCCGGCTCTGACTACTCCGGCCCGATTGCAACACCGTAGCCCCGGACCAGCGAAGCAGCATTTCATGCTGCGTCGCATCCGGGGAAGCGGGGATGGTTGTCAGACATTGAATGCGGGAGTCGCCTGATGGCCCATGTATCCGACCAGATCGCCGAGGATATCCTCGGCTACCTCCAATCCCACGAGACGAAATCTCTGCTGCGGTTCATCACCTGCGGCTCCGTCGATGACGGAAAATCGACACTGATCGGACGGCTGCTCTACGAATCCAAGATGATCTTCGAGGATCAGCTTGCGGCGCTGGAGGCCGACAGCAAGCGGGTCGGAACGCAGGGGCAGGAAATCGATTTCGCGCTGCTGGTCGATGGTCTCGCCGCCGAGCGGGAGCAGGGCATCACCATCGACGTCGCCTACCGCTTCTTCTCGACCGACCGGCGGAAATTCATCGTCGCCGATACTCCCGGTCATGAGCAATATACGCGCAACATGGCGACCGGGGCCTCCACGGCGGATGTCGCGATCCTGATGATCGACGCGCGCAAGGGCATTCTGACCCAGACGCGGCGTCACAGCTTTATCGTATCGCTGCTGGGCATCCGGCATGTGGTGCTGGCGATCAACAAGCTGGACCTCGTGGATTACGACCGCGCCGTCTATGACGAGATCGTCGAAGCCTATGGCGAGTTTGCCGAACCGCTGAATTTCGCCTCCGTCACGCCGATCCCGATGTCGGCTCTGCGTGGGGACAATATCACCGACAAATCGGGCAAGACCCCCTGGTATAATGGCCCGACCCTCATGGCCTATCTGGAGACGGTGGAAGTCGCGGACGGGGCCGAGGACCGGCCTTTCCGAATGCCCGTGCAATGGGTGAACCGGCCCGATCTGGATTTCCGGGGATTTTCGGGAATGATCGCGGGCGGGACCATCCGGCCCGGTGATGCGATCAAGTCGCTACCCTCCTCGAAGGAAAGCACGGTCAGGTCCATCGCCACCTTCAACGGCGAACTGGACCGCGCGGTCGCGGGGCAATCCGTGACCATCACCCTCAATGACGAGATCGACATCTCGCGCGGCGACGTGCTGTGCGCGGCGGATGACCCGGCCCCCGCCGCAGACCAGTTTCAGGCCCACATCCTGTGGATGAACGAGCAGGAGATGCTGCCCGGACGGACCTATCTGATGAAGATCGGGGCGACCACGGCGCAGGCCACCGTCGCGGCCCCGAAATACGCGATCGACGTCAATACGATGGAGCATCTGGCGGCGAAGACGCTGGAGCTGAACGGGATCGGGGTCTGCAATCTCAATCTCGACCGGACCATCGCCTTCGACCCCTATACCGAGAACCGCGATATGGGCGGGTTCATTCTGATCGACCGGCTGTCGAACGAGACGGTCGGGGTCGGTATGATCGATTTCGCCCTGCGGCGGGCGTCGAATATCCATCGTCAGGCGCTGGTGGTGGACAAGGACGCACGGGCGGAGCTGAAGGGCCAGAAGCCGGTGATGCTGTGGTTCACGGGGCTTTCCGGCTCGGGCAAATCCACGATCGCCAATGCGCTGGAGCAGAAGCTGCTGGCCATGGGGCGGCACACCACGATCCTCGATGGCGACAATGTGCGCCATGGGCTGAACAAGGATCTGGGCTTTACCGATGCCGACCGGGTGGAAAATATCCGCCGCGTCTCGGAAGTCGGCAAGCTGATGGTCGAGGCCGGGCTGATTACGCTGGTCAGCTTCATCTCGCCTTTCCGCTCCGAGCGGCGCATGGCGCGGCAGATGCTGGAGGACGATGAATTCGTCGAAGTGCATGTGGATACGCCGCTGGAAGTGGCCGAAGAACGCGACGTGAAAGGCCTGTATAAAAAGGCACGCAAAGGCGAGATCAAGAATTTCACGGGGATCGACAGCCCTTATGAAGCGCCCCTTGAGCCGGAAATCCGGCTGGCCACGACGGATATGACCCCGGACGAGGCCGCCGACCAGTTACTCGCCTTCCTGCGCGAAAAGGGGTATCTTGCCTGAGAAAGTTCAGGAGGGTGCCCTATCATGCTCGCCACGAGAAACAGGCCGGTAAGCTATCAGGACGTCCTCGATGCGCCCGAAGGGATGCGCGCGGAGATTCTCGACGGCGAGTTGGTGATGCAAGCCCGGCCCATGCCGCCGCATGATTTTACGTATGGGGCGCTGAACGAGATTCTCCGGTCCGATTTCCAACGAGGAAGGGGCGGACCCGGCGGGTGGTGGATCGTAGCGGAACCGGAACTTCATTTCGGCGACCGGAATTTCCGAACCATCGTTCCCGACCTTGCTGGCTGGCGGAAAGAGCGGATGCCGGTGATCGACCCGGATGCGCGTTATCAGGTCGTCCCCGACTGGGTGTGCGAAATTCTCTCGCCGTCCACTGCGCGCAGCGACCGGATGAAGAAGATGCCGATCTATGCGGATGTGGGCGTGAAGCATCTCTGGCTTGCTGATCCGGCCAACCGCTCGCTGGAGACCTACGAGCTCCGGGCAGGGCAATGGACGTTGCTTGCAACTTACGGAGATGAGGGCGAGGCCGCGATACTTCCCTTTGAAGCGGTGCCGCTGCCACTGGCGGAATTGTGGCTACCGGAGGAAGACGCCCCTTCAGCCTGACGCGATGCGGGCTTTTGTGAT
>CAKZUT010000195.1 GCA_937922185.1 uncultured Neomegalonema sp.
GCTTATCGCCGAGATCGGTGCGATGATGCTGACCGCGCGCCTCGGTATCGGGGGCGAGCACATCGACAACCACGCGGCTTACGTTCAATCGTGGCTCAAGGCGCTGAAGTCTGACAAGCGGCATATCTTCAAGGCTGCCGCCGAAGCGCAGCGTGCCTGTGACTGGGTCATGGAGCAGGGCGGTACCTCGGAAATTTCCATCGACTCGGCGAGGGCTGCGTGATGGCGAAGCGATACAAGCACAAGCGCACCATTTGCCTCGGCTCCGGCCGCCGGTTGAAGCTCGGCCAGTACGCGCTGGCGTGGAAATGTGTGAAGGAGGCCGCTGCGGAGGGCGCGACATCGCTCGCCTGCGATCTCGAACATCCGACCGATCACCGCAATCGGCTGCCGATCCAAGAGGTGCTGGCGCAGTTCCGGCGGGCGATGCACCGGCGCATCAATGAACGCGGTGGAGGCGGCAGCTTACAGAGGAGGAAGAACAGGGCCCGATAGGAAAATCCAATCCGCTCGGTGAGCATGAGCCGCCCCGTCCGAAAGGTCGAGGGCGGCTTCGTGTCTGTGCGCCCGATGGTGGCGCAGAGAGAAAGATGGAGTAATCTGATGACGGATACCACCACCACTGAGGAGATCAGGGCCGGGATGGCGGCAGCAGTGCGCGCCGCAACGGACGCCATGCGCGAAACCCGTGACGAGTTGCTCGGCAAACTCCGCGCTGCGGGGTTCACGCAGATCGAAGCGACTTATGATGGGTATGGTGACAGTGGTGATGTCAATGAGATCACTGATGGCATGGAACGCGATCTCGAAAGAGATGTCTCATCCTTCGTCTGGGATTTTGCCTATAGTCGGCATCCGGGTTTCGAGAACAACCAAGGCGGGCAGGGAGTGCTGACCTGGGATATCGCCGCAGACAAGATCACGCTCGACCATGGCGACAATTACGTCGAGATCGACTACACATTCGAGGAAGATCTCTGATGTCTCATCCCTGGCATCATGCCGAGAGTTCGGCGCGCAAGTTCGGCGGAGAGCCGGTTGACTATCTGGCAATCCATGACTGGTTCGACGCGACCAAGGCCCATTGTGCGCTGTTTACGCACCGTGCGCTGCGCCACCACGCCTTCGGGATATTCGAGGCGGAGGAACGGTTCGGCGCGGTCCTGACGAACAGTGCCGGACGCATCGTACCAACCCGGTTCATCGGCGAGCAGCATGTGAAGGAGGACTGCGGAGGCCGCATCCCTTCCGCCGCAGACTGGCTCGGGCAGATTTCTCCAGCAGCATGGATGGGGCCGGGGAGTCTCCATCATGATGCTCCGGTCGAAATGACCGATCCAGTTGAAGATTGGCGTTCGGAGGTGGCTTCAGGCGGCACCGTTCTCGGCCTTCAGGAATGGATGAAACGTCAGGCTTCGATGGCAGTCTAAGCGGAAACATAAATCCGAATTCCCGCCGCTTCCGAGGCCGCCCTGTCGAAAGGCAAAGGGCGGCCTTGGTCCTTTTGCGCCCGATGGGGGCGCGGAAAGAAAGCGAGGGCTACCCGATGAAACTCATCACCAATCCGATCCGTCAGGCGCTGTTGAAGAACGGTGCGCTCAGCGCAGCGGGGGAGGATACTTCCGTTCTCCGTCCGGTGCTCAAGCTCTTTACTCCGTGGAGCGGGGCGACGTGGCTCATCACCGAATGCGATCCGCAGGAGGAAACTTGTCTGTTCGGTCTGTGCGATCTGGGGCTGGGGTTCCCTGAACTTGGCTATGTCAGCCTGACCGAGCTGGAAGCTCTGCGTGGCCCTGCCGGTCTGCGCGTCGAGCGCGACCGTCACTTCGCGCCGACCATGTCGCTGGCTGCCTACGCGGACGTCGCCCGCGTGGCAGGCCACATCGCAGCCTGATCGGGGGAGGAAATCATGGCCTACGAACACCATCGCGAAACCGATCCCTCCGGCCTGACGCTGATCGTGGAGGCGGAGGACCACCCGCTAAACCCACGCGAAGAGTACGAGTTGCTGGGGCAGATGGTCTGCTGGCACGGTCGCTACCGCTTGGGCGACAAGCACGACTGGATCGAGCCGGACGAGTTCTGCCAGCATCTCAAATCCTGCACCGGTGCGATTGCGCTGCCGGTCTACCTCTACGATCATTCCGGTCTCGCCCTCTCGACGACACCGTTCCACTGCCCGTGGGATTCGGGGCAGGTCGGCTGGATCTGGATGGCGCGAGATACTGCTCTCGCGGCGTTCAGCCGGGGCGGCAAGCGACTTACCCCGAAACTGCGCCATCAGGCGGAGGAGGCACTGCGGGCCGAGGTCCGGGAATACCATCAGTACCTGAGCGGTGATGTCTGGCATATCCGCGTCGAGAACGAGGAGGGCGACGTCCTCGACAGCTGTGGCGGGTTTTACGGCTCCGACTATGCCGTCGAGGAGGGGCGCGCGATGCTCGCCGCCCTTGCGCCAGAGGAAAGGGTGCGCAAGGCCGAGGCGCTGGCGGAACTGATCGAAAGCGAGCGGCCTGATCTCACGCCGGTCTGGCTCGGGGAGGATGCCCGATGAGTGCCCGTCCCATGACGATCTACCGTTCCGGCCCGGCCTTCGACACTGAACCGGGTCGCAGGGCGGAAATCGCTACCGCCACCTGCATTGCCAATTCCGACCGCGTCGCCATGCGTCGGGCCAAGGAGAAGGGCCCGGTGATCGAGATGACGGCGCATCCCGAGGATGGCGGTCACTACTGGGGCTGGTACCCGGCAACGCCCGAAGGATTGATCAAGGCGGGCAGCGCATATGCCTGCCTTCGCCGGTACGGCTATCGCCGCCCGCCGGTCTGCGCGATTGCCGGGCAGGTGATCAGGCAAGAGCAGATCGAAGCGGCGGTCGTGGTTCCGTTCTGCCAGAACGAGGCCCGCCGACGTGCGGCAGCCCTCCTGTCGACCTTCAGCACGCCGTAGCGCCTTTCTTTCTGGGCCCCGTTACGACCCGCAAGGCCGTCCCACCGAAAGGCAGAGGGCGGCCTTTTGCCTTGTGCGCCCGATGGGGGCGCTAAAGAAAGCAAGGACGGATCGACATGAAATACCTCACCCTCGATACGCTGGTCAGCCACCCGAAGAACGTGCGCGCGAAGACCGATTATGCCGACGGCTCGATCACCGCACTGGCGGCCAGCATCAAGGCGCTCGGCCTGTTGCAGTCCCTCGTCGTGCAGCTTCTCGAAGACGGTACCTACGGCGTGCTGGCAGGACGTCGCCGGATGATGGCGTTGCAACAGCTAGCCTCGGACGGTGATCTCGAAGACGGCTTCAAGGTTCCCTGCAAGCTGATCGCGAAGGACATGGACCACGTCACCGCGCTGTCGCTGGCGGAGAACACGATGCAGGAACCGATGGCCCCCATCGACGAGTTCGAGGCCTTCGCGGCGATGATCGCGGAAGGGGAGACGGTCGATACCATCGCGCAGACCTTCGGGGCGACCGTGCGCGCGGTGAAGGAGCGCCTGCGCTACGGTCTCGTCCATGCCGATATCCGTGCTGCGGTGCGAGCCGGGACCATCACTCTCGACGTGATGAAGGCCTATGCCGGTCATCCCTGCGAGGAGACCCAGAAGCGGGTGTTCGACGGGCTGATCGATCAGCCGCACGATCATCAGGTATGGCGCGTCCGCTCGGTGCTCGCCGAGCAGGACATTCGCGCCGACGATCCGCTGGCGGTGATGGTCATGGACCGTTACCGCAAGCGGGGCGGTGACATGGTCGAAGGGCTGTTCGAGGAGGACACCGTCCTGACGGACCGGGCCCTCGCCGAGGCCATTCGCGACGAGATCCTGATGGAGGAGGGCGAACGCCTGCGCGCGGCGCATGGTTTTGCCTGGGTCGAGACCCGCGCCCGGCTCGACTACGCCGAGCTTTCGTCCTACGGCCGCATCTACCCGCAGGCGAAGGAGTTGACCGAAGAAGGCGAGGCCCGGCTCGAAGAGATCGCGGAACGCCTCGACGCGATTGCGGAACTGCTCGATGGCGGCGAGCCCGCCGAGATCGACGGTGACGCTCTCTCTGACGAGTACGATGCCCTCGAAGAAGAGGCGGACTCCCTCCAGAACGGTTATCTGTCCGAGCATATAGCCCGCGCGGGGATGGTCATCGCTCCCGATGGCCATGGCGGCTTCCGTGCCGAGGTCGGTCTCGTCCGTGCCGAAGACTACGCGGCGTGGCAGGTGGAGGTCGCGGCAGCAACGGAGCGGGATGCAGAGGATGCCGAAGGCGACCCTGACGCAACCGGCGCAGAAGCGGGCATGACGTCGCTGCCGCCCCGCATTGCCGCCCCCTCCGGCGCTGCGGGTATCGGCGCGGGTTCGGCGGGTCGCGAGGAAACCGATCCGCTGTCGCGGGATGCGCTTTCGGGAGCGCTGCGACAGGATCTGGCCATCGAACGCGCCGCTCTCATCCGGGCCGCCCTCTCGGAAGAACCTGATCTCGCGCGCGATCTGATGATCTTCCGTCTCGCGACTTCGGTGCTGCGCGGTCAGGGAAGTGGGGCCGCGCCGGGCATCGCGATCACAGTGCAGGTGCCGTGGCAGAAACACAGCCGCCCCGAAGCACAGGACGCGGATATCACGGCCCGGATCGAGGCGACGCTGGAGGCGCTCGATCTGAGCTTCCTCGATGCCACGCTGAGCGATGGCGCCCGGTTCCGTGCGTTCCGCGCTCTTGACGAAGAAATGAAGGCCGCCATCCTCGCTGTCTGCGTCGGTGGCATGGTCGAGCCGTCACTCGCTGGAACCAACCCTGACCGCGAACCCTTCATGGACGCGGTGGCGGCGGAGGCCGTGCCCGATATCCGCTCCGTCTGGACCCCGACGGCGGCGAACTACTGGAGCCGCGTCTCCAAGGGCCACATGCTGGCGCTTCTG
>CAKZUT010000196.1 GCA_937922185.1 uncultured Neomegalonema sp.
GTTCATAAGACCCCAAGCATTTTGAACCGCCCGATGCTCATAGCTTCGATCTGAATTTCTGGACCAAGCGTTGTAATGGTCCCGATCAATGCCGGGCGCGAAGCGATACCAATCTTGCATCACATTTCCATCAAAAATGTACGCCAATAATTCATTATGCCAATTATGGTCGCAACCAACAACTTATGGTGGGTTTTCAGAGATTCAAATCCCAGCTGTGATTGTTACTCGTTGGCGGTTGGCCGCTTCGCGCTCATTGCGGAAGTATGCAGCGCAATACACGCATACCCTCAAACCAGCCGCGATTGTTTCACCGCCGCCTTGATGAACCCCTCGAACAGCGGATGGGCGTCGAAGGGTTTCGATTTCAGTTCCGGGTGGAACTGCACACCGATGAACCACGGATGCGTCGGTATCTCCACGATTTCGGGCAGTTTCCCGTCCGGTGACATGGCCGAGAACACCAGTCCCGCCGCCTCCAGTTGATCGCGATAGGTGATATCGACCTCATAGCGGTGGCGGTGGCGTTCGCTGATGGAGGGGGTGCCGTAGATTTCCTCGATCCGGCTGCCCGCTTTCAGGGTCGCGTCATAGGCACCGAGGCGCATGGTGCCGCCCTTGTCGTCATCGGCGCTGCGCTGGATGGTGCGGTTGCCCTCGGACCATTCCTTCATGTGGTAGATCACCGGCTCGAAGCGGCGCTTGCCCGCCTCGTGGTCGAATTCCTCCGACCCCGCATCCGTGATCCCGGCCAGATGCCGCGCGGCATCGACCACGGCCATCTGCATACCCAGACAGATGCCGAGATAAGGCACCTCACGTTCACGGGCAAAGCGCGCCGCCTTCATCATCCCCACCGTCCCGCGCTCGCCGAAGCCGCCGGGCACGAGGATCGCGTCGAAGCGTTCGAGATGGGGGGCGGGGTCTTCTTCCTCGAAAGTCTCCGAATCCACCCATTCCACATTCACCCGCACCCGGTTGGCGATGCCGCCATGGGTCAGGGCCTCGCGGATGGATTTATAGGCGTCTTCGAGCTGAGTATATTTGCCCACGACCGCCACCCGCACCTCGCCTTCGGGGCTTTCGATCCGGTCGGCGACCTCGCGCCAGACGCGCAGGTCCGGGCGATCCGTCTGCATCCCGAAGGCATCGAGAACGGCGCGGTCCAGCCCCACCTCGTGATAGGCCAGCGGGGCGTTGTAGATCGAAGCCATGTCATAGGCCGGGATCACCCGGTCCTTGCGGACGTTGCAATGGAGGGCGATCTTCTCGATCTGGTCATCGGGGATCACCTGTTCGGCGCGACAGACCAGAACATCCGGTGCGATGCCGATAGCGCGCAGTTCCTTGACTGAATGCTGGGTCGGCTTGGTCTTGAGTTCCCCGGATGCCGCCAGATAGGGGATGAGCGTCAGATGCATGAAAATGCAGTCCCCGCGCGGCTTGTCCTGCGCGAACTGGCGGATCGCCTCCAGAAAGGGCAGGCCCTCGATATCGCCGATTGTCCCGCCGATCTCGCAGAGCATGAAATCCACCTCGTCCTCGCCCGTGGCGATGAAGTCCTTGATCTCATTGGTGACGTGGGGGATGACCTGAATGGTCTTGCCCAGATAGTCGCCCCGGCGTTCGCGCTCCAGCACCGTCGAGTAGATGCGCCCCGACGATACCGAATCGGTCTTGCGGGCTGCGACGCCGGTGAAGCGTTCGTAATGGCCCAGATCGAGATCGGTTTCCGCCCCGTCATCGGTGACGAAGACCTCGCCATGCTCGTAAGGCGACATCGTTCCCGGATCGACATTGAGATAGGGGTCCAGCTTGCGAAGGCGCACGGTATGCCCGCGTGCCTGTAACAAGGCCCCGAGCGCCGCACTCGCCAGACCCTTGCCGAGCGAGGAGACGACCCCGCCGGTAATGAAAACGAACCGTGCCATGAACGATTTTTCCCCGTGGATTACGCGCCGTACAGGGTCTCGACCAGCGATTCCCACGGGACACCAGCCCTAAAGGATTCGCATGGAGGCGTCCAGCAGGGGATGGTGATTTTCACGGCATAATCGGACAATCGACGTCCGGTCAGCAGCCCCGGCTCTCGAACAGGGCTTTGCTCGTATAGACGGGGCGGGGCAGATACGGCCCCATCGTCTGCATCTCCCGGCCAGGGCCGGGGATGTCCTGCACCGCTGCCCCGAAAGTCGGGTTCGGGGCCATGTTCCGCAGAAGCAGCGCCGTGATCTGCGGGTGCCCCGCGCCGTCGCCCGCATCGCCCCAGTCCAGCCAGCTCACGCCGCATTCGGCGCGCGCGTTGACGGGCCGGTTCGCGGCCTTGCTGACCACGATCGTGTACCGGCGATCCGATCCGAGCGTGACCTCGCGATCATAGATGCAGGCCGAGAAGCGCGTCGTCACCAGCGATTCATTGCTGCAAAGCGACCAGTATCGCAGGTCGTAATTCTCGGGCCGGCCCATATCGGCCCCTCGCAACGGGGTGCGCGGCATCTGCGCTTCCAGCACGACGACCTCGCCGAAACCCTCGTTCAGGGCGATGGATACGTACTGGTTGTCGAGATTGGCATAGAAGCCGGAGGTTTTGGGAATGAACCCGACCCGCGCGGCGGTCTTCATCACCTCCTGCAATTGCGGGGACATGAAGGCCATCAGGTTGATGCGCGGGTCCCAGAAGACATCCCAGTCCTCCTTTCGGGTCTCCAGATAATTCTGCGCGACCTCCGGTTTTTGCAGCATCCGGTCGAAATCGGCTTGCGCCAGCGCGGGGGAGATCAGGATGCGCTTCGGATCGTCCTCTCCCGGACTGCCGAGGGCGTCACAGGCGGCCTGACCGCCGAGCCGCGTTCCGTCCGGCATCACCAGCGTGACCGAAGGCAGGCCCGCGCCGCCCGTCAGGTCGTCGCCGGTTTCCGGGATATAGTGACGCAGCAGCAGGGGAGAGCGGTCCACCTTATCCGCCGGACCGAGATACAGCGTGTTCGGCGCGCGATCCGCCGGTGCCTCGCCCTGCACGACGCGCAGGGTATAGCCCATCGCATCGGTGTAGCGCCCGCTCAGATAAGGGTTCTCGCTTCCCGCATCGGGCGTGATATCGACATCCATGACCCGGTCATAGGGCGCGCCGCCTTCGGTATAGCTGTGCAGCGACATATAGCGCGCCTGCGGAAAGCCGCCCGATATCTCCAGATAGGCATCAGGGGTGTCTTCCGGCATCGAGAAGACGGTGCCCCAGTACACGGCCCCCCCGTCGGGATAGGCGATATTGAACGCCCCCGCATAGATCGGCCCCATCCAGAAACAATCATGCTGGCCGGGCGTTTCCTTACCCTTGAACACGATGGGCTTCGGCGTCAGTGAGACCTTCCGGTCGGCAATCGGAAGTTGAGAGAACAGGGCCTCAAAATCATGGCCGAATCGATCTTCAGCACTTGCCACACCTGACGTGCAGGCAAAAATCAGACTCAAAACAATTGAGCGATATGACATGGATAGATTCCCCTCATGGATGAGCGGTTTCCAGTCATGAGTTATGACGATTGAGGCGTCAATGCCACTTTCGCGGCGCAGTTGATATTCGCCGCAGCCAGTCCCGATGCGGCGCTCCGGGCGGAAAATATCGTCCGGGCTGTCCTTTTTCGGGTCGCCTTCGGGGGCGCGTGTTCATGAATGCGGCGACAGCTCACAGCGCCGCCGCAGCCGGGATATTCCCGCGACTCACTCTTCCTCGATATTCAGCAACACCCGGTCGAAATCGGCGGGGGGTTCCGGGATTCGCACGAAGTAATGCTTGGTCTGATTCGGGGGGATGGAATCGGACATATCCTCCGGGCCGATGATCGTGGCGTACATCGGCGCACTGTCGGAATCGACGACGCGGATATGCACCCTCGGGGCAGGCACGTCCTCATCGCTGGTATTCATCAGGTCGGCTTCGACCAGAATCGCCTTCTCCCCGTCGTAATCCTTCACGTCGTAATGGATATTCCTGAATTCGAGAGCGTCGGGAAGCTTGCTGCGCCCCATCAGGCCCTGCGCGGTGTGGTCCACGGTATTCGTGTAGCGGTCGATATAGGGTGCCGCCTGCGGCACGGCCCGACGCAATGGTTCCCGGAAGATATAGGCCAGAATCGCGGCCAGCAGGCACAGGGCGATCAGCCAGAGCAACAGGTGCAGAAATCTTCCGCCGGCTCCCGCACGGCGGCGGCGCGGCTGTCGGCGTCTGCGGGTGCGCGTGCGCTGCGGTTCTGCCGCCGCATCGGCTGTTGCCGTGGCCGCCGACGAGGCGGGTATCGCCGCCTCCCTTGTGATGCTGGCGGGCGCGGCGCGATCCGGGGCGCTGGGGATCGCGCTGAACCAGACATGCTGGCATTGCGAGCAACGGACCTGACGCCCGCCCGGCATGAATTTCTCCACCGGGGCGCTGAATCGCGTGGCGCAGTTGGGGCAGCTCAGTACGATTGTCTGCGACATCGGGGGAGTCTCCGGGTCTTATCTGACGGGCCTGAACGCCGCGCGAAATGAACTGTATCATTATGGATCATATGAAAAGGACATTAACGGGCATGGAAACCTTGTCGCAAGCCCCTTGCTCTGCGAAGTTGAGCAGCGTATCCGCCCTACCACGCCGCCGTACACGCCGGGAGTGACGCCTTGATCCAGTTCGAGAATGTCGGGTTTCGCTATAAGCGTGGCCCGGAAGTCCTCCAGAATGTCGATCTGGAGATACCCGCCGGGTCGTTTCAGTTCATCACCGGCGAGTCCGGTGCGGGCAAAAGTTCGTTGTTGCGCCTGCTCTATCTCGATTCGATGCCGACTGCGGGCCGCATCTCGCTGTTCGGGCGGGACGTGACCACCCTCACGCGGGACGAGATCGCGTGGTTCCGCCGCCGCATCGGAGTCGTGTTTCAGGATTTCCGCCTGCTCGACCATCTCAGCGCCGCCGAGAATGTCGCCCTGCCGCTGACGGTGGCCGGGGTGCGCGAGGCCGCGTATCGTGACAACGTGACCGAGATGCTTCAATGGGTCGGCCTTGGCGACAAGATGGAGGTGCGCCCCCCTGAATTATCGGGCGGCGAGAAACAGCGGGTTGCCATCGCCCGCGCAGTGGTGGCCTCGCCCGATATCATTCTCGCCGATGAGCCGACCGGCAGTGTCGATCCGGCCATGGCCGAGCGAATCATGGCCCTGTTCGTCGAGATGAACCGCCTCGGCAAGACGGTCCTGTTCGCCAGCCATGATCTCGCGATGATCGAGCAATACAAGCTGCCCATCACCACGCTGCGCGGCGGCACGGTCGCCTCCGGCAAGAGGGCTTCGGGCAGGGGTGCCGCAGCATGAGCGCAATCCGCAGCAAAGGGGCCTTGATCCCGTTTCAGGCCGCAAGCGGGGGGCTGATGATCCTGATCGTCGCCGCCATGGCATTTCTCGCCTGTTTCGCGCTGGCCGGGGCGCTCGGCACGACACGCATCGCCTCCACATGGACGGAAGGGCTGGCCGGGGCCGCCACGGTCCGCATCGACGCGAACGAGGATGACCGGGCGCGGCGCACGTCGCTGGTGCTCGATATCCTGCGCGATACGGAGGGCATCGCCGATGCCCGCGCCCTCAGCGAGCGCGATGTGGCCGACTTGCTGACCCCGTGGTTCGGCGGTACGCCCGATCTGGGGGAGCTGCCCGCTCCGGGCATCGTCGCCGTCACGCTGGATATCGAAAACGAGCCGGACCCCACGGTCGTACAGGCCCGCCTCGACGGGGCCGGTGCGGGGGCGGTCTATGACGACCACGGGCGCTGGCGCGGCAAGGCGGCGCGGGCGGCGCGGGCCATCGGAAACCTGTCCTGGTGGGCGCTCGGCCTGACTGCGCTGGCTATCGCGGCCTCCGTTTTCCTCGTTATCTCCATCGCCATGGTGGCCCATAAGGGCACCATCGAGGCGCTGCGACTGGCCGGTGCCGAGGATCGTTTCGTTGCCAATCTCTATCAGAAACGCTTTTTCTGGCTCGGGGCGCTGGGCGGTCTGATCGGTTCGGGCTTCGCGCTGGCCGCGTTTGTGGGGCTTGATGCCCTGTCCAGTGTGCGTTCGGCCCTGCCGATGATCGACGCGCCCTATTACTGGCCGATCGCATGGCTGGCCATTATCCTCGCCTGCGCTCTCGTGGCGGTTCTGGCCGCGCGGCTGGCGGTTCTGGCGACGCTCAGGCGGCGCGGATGATGCTGTTCCTCCGGTCGCTGATCTTCAATATCTGGGTCTATGTCGCCATGGCGATCTTCGGCATCGGTCTGTTGCCGGTCGGCATGTGGTCGCGGGACGGGGCGTACTGGGTCATGCGCCTGTATTCGCACCACCTTTTCTGGGTCGCCCGACACCTTCTGGGCCTGACCTACGAGATTCGCGGACCGGTGCCGGAAGGCGAGGTGCTGCTGGTGTGCAAGCACCAGTCCTTCGCTGATATGATGCTGCTTCAGGTCACGTTGCCCCAGGCGAAATTCGTCATGAAGCAGGAATTGCGCTGGGCGCCTTTTCTGGGCTGGTACGCGATGCGCGTGGGGACGGTTTCGGTCAGCCGGGGCAAGGGCGCATCGGCGGTCGCTTCCATGACCCGGCAGTTCCTCGCCGAACAGCAGGCAAAGCCGGGTCAGATCATCATCTTCGCGCAGGGTACCCGCGTTCCGCCGGGCGAGGACAGGCCTTGGAAAGTGGGGGCGTGGCGGCTCTACAA
The DNA here is from genome assembly GCA_937922185.1 of uncultured Neomegalonema sp. Taxonomy (GTDB): domain Bacteria; phylum Pseudomonadota; class Alphaproteobacteria; order Rhodobacterales; family Rhodobacteraceae; genus JAHDDY01. Next base: position 6,724 of record CAKZUT010000196.1, read on the forward strand.
TACTTTCGAGCATCTGCCCTGCATCCCCGTCGCGCTGAACACCGGGCTGTTCTGGGGCAAGAAGGATTTCCTGCGGCCTTCCGGCACGATGGTCGTCGAATTTCTGGAGCCGGTCGAGCACGGCCTTCCGGCAGAAAGCTTTCTGGACACCGTGGCCACGCGCATCGAGACGGCCTGTGACGGCCTCTATCTCGAAGCGGATGCCAGAGGCGAGGGCATCGACTGGCGCAAGCGTGTGAAGGCGTCCGCCGGGGATCACTCGGCGTGAAGGACGCGATCACGCTCGTTGTCTTTCTCGTCCTCTCCTTCCTCGTGGGGGGAGTGGGCGGGCAGGTGACGCAATCGGCGCTCGTGGATTGGTATCCGGCCCTCGAAAAGCCGTTCCTCAACCCGCCCGATGCTGTCTTTCCCGTGGCCTGGACGATCCTGTTCATCACGATGAGCGTGGCGGCGTGGCTGGTCTGGCGACAGGGCTGGCGCGAGCCGGAAGCCGTCAAGCGGGCGCTGAGGCTGCATTTCCTTCAGCTTCTTCTCAACATGGCGTGGTCGGTGGTCTTCTTCGGGATGCGCTGGCCGCTCGGGGGATTGCTGGTCCTCGTGCCTTTCTGGCTGATCGTCGCGCGCATGGCGCAGGAATATCGCGCGGTATCGGCCCCGGCCTTCTGGCTGACGATCCCCTATCTGCTCTGGATCGGTTTTGCCGCCTTCCTGAACATCGCGATCCTCGCCCTGAACTGAGAGGTTCCGACAGCACAATGCCGCCGCGAGAGGATCGCGACGGCATTGTTTCGGTAAAGGCGCCCGCCGTATCAGCGGGTCAGGCGGATCAGTTCCGTGCCGCCTGCATCGCGCAGGCTGATGCCGCCGCCGATGGCCTGCACCATGCGGATCGTCGGCAGGTGACGGAGGATCGGCCCCTCGAACGGCGCGGGCACGAAGCACTGGCGTGCGGTGACGGCGACGGTGCCGAAGGTCAGGCTGTCCCCGGACTGGGTATACGATCCCTGCGCCGTATTGCAGCCGAGCGATCCGACGAAGCGACCGTTATTCAGAAACTCCATCGTCGGAGCGCCAAAGCCTGAATCCGTGTCGAGAGCACCGTCGATCAGGACGCCCGCGACGCTCCATGTGCCGACGATGGAAGCCCCCGTCTGGCCCGGCACGTCGCCGTCGCGCACGAAGGTCGCCAGCGTTACCCCGTCCGCTCCGAGCAGGGCCAGCGTATCGCCCTCGCGTCCGGGGCGGAAGTCGGTTGCGGTCTGATAGGCGGCGAACAATGCCTGTTCCTCGGAGAGTTGCGGACAGGCCCGGCGTGTCGCCACCGCACCTCCGAAATCGATGGTGAAGTTCTCGAAGGTCGATACCTCACCGCCATAGACATTGCAGGCCGCCCGCCCCCCGTAGCGCCCGCCTGTCTCAAAGTTCAGCGTGGCGGGGGCCGTGACGGCAACGCCGTTCACGGTCTGCAATCGCCAGCTTGTCCCGTCAAGAAAGGTGGAGGGCACCGGCGTCATCGGCGGCTCCGGCGCAGGAGGAAGGGCCGGGCTGTAGGGAGCCGGGGTATAAGGAGCCGCAGGCGGTGTGTAGGGCGCAGGTTCATACGTGGTCGCCGTGGCCGGGATCGGCGTATATCCGCCGCCGCCCAGATTGAAGTTGTAATCCTGATAGACCTGCGTGCGCCGCAGATACGGCTCGGGCACGATGGTCACGCTCGTTCCGGTCGCGACGTCGCGGACCGTGGGGTTATTGCCGTAGAGGATGTTCGCCTGACATTCCAGCCCTTCCGCCAGGGCGGCACCCGAACCAAACATACTCAACGCCAGAACAGTCCATGCCACTCTCATCTCGGTTCTCCGTTAACGATTGCAATGGATCAGCGTATCACGACGGCACGGCGAAAAGAGCCGGTCGGGCGTGAAAAAGTTAACCTGTGGCGCGGGTTCAACAACCCATGGGCGAATGCGCGGATTCCAATGGAAGATTCGGATCGCCCGTGATTGCCGGTCCGCGCGAGGCATCCCCGTCGTCACGGTCTCGTGACATCGCGAACTTGCGACCACTGCATTCGTCTTCCCCGTGCGATGGTTCGCCGAGAAAGGAAACCGAGGGACGATGCGACGATCCGATCCTGAGATAGCTGCGCTTGATCGCGTGTTCCGCGAGAACCTGACGGGCCTGTATCGTCTGGCCTATACGCTGCTGCGCCAGCGCGAAGAGGCCGAGGACGCGGTGCAGGACGTCTGGTTGCGGATCGCCGGAACGGGCTTGCCGCCGGGCGGGGTGCGTCATCCGCGCGGCTGGATGTTTCGTATTCTGCGGAACCTGTGCATCGACCGCCTGCGCGCGCGCCGGACCTTTCTGCGGGTCGTCTCGACGGAAACGGATATCGCGTCACTGCCTGCAATGGAGGACGGGGTGCCGACGCCGGATACGGTGATGGAGACGGCTGAGACTCTGGCCTGCACGATGCGGGCAATGGAGGCGATGTCGCATGAACTGGCGGAAGTTCTGGCGCTCGTGGTGGTGGAGGAGATGAGCTACCGCGAGGTCGCTGCGGTCCTGGAAGTTCCTGTCGGCACCGTCCGCTCCCGCCTGCACCGCGCTCGCCTGACCCTGCGCGAGACTCTGGCCGCCGGTGATGCCCGAACGGCTCACGAAGGAAATGCGGGATGAACGAATGCGAACGCATGATCGACGTCGATGCCCTGATCGACGGAGAGGCGGGCGAGCAGGCGGCGGATATCGAGCGCCATATCCGGTCCTGCGAGACATGCCACGCCTATGCGGTGGAGGCGCGGCGCAGCGATGCCTTCCTGCGCCGTGCCTTGGGCGAGAGCGAGCCGCAGGATGATTTCGAGGAACGCCTGTTCGGGCCGCCCCCCGCGCCGGTCACCACGTCGCGCAGGCAGGTTATGGCCGGTCTCGGGGTGGCGGCGTGTCTGGGCGGGCTGGGATGGTTCATGCGGCCTTCCTCTCCGGGTGATGCGGATTTTCGGCAGGCGGTGCTGGGCGATTTCGCGACCTACATCGCCGCCGACAAGCCGCTCGATATCGCGGCATCGGATGTGGCGCGGGTCGTGCCGTGGATTTCGGCGCGCGTTCCCTTTGTCCTGCCGGAGCATGTGTCACCCGATGGTGCGCGTCTTCTCGGCGGGCGGCTATGCTGGCTGGTCGGGCGACGGCTGGCGGCGCTGAATTTCGAGGTCGGGGATACGCCCGTCGGTCTTTATATTGCCGGAGCCAGAGGGCTTGAGGGCCTGCCGGAGGAGGGCGCGCGCACGGTCGGGGACGGTCGCGACGGCCTTCGCGGGTCTTTCTGGCGTGATCGGGGACTGGCGCTCGGCGTGGTAGGGGCGCTTTCGGCATCGCGGCTTGCCGATATCGCGGACGGTTTGCAGGGCTGATAGCGATAACGGTTTCGTGAGATCGTGAACTGCCCCCCTCCCGGCCCGTCTTCTTTCCGACGCCTATCGGAAAAGGACCAGCCGCAATGCCCCCTGCCAGCTCTGCCGCCGTGATCGACACTTCCGCACCGCTTGCCTGCGCCCGCCGCCCCACCCCGGATCGCGCCGTGCGGGCCATGCTCGATCTGGTGGCTGGACTGCCTCCGCTGGCTGTTCGGACGATGCCGCCCGGTTCCTGCCATGACCGCATACTGGCCGAGCGGGTGCGCGCCGATGCGGATATCCCCGCGCGGGACAGTGCCGGGGTGGACGGGTTCGCGTTTTCGCGCAGGACATGCCGGGGAGACGGTCCCTGGTGCCTGCGCGTGATACCCCGCATCGCCGTCGCGCGAAATCCGGCGGCGGAGAACGCCATGTTCTCGCCCGAAGCGGTGCGGATCGCCGCCGGTGGGCCTGTGCCGTCACAACTCGATACGGTCGTTCGGGTCGATGCGGTGCGCGCGCAGGGGGAGCATATCTTTCTCGACACCCTGCCTGACGAGGACGTCACCATCTTGCGGCGGGGAGCACATGCCCGCTGCGGTGATGTGATCGCCCAGCCGGATCGATTGCTCGATGCCCGCGATCTCGCGGGGCTGGCCATGGCCGGATGTTCGGGCGTGAGAGTACGGCGCGGCCTGCGGGTCGGCATCCTCTCGTCCTGCACCGGCAAGCAGGACGGCCATGGCGGTCCCGCGCGGGCGATGCTGATGGCTGCGCTGGACCGGCGCTGGATCGCGCGGCGGGATCACGGGGCCGTTTCGGGCAGTGCATTGCTCAGGACTCTGCGCGCGATCTCGGCGGAAAGCGATGTGGTGCTGGCTCTCGATCCGGGCGGCATGGCCGATCGCATCGTGGCCGCAGGCGGTCAGATCGTTCTTGACGGGATCGCGATGCGGCCAGGGGGCGGCGCGATCCTCGCGACCCTTGATGACGCGGTAATCCTGCTGGTGCCGGAGGAGCCGGTAGCGGCCCTCACCGCGATGACAATCCTCGGCTGGCCTGTCCTGCGCCGCCGCGCCGGTATCCGTCATTCGCGCATGGTGCCGAGGGCCGGGATCGCCGCCTTTACCCTGCCGCCCGGTGCGAATCCGGCCCGCTATCCTCTGGTGCGGGTCGCCGGAGCGGGAGAGGTGCCGACGCTGGAGATGCTTTCAGGGACCGTGGATACGATCTCTCTCCTGTCGGGGGCAGACGGCATTGCCTGTATCGCGCCGGATACCGGGGTGGGGTTCGGCGACCGGGTGGCATGGGTGCCGGTCACGGACCGGTTCGCCTGACGATCCGCGCGCAGCGGCGGCCTCCTCACCCCGGACACTACCCTTCCAGCACACGCCGCGCGATGACGCCCGCCTGAATCTCCGCCGCGCCCTCGAAGATATTGAGGATACGGCTGTCGCACAGCACCCGGCTGATCGGGTATTCGAGCGCGAAGCCGTTACCCCCGTGGATCTGCAATGCATTATCCGCCGCCGACCACGCCACCCTGGCGCCGAGCAGCTTGGCCATGCCCGCCTCAAGATCGCAGCGCCGGTCCGCATCCTTCTCGCGTGCCGAGAAATAGGTGAGCTGGCGCGCGATCATGATCTCCACGGCCATGATCCCCAGCTTGCCGGAGACACGGGGGAAGGCGAGCAACGGCTTGCCGAACTGAATACGATCCTGCGCGTAGGTCAGGCCCAGCTCCAGCGCGTTCTGGGCCACGCCGATGGCCCTGGCCGCTGTCTGGATGCGGGCGGATTCGAAGGTCTTCATCAATTGTTTGAAGCCCTGGCCCTCTACCCCGCCGAGCAGGGCATCACCGGGGATTTTATAGTCATCGAAGGCAACCGTGTATTCCTTCATCCCGCGATAGCCCAGTACCTCGATCTCCCCGCCCGAGATTTCGGGGTTCGGGAAGGGATTGGCGCAATCCCCCCGCGTTTTGGGCGCGATGAACATCGACAGGCCCTTGTGGTCATCGGTGCCCGGAACACTGCGCGCCAGCACGGTCATGATATCGGCACGGGCCGCATGGGTGATCCACGTCTTGTTGCCGGTGACGACCCACTCGTCCCCGTCCTTCTTCGCTCTGGTCTTGAGCGCCCCGAGGTCGGAGCCTGTATTGGGTTCGGTGAAGACCGCCGTGGGCAGGATTTCCCCGCTGGCGAGTTTCGGCAGCCATTCCTCGCGCTGTTCGTCCGTGCCACCTCCGAGGATCAGTTCGGCGGCAATCTCCGAGCGTGTTCCGAGCGAACCGACCCCGATATATCCGCGCGACAATTCCTCCGAGACGACGCACATCGCCGTCTTCGACATGCCGAATCCGCCCAGATTTTCGGGAATGGTCAGGCCGAAGACGCCGAGTTCGGCCATTTCCGAGATGATCGCATCGGGGATCAGCTCGTCTTTCAGGTGCCACTCATGGGCATGGGGGACGACCTTTTCATCGGCGAAGCGCCGGAACTGGTCGCGGATCATCTCGTAATCCTCATCCAGCCCGCAATCGCCGAAGGTCGCCGCGCCGTCGCGCTCGGCGAGGGTATGGGCGATCTGTTCGCGAATGGTCGTGGTTGCCCCGCCCGCGATCAGCGCCCGCACGGGGGCCGTATCGAGCGCCCGGCGCGCCGTCTCCCCCGCGCCCATATCTTCCAGCCGGGCATATTCACCCTGACTCATCGGAATGCCGCCCGCCATCTGGGCGAGATATTCCCCGAACGCCGCTTGCAGGATCAGGGCTTCGAGCGTGCCGAACCGGTCATCGGCGGTCAGGCGCTCGGCCCAGCCCTGCATCTGGCGGAGGCTTTCCACATAGGTAGCCAGCCATGCCAGCGAATGCGCCGCGTGCTGCTCCCGCTCCAGTGCCGCGCCGGAGACGCGCCCCCGCTCATCGCGGCCTATTCTGGCGCTCATGCCCTGCCGTGCCGCGCCCAGCACTGTTTCAGCGGCCTTGACGGCCTCCGCGCAGGTTGCGATCAGGTCGGGGATCAGCAGGTCATCGACGGTCGCGACGGGGGCGGGATCGGCGCTCATGGAATTCTCCGGGCAGCATGGAATATTGCAGGTGCGAAGACATATATCGCAACGCGGCATCCGTCAACAAGTCACGCAACAAAGCGTCGTTGTGGCGCAGGTTAATGAAATATTGTTGCGACAGGTGTTTCGCGGAACCGCTTGCATCGCGTGGTCCTCCTGATAACGCTACGCCGCATGGATGATCCCCGCATTACGGCGCGTTATCAGGGAGCCGGTGGGGGCGTATGGCTCGTGTTGCTGGCGGTCGTGATCTGGGCCGCATGGCTTCCGGTCACCCGAATCGCCTTGCGGGACGGGCTGGAGCCGGTCGATATCGCCTTTCTCCGCTATGCCGTGCCCGCCGTGATGCTGGCCCCGGTCTGGCTGCGAACCGGATTGGTGCCGAAGGGCGTCCCTGTCCCTCTGTTGCTGGCCATGTTCTGCTGGGGCGCGCCCTTCGCGGTGCTGACCGCCACCGGCCTGCAACTGGCCAGCGTGGCCCATACCGCTGCGCTCATTCCCTGCACGATGCCGGTCATCGCCGCGCTGGCGGCATGGGCGATCTACGGCGAGCGGATCGCGGGAGAGCGCCGCCTCGGCATCGCCCTGATCGCGGTTGCGGCGGCCTGCGTCCTCGTCACGGTTCTTGCGGGGGGCAGTGCGACCGATCTGCCCACGGTCGGCATCCTGTTGCTGGCGAGCGCCGGATGGGCGGCCTATACCGTCGCCTATCGACGCAGCGGATTGACGCCGGTTGCGGCGGCGGCGGTTATTTTCGCGTGGTCTGCCTTTTTGCTGCTTCCTGCGCTGATGCTGGGCGGATCGGCCCTTGGCGGCCTGTCGCTTTCCGTTCTGGCTTTCCACGGCGTTACACAGGGCCTGCTCAGCGGGTTCATCGCGACCATCGCCTACGGCATCGCCATTGATCGCCTCGGCGTCGCGCGTGCGGCTTCCTTCAGCGTACTGGTCCCGGTTCTGGCAACGGTCATGGCTCTGTTCTGGCTCGGCGAGACCCCTTCTGTGCTGGATGCCGTGGCACTCGGGATCGGGACGCTCGGCGTGGCGGTCATCAACGGCGTCGTGTCGCTGCGACGTCCCTAGAGACAAGTCATTCTCGATCAGGTCGGGTCATCCTGATCGAGATGGGCTGTAATCCGCCCACCGTCCGGGAAATCCCTCCGGCACCAGCAGGCATTCGCGCCCCACTGCGCGGATATCGCGTTGCCCGCACAGCGCCATGGAGACATCGAGTTCATTGCGGATGATTTCCAGCGCGCGGGTCACCCCCGGCCCGCCCATCGCCCCGAGCGCATAGGTGAAGGCGCGCCCGATATAGGCCCCTTTCGCCCCCATCGCGACGGCCTTCAGCACGTCCTGACCGGAACGGATGCCGCCATCGATATGCACTTCCGTTTCCCCGCCGACCGCGTCCAGAATCGGTTGCAGGGCGCGGATGGAACTGAGCGCCCCGTCAAGCTGTCGCCCGCCATGGTTCGACACCACGATCGCATCGGCACCGACTTCCAGCGCCATGCGCGCATCCTCCGGGTCGAGGATGCCTTTCAGGATCACAGGCCCGTCCCACATCTGCCGGATGCGCGCGACCCTGGCCCAATCGAGGGTCGGGTCGAACTGCCGGCCAATCCAGGCCATCATCTGCGAGGGGTCGCCCGCATCCTTCACGTGGCCGACGATATTGCCCAGATGCCGCCGCTTCGCGCCCAGCATCCCCATCCCCCAGCGCCATTTGGTCAGGAGGTTCAGCATGGTCGCCGGGGTCAGCTTCGGCGGTGCGGAAAGGCCGTTCTTCAAGTCCCTGTGCCGCTGCCCCACGATCTGAAGGTCGAGCGTGATGACCAGCGCCGAACACCCCGCATCCTTTGCCCGCTGGATCAATTCGGCCAGAAACCCCTCATCCTTCATCGTATAGAGCTGGAACCAGAAGGGTTTCGCTGTCGCCGCCGCCACATCCTCGATGGAATTGATCGACATGGTGGACAGCGTGAAGGGCACGCCGAAATCTTCCGCCGCCTTTGCCGCCGCGATCTCCCCGTCCGCGTGCTGCATCCCGAGCAGGCCCACGGGGGCCAGCGCCACGGGCATGGTGACGGGCTGACCGATCATCGTACCGGCAGTTGAGCGCCCGGACATATCGACCGCCACGCGCTGACGCAGGTAGAGCTTCGCGAAGTCGTCCGAGTTCTCGCGAAAGGTCTGCTCGCTCCAGCTTCCCGATTCCGCGTAATCGTAGAACATCTTCGGCACCCGCCGCCGGTACAGCGGCTTGAAGTCGTCGATGCAGGTGATAACGGCCATGGATCAGGCTCCCATACGATCCGCAACGGCGAGGATGCGATACATATCGCGCAGAACCGGCTTCTCGATCAGCTTGCCGTCGATGACGACGAGGCCGGTATCGGCTTCCTCGAAGGTTGTTATGATCCGCCGGGCGCGGGCAATCTCGTCCTCCGTGGGGGTGAAAACCCCGTTGATCGCCGCGATCTGCTTGGGGTGGATAGCCCCTTTCCCCACGAATCCGAGCGCGCGCGCCTGCTGTGCCGCAACGGCCATGCCCTCCGGGTCGTCGAGATCGAGATACGGAACGTCGATCACGTCCAGCCCCGCGCCTGCCGCCGCATGGACGACGCGGGATCGGGCGTAGAGCAGTGGCTCCCACGCATTCTCGCAACGCAACTCGGCGGCCATATCCACTCCGCCGAAGAACAGCGCATCAATCCGGGGGCTGCACCCCGCGATGTCATGGGCGGCCTCCAGCCCCGCATTCGTCTCGATAATGACGTGCAGGCGGGTCGGGTGGCCGCGTTCGGTCAGTAACTGATCGAGCAGGACCACCTCGTCCGGGGTGCGGACTTTAGGCATCATCAGGGCGGGGGGCGGTGTATCGGTGGCAAGAACCGCCTGTACATCTGCGATCCCGAAGGCCTCGCGCATCGAGTTGATCCGCACGATCCGCTCCACCCCATCGGCTTCCGGCGGTGTCTCGAACAGGGCCAGCGCCCTGCGTCGCGCTTCCGCCTTGTCCTTCGGGGCGATGCCGTCCTCAAGCTCCACGCAGACGATATCCGCCCCGCAGGCCAGAGCCTTGGGGAACATCTCCGGCTTCAGCCCCGGCGTGAAGATAAACGATCTGCGGGGGCGCACCGCATGGGGGGTGTTATCACTCATGCACGTTCTCCGCTGTCTTGTGGGCCGCGATGAAATCCCTGTCATAGGCGACGCCGAGTCCCGGCCCGTCGGGCACGGGCACGCAGCCATCGGCAGGCAGGTCGCCGGGCTGATCGGAATAGCCGCAGGTATAGACCGGCGCGATCACGTTCGGCATCTTCGGCCCGACCAGCGCCATTTCGTAGAGATGCGTATTGCGGATCGCCGAGATGCACAGGCGCTGGGCGGGTCCGGCGGCATGGAATTGCAGGTCCATGCCCATCGCCTCGCAGAAATGGGCCAGCTTCATCGCGCCGGTGATCCCCATGTCGTATTCGGGATCGACATGGATCATGTCGCAGCCGCCCGCCAGCACGAACCCGGCCTTGGCCTCGATGCCGCGCACATGCTCGGCCAGCAACAGGGGGGTTTTCAGCTTCTCGCGCAGGCGCGCATGACCATTGGCCGAGATTGACCCGTCACGATAGGGGTCTTCAAACCAGAACGCGCCGATCTCGTCACAGACGCGGCCTACGGCATAGGCATCCATCCATGTGGCCAGCGTACTGGCGGGATCGAGCATGATCTTCCAGTCATCCCCGACCCGCCCCCGCATCATCCGCAGGTTGCGGCATTCGCGGGCGACATCGCCGTTCATCCAGCCATGGATCTTGAAGCCGTGGAAGCCCCGTTCCCGGCATTCCTCGGCGAAATCGGCGAAGGCTTCGGGCGTGTCCATGCCGCCGCCCCTCTCCTGCGCGTGATAGCTGCTGGCATAGGTCGGGATGCTGTCGCGCCAGCCGCCCAGCATCGACTTGACCGAGACCCCGCCCAGCTTGCCGCACAGATCCCACAGCGCGATATCGAGAACACCATGGCCCATATGGTCATAGGCCCGGCATTCGCGCTTCATGTCGTCCCATATCTTCTCGCGGGTGTGCGGGTCACGGCCCAGCATCAGGGGCGCGAGCATTCCCGCCTGCGCCATGGAGGACGGGGTGCCGATCCAGTTTGCGACGTATTCCCCGCTGACGCCCTCATCGGTGTCGATCCTGACCATGAAGCGTTTGGGCCTGAACACGGCCCCTTTGACATAGGCCATGTTGCCCACGCCCGCCGCCGCCGTTTCCAGCCCGATATCGGGGACGTCGAAGGTGAATTCGGTGATGGTGACGCGGGTAATTCTGGTCATGCCGCTATATCCCTGCGCGATGTGATGCGAGTCGCCCCCAATCTGCGCGGTAATTCCGGGATATGGCAATGCCTCTCAGCCCGGTGTTGCGAACGGACCCCTCTGCCGCTTGCCGGAGCAGGGCAGGCAACGGCAGACAGGTGCCGCAGCCAGCCACACCCGCGCCCCTGCCTTTGTGCGGGAATGGCGATCAGGTATAGTCGTGCATCCGAACACCGTCCCACACGTTCGACAGCTTCGCGGTGCCGAGGATCAGGTTCAGCACCCGCTCCGAGGTATTGGTGACGGTGTAGTCATCCGGGATCGGGTGAGGGGTGCCGGTGGCCTGCCGTTCGCTGTGCTGGGCTGTCACGACCTCGATCGCGGCGAGCATGGTGTCGCAGTTCAGCCCGGTCATGATGAGCGTTCCGGCATCCAGTCCCTCGGGGCGCTCGATGGCGTCGCGCGGGGTTATGGCCGGAAAGCCGAGCATGGAACTTTCCTCGGCAATCGTGCCGCTATCCGAAATGGCGCAGAAGCACGACATCTGAAGCTTGTTGTAATCGTGAAAGCCGAAGGGCTTCATCGTCTGCACGTTCTCATGCAGCGCCAGTCCCTCGATATTGTCCAGCCGGTTGCGGGTACGCGGGTGGGTCGAGAGGATGACGGGATAGCCGTATTTCTCAGCCAGCGTGTTCAGCGTCTCGATCAGCGAGGCGAGGCGATCCTTTGAATCGACATTCTCCTCGCGGTGCATCGAGGCGATGAAGTATTTGCCGGCCTCCAGCCCGATCCGCTCCAGCACATCAGATGCTTCGATCCGTGCGCGGTAATGGTCCAGCACCTCGCGCATGGGTGACCCGGTGACATAGACGCGCCGGTGCTGCATCCCTTCGGCCAGCAGGTGACGGCGCGCATGTTCGGTATAGGTCAGATTGAAGTCGGAGATGTGATCGACCATGCGCCGGTTCGTCTCTTCGGGCACGTTCTTGTCGAAACAGCGGTTCCCCGCCTCCATGTGATACACGGGGATTTTCATCCGCCGCGCCATGATCGCGGAGATTGCCGAGTTCGTGTCACCGAGGATCAGCACGGCATCGGGGCGTTCCGCAGCCAGCACCTTTTCGGTCTCCGTCAGGATCGCCCCAAGGGTTTCACCCAGCGATTTCCCGGCGGCCCCGAGGAAATAATCGGGTTTCTTCACGCCCAGATCGGAGAAGAACACCTCGTTCAGTTCAAAATCGTAGTTCTGGCCGGTATGGATCAGCACATGCTCGACATGGCGGTCGAGCGCGGCCATCACGCGGCTGAGGCGGATGATCTCCGGGCGGGTGCCCAGAATGGTGGCGACCTTGAGTGTCGTCATGCGGCGTCCTCCCCTACAGGGTCCGCATACGTGTCGGGTGCGGCGGGATCGAAGATATCGTGGGTCCAGAACACGGTCACGAGCGGGCCGGTCCCGGTATTGGTGATATTATGGGTCCAGAGCGTCGGCATATCGACATAGGCCGGCTCATCGCCCGTAACGTCGAAGAAATGCGTTTCATCGGTCAGCACTTTGCGGATGCCGATGCGGGCCTGTCCCTCGACCACGAGGAACCGCTCGACCTTGGCGAGATGGAAATGCTCGCCTCTGGTGACGCCCGGCTCCGTCCAGGAAATGAAACTCTGGCCGCCGCCGCCGCCCTTGGCACATTCAAAAAGCCGCCCGCGCGCATCCGAGTTGACCTTCACTGCGTGCGGGAAATGGTCGGGGTAGAGATGCTGCCGATAGGTATTGAACAGGGCGACGTCGAAAGGGTCCGACAGGTCGGGGAAGACGAAGTCCGTATAGCTGTCGTGATAACCCCTGATCCGGTCGTAGAGCGCCTGAATACCGATCTTTACGCCGTCCATGCGATGACGGGTGCTCCGGCCCGCCAGCCCGAGATCAAGGGCCGTGCGCGCCGCCGCGCCGGAATGCACGAGTTCGACCCGGCCCTCGGGATTGATCGTCGGCTCCTCGCCGTCCACGATCTGTCGGCAGAGTGTGCCGGTGACGTTGTTGTAGAAGGGGCGTCCGCCCTCGCCGAAGATATGGGGCAGGATGAGGTTGACGAAGGCCGCGCCCGCGCCCTGCGCCCGCGCCTCCAGTATCTCCGCCGCCCTGCGCTTGCCGCGCCCATAGGCGTTGTCGGCGGCTTCATGCGTGGAATTGGCGTAGACGACCGTTGCCTGCGGGGCGCTGGCCTGCACGGCCTCCGCGAGGCGATGGGCGAGGGCGATATTCCCGCTTTCCTGCTCTTCCTCGGAGGCACGGTTCACGCCCGCGAAGTGAAGCACCACCTCTGCCCCCGACAGGGCCTCGGCCAGCCGGGCATCATCATTGAAGGCCGCCCGGTCCAGAGCCGCGACGTCATGGGGCAGGGTCTCTCCCCGGAACCGCGCCCCGCAGTTCAGCGCATGAAGGCTGGCGGCGGCGTGCCAGCCGATCAGGCCCCCGGCACCCGTGATGACGATCTTCATCAGGTCAGCCCCATCTCGCGTCGCTGTTCCTGTATCTCGTCGAGGCTGAGCAGCAGAGCTTCGAGATCGGGCATGGGAATGCGATCCACGCTGTGCGAGCTGTATTCCCGCGCTTCGGTGACGCTGGCATTGCCCTGACTGAAATACTTGGCGTAGTTCAGCTTGCGCGCGTCGAGAGGCAGCCGGAAGTAGTCGTCCATCTCCTCCGCCACCGCCATCTCGCGCTCGCTGGCGAGGCTTTCATACAGCTTTTCGCCATGGCGCCAGCCGATGATCTCGACCGGATGCTCCGGTACGCCCATGATATTCTTCACGGCCTGAGCGAGGTCGAGGATTGTCGCCGACGCGGCCTTGCGGATGAAGATATCGCCCTGATTGGCATGTTCAAAGGCGAACAGGACCAGACTGACGGAATCGCGCAGGGGCATCAGGAACCTAGTCATGGTCGGTTCCGTCAGGGTGATCGGATTGCCGTCCCGGATCTGCCTGATAAAGAGAGGAATGACCGATCCGCGCGAATACATCACATTGCCATAACGGACGCAGGAGATCGTCGGTCCGTTCCCCGATCCCATTTCGCGCGCGGCGGCCTGCGCGGCCTTTTCCATCAGCGCCTTTGACATGCCCATGGCATTGACCGGCATCACGGCCTTGTCGGTGGACAGGCACACCAGCGATTTCACGTCATTGGTGACCGCCGCCCGGATGACGTTCTCCGATCCGATCACATTGGTCTGGATCGCCTCCATCGGAAAGAATTCGCAGGAGGGCACCTGTTTGAGCGCCGCCGCATGGAAGATGCGGTCTACCCCGCGCGTCGCATAGACCACGCTGTCGCGGGAGCGGATATCGCCGATGTAATAGCGTACCCGCTCGTCGCGGATCGCATGGCGCATCGCGTCCTGTTTTTCCTCGTCGCGGCTGAAGATGCGGACTTCCCCGACATCGGTTTTCAGGAGGCGCAGGAGCATTGTCTTGCCGAAGGAACCCGTTCCCCCCGTGATCAATATGGTTTCACTCACGATTCAACACTTACCCATAATACACGATTTTCTGCGGCTTAGCAGAACGCCCCGGTGATTTCCACCGGCGGCGAGCGGCCTCACTCCCGCGCCGCGCCCGAGGCGGGGGATTGCTGTCCGGGAAGGCGGCGCTTTCTGCGTAGCTGCGAGGGGCGGCGTGGACGGCTATCGCCCTTATTCGCGTAATCATAGTGATAGTAACCGTATTCATAATACTCGTGGAGCTCGCTTTTTTCACCACGAACGATCAGGCCGGACAGTTTTATATTGGCACGATCCCATTCCTTCACGGCGCGCCGTGCGGCTTTTTTCTTCAGCGCGCGGGTGGAGACGACGCACAGGGTCGCATCGACCATCCTGCCGACCATGCTCGCATCCTGTACGGCCAGGATCGGCGGAACGTCGATGATGATGACATCATATTCCTGTTTCGCGGCCTCGATGAGGTCCAGCACGGGCTTTGCGGACAGGGTTTCCCGGCTTCGCGAGCCTCTGGATTTCTGACGGTCATCCGCTGTCAGGACATCGAAGCTGAAACCATCGCCGTATTCGAAGGGCAATGCCGCCTCTTGCAGAGTGACCTCTTTCCGAAAGACCGAGTAGATGCCGTGTGGATGCTTTCCCTGAATCTTCAGATAGCGCGCGACGCTTTTCTTCCTGAAATCCATATCGATGACCAGAGTTTTCTGGCCTTCCTCGACGGCGGCGGCGGCGACGTAGAGACTGGTGGTCGTTTTCCCTTCACTGGGGATGGACGATGCAATCATCAATGCCTGTGCCTTTTGCTCGTCGGACATGACAAAGACGGCAGAATAGGCCCTGCGATAGGATTCCTTGATTTCCACGGGAAGGGCGAACCAGTCGAAACGGTTATGCAGTCCCCGCTGGATATTCGACAGGATCGATATGGCCGGTGCGTTGAACGTCTTTTCCACATCTTCCAGCGAGCGGAAGGCATCGCGCTTGAAGAAGCGGAACAATACGATGCCCGCCCCGATCATCAATCCCCCCATAAGCCCGGTAAGTAGCGTGAGCTTCAGTCGCGGGCTTGAGGCCAGAAGCGGGGGTTCCGCGATCTCCAGAACCCTCATCTTCTCGGTTCCGCCCGCGCGCTCGATCTCCAGTCCGGCCAACCGTTCACGCAGGGTCTTGAGCAGTTCGGTATTGGATTCGTAATTGGTTCTGAGCTGGAGATAACGGTTCTGGGCCGTCGAGAGGCGGCGTGTATAGGCGCGGACGGGCAGGATTTCCTGCTCACGTCGGGTCGTTGCTGTGGCCTGTGTGTCGAGTGCGCGCTCGATGATCTGTGATGCGTTGTTCAATTGGGTGGAGGAGGGCGGTTCGTCGCGGCGTTCCCACCGAAAAATCTCCAGGTAGTCATTGATGAGTTCACGTCGAAGATCATCCGGCATGGTCGCAAAAGCCGATTGCGCGTCTTCCCCGCCCTTGATCCGGGCCACGACCTCGCCCAGCCGCAGCAGGGCTTCACCGCGCCGACGATTTGATTCAAGGATCAACTCTCCCTGAACCAGACGCTCGGCGTTGGTTCCCAGTGCTCTGGAGCCGGGCAGGACACTGCCGGTACTGGTCTCCGCGTTGATCTGTGCTTCGATCTCGTTCAGAGCGCCCTCGACGCGGCCTTCCTCCTCCGTGATCCAGTCCAGTGCGCTGTTCAGCGCGGTGACCTTCGAGTCTTTGAGGAAGATATTCAGGTTTTCTGCCACCGTATTGGCGATCCGCGCGGATTTCTCGCGGTCGAGGGTCGTGACGGAAATCTTCATGCGAAGATCGTCCTCGAGATCATAGATCCTGACGCGCTCTCCCAGTTCCGAAACGGCGTATCGCCATTCAAGCATGTCGGATTTCGACCATTCCTCCGAACCGAGTGCGGGGCCGGGGTCCGCTCCGATGACGCCCTTCACGGCCTCCAGTACAGGTGCGACAAGGGCGTATCCGCGTTCCTGCCAGGTGGGGTCGCGTAGGGCTTTGTTGAATTCGGGGTCTTCGGACAGTTTCTCCGCATCAACCACCCGTTCGAGCAGGGCCGTTGACCGCGCCACCGCAAAGGCCGGAGCGATGGTGTCGGCTTTCTTCGCCAGCGAAAGCGCCTTGAACGGGTCTCCGAACTGCTTGGATGCCTCCTCGCCCTCGATATTGATCATCATGATGGTGCTGGCGGTGTATTTTCGCGGCGTGGTGACAAAGACCATGATCGCGATCAGCAGCCCCAGCAGCACGGACCAGAATAACAGCGAGCGGTTCTGCCGCATCTGGGAGAAGATGACCTTCAGGTCGATCTCGGACTCGGCGGATGGCGAGCCGCTCATGCCACCGGATGCCGCGTTCCTGAGTTCAGCGGGCTGGTTAAGGCGATTGATATCGGTCATTTCGATCCATGATACTCGCGGTACACACCATGACCTTCGCATGGGCTAAAGAGCGCGAACTCTAGACGATCCTCCGGTGGCAATCCAGCGATGTGTTGTCGCCGTGTCTGGCCCTGTCGGGGCGATCGTCCCCGCGAGGATCGTTGCCTGCCATGCTCGGATTTCCCGCGTAGCGGGAGGAGGGCGGCATTTACTGCCGGAATGCCGCCGAGCGTTTGAGGTGGTGCCATGCGGTGATGACGCCGCGCAGCCGCGCTTCCTCGCTTCGATCACCGCCGTTCATGTCGGGGTGGAGCTGCTTGACCAGAGCGGAATAGCGTTCGCGAACCGTGGTGGCGGTTGCCGTCTCGTCGAGATCGAGTGCATTGAGCGCCTTGATATCGGCCTTGGGCAACAGACGCCGACGGGCTTTGCGGAGTTCGGCATTTTTGCTCTCGCCCGGATTGATCGTGGCGTTCTCGCCCAGAACCTCCAGCGGGTCATCAAACCCGAATCGTTCCCATGAGCGCCCTTCGGCGTGACTCACCCGGTGCTGGCCGACCGGTTTGGACTGCATTTTCCAGGTAGGTCGGTCCCAGGACTGGTCGGCGCGGCGCGCGGCGTCGATCTCATCGGCGCTCATGCCTTTGTAGTAGTCCCAGCGTTTGTTGTATTCCTTGATGTGATCGGCGCAGAACCAGCGGAAGGTATCGAGATCCTGCGGGGATGCCGGGGCGCGATGCACACCCTTTTCCGAACAGTCCGGCCAGTTGCAGGCGCGGCTCGAATCAGTAAAGGCACCGCCGGTTCCCTTGCGGCGGTTGCGGCGTTTCTTATCCGCTTTGACGCTGATATCGAATTCAGACTCGAGACGGCTCATCGCTCGGCATCCATGGTGATATCCCCTCAAACCTCAGTTCCACAGCAACAATCCGGGGCCGTTATTCGGCCTTCTCTGGCGCGGAAGGACCGTATCTTACCGCTTGTGACCGCCGCGTAAAGCGGAGGGGGGGAAGTTTGTGCCGGGCCTGATGTCGCGGGTGATCTGCGAGGGCGGCTTTCCAAAGCGATGCCAAAGAGTTAGACGGGGCGCAGCATGAGGGAGAAATTTTACGATGAGCGTCCGGGAAACCATTGAATCCAAACTCGCCGCTGCCTTGAACCCCGTTCGCCTTGAGGTTGAGGATGATTCCGAGAGCCACAGGGGCCATGGGGGCTGGCGCGAGGGCGGGGAGACCCATTTCAATGTGCTGGCGGTCGCGGCGGTGTTCGAGGGCAAGTCCCGTGTGGCGCGACAGCGTCTCGTCCTCGATGCCCTCGCCGAAGAGATGGCCGGGACGGTCCACGCCCTGTCCATGCGATGCCAGACCCCGGCTGAGGCCACGGACTGATCCTTGATCGGACCTCGGTGATCAGTGCGGCTGAACATAGGCGGAAAGCCTGACCGATGCGGCGTAAGGCTTGCATTTGCGACACTCAGGGAAAGCGTACGTGTTCGGGTGCCGTTTGCGGCGCGCCTCAATGTAATGTGAAAAAGCGATGCCAGAAATCCTTCTGATGGAAGATTCGGCTCCGTTGAGGCGGATCCTGACGCGCTACCTCCGTGACGCCGGTTACAACGTAACCGGGTTCGATAACGGTGCCGCGTCGGGCGACTCCGACCTGCTGGAACAGGCAGATATCCTCGTTACCGACCTGTCCATGCCCCATGTAGACGGGCGGCAGGTGATTCAGAATATCCGCAGCTTGCGCCCGGATCTGCCCGTTATCGTCATTACCGGCGAGGAAAACATAGATGATTTCGACGTCATGTATGCTGATGGCATTTTGCGGAAACCCTTCGATGAATCCGCTCTGCTGAAAGTCATCGACTCCAGCCTGAAGGCTCTGCAACAACCTGTTCGCGAAACCGTTAATGAATATGAGACTCAAAACGGGAATGAAGAGGTCGAAAATCAGCCTTCGGCACCGTCGGGAGTCGATGAAACGGTCCGGGGGATCGAATCCGACGTCGCGTCAGCACAACATTCCCTGTTCTCGCGCATCATGGGCGGTCTGCGCCGGATGATCTTCCGCCGCTGACCTCTCCCGAACCGGTCCCGGTGTCTGCTGTCGCTGTCAGTCCTGCGCGGAGCCGAGCGGGGGGCGCGGCGCGGTGCCAGGGGGCGCACTGACCGGTTCACCGGTGCGGAACTGCCCGCCTGTGGTCAGCACATCGCCTCTGGAAAGCGGTGAAGTCGGGTCATCGACGAGAGGTTTGGCGGGGAGGACCGGGGCCGGAGCGGGTTTCGGGGCCGGTGCGGCCCCCTGCGCCCCTGCCGCTGCGGCGGAGCGAGGCATCATGGCCTCGGTCGGCCATGCGCCTTCCTGAACGCGGCGGAAGATCAGCACCGTATATTGCGTGATCCTGGCCTCCCTCGAAAACATCCCGCTCCGCCCTCCGGCGGCGAGGATGTCCGATCTCATGTATTCCCAGCCGTCCACCGCTTCCAGGTGGATCAGCTCCCCCAGCGTCTCCGCAACGAGATCGGCTTCGCTCATCCCGCGCTTACGCTTGGGCTGAACAAGCTGGGGCAGGGCGACGGTCTTGTATTCGTAGGTCGATGCAGACATGCGGGCAGCCTCTTCGGGACGGATTTCACACGAAATCCGTACCCGTCCCGGAGTCTGATTGCAATCGGGGGAAGCGTTGCCGGGCCGGATCGGTCAGTGTGAAGCCCGGCCCGCGATCACCGGCCGCAGGCTTTCTTGGCCGCGTTATACGCCGCCGTGAAGCCCAGCAGCGAGAAAGTATCTGTCGAGCGTCCGCCCCCGGCGGCATATCCCGTCACGTTCGCCTTCGCGCCTTTACGCATTGCGCTGACGATCTGCTTCTCCTCGTTGCGGGTTTCGAGCCACGCACCGTCCTTGACGGCGAAGAACGAGAAGGTCTGGGAGCCGATCTTGGCCTGCACGGTGCGCGACTCGTCATAGTCGTAGCCCGACAGAATGCTGACCTCGGTATCGACACCCGCATCGGGATAGACCGTGATCATGAGGAAGACGTCACCCCGATCCTTGCCACCGAAATCCTGATCGGACGGTTTCGTCGCCGCCCAGCATACCTTGCCTTCGGGCCGCTGCGAGGTGAAGGCGCTCCAGTAGCGGAATGCGCCGATGCGTTCCTGCTCCTGCGCGGTCGCCACGCTCGATGCTCCTGCGGCCCCTGCGAGTGCGAGGGCTGCGGCGCAAAGCGTCATGCGGTTCATTGTTGTCTCTCCTGCCACTATCGAATCGCGTCGGGATCGAATGCGTGCACCCGTCCCGCTTCGCTGTTGGTACAGGGGCATGGTTAACAGAAGTTATCCATTCACTCAATTCCAATAGACATCGCCCGATCAATCCCTTGCGAGGTGATGCTGTCAGCTTGCTCTCCCACGCTCACCTCTTCGGTGTGACACGGTGGTTCGCTCGCGGTTCAGGCGATGCCTTCGCGGTTTATTAAACCGATGGCGTTAGTATCCGGCCCTGAAAAGGATGGGCGCGTTCCCTGATGGAGCCTGCATCCGCTTTCCCGCGAACCATATGCCGGAACTGAAGGGTCTTAATCCCGTATCATGTTGCAAACAAATGGTAAATCGAAGCGCGCCGTGCAGAAAATGGACGTCGTTCGCACTTTTATAACACCCCCATGCCTACCATGGAGCGGTAATTTGATTGAAGGAGAATCGCGATGCGTGGCGTGAGAATTCTGATCCTGGCCAGCGCCTCGGTCGCGGCTATGGCGGCCATGTGGCTGATGCGGGGTGCTATCGAGAGCCGGGCCAATGTGCCCGTGCAGATCGCCGCGCCCCAGCAAGAAACCAAACCTGTCGTGGAGGCGCCCCAGACGGTCGATGTCCTCGTCGCTGCCCGTGACGTTCCTATCGGGCGCACCCTGTCCGGCGAGGATGTGAAGTGGCAGGCCTTCCCGGTGGAGGCGGCTTCCGATTACTTCTACCTCAAAGGCGAGGACGAGGATGCGATGGATATCGTCATCGGGTCCGCCTCCCGCGCGTCGATGCGCGCAGGAGAGCCGCTGTCCACGGACAAGGTGATCGACATCAACGGGTCGGGCGTCATGGCCTCGCTGCTCCGCAAGGGGATGCGCGCTGTCGCCGTGCCGATTTCCGACGTGACCGGCGCGGGCGGGTTCATCCTGCCGGGCGATTATGTCGATTTGCTGCTGACCCGGCAGATCGCCATTGAGGAATTCAACCCGACTACCGGTGAGATTGACCGCACGGTCACCCACAACCAGACCGAGACGGTCATGGAGACGGTGCGCGTGCTGGCCATCGACCAGCGCCTGACCGAGGGCAATGGCGAGAACGGTGCGACCGCCGTGGGCAATACGGCCACCATCGAGCTGAACCCCGATCAGGTCGAACTGATCTCTCTGACCCGGCAGATCGCCAAGCAGGAGCGCGGATTCCTGACCCTCTCGCTGAGGAGTTTCTCGGAACTCATCGAGGAGTACGGCGAGGACGTGAACAAGATCATGCCCAAGACCATCCTCGACCTTCAGGCCCTCGCCAGAGCCAAGATCGAACAGGCCAGGGAAATGAAGGAAATCGCCGAGACTTTCCGCCGCGAGCAGGAAGCCTACGAACTCGAACGCCGTAAGCGCGAGGAAGAGGACGAGCGCCGTCTCGCCCAGGAAGAGCGGGAGCGCCTTGCCGCCGAAGCCGCCGAAGCCAAGGCCCGCAAGGACGCGGAGATTCTCGCCGCCGCATCCGCCGCCGCGCCGCCGCCGCCACCCGAAGAGGACGGCATTGTCCTTATTCGCAACGGTGCTGCAATCGTCGTGCGGACCACCAATCCCAACACCGATCAGAACGCCGGGGGTAACTGATGATTACCCGAATCCATCGCCAGAATCGCGTGCCCACTGCATCGGGAGAAACCAGAATGCGCCGCCCCGCAACGACAGCAGCCGCAACGCTGACCGCAATCGGCCTCGCCCTCACGGCGTCCCTGCCTTCCAAGGCACAGGACATTTCGGGCGCTCCGGTCGATCTTCTCAACCGGGGGTCGGACGTCTCGATCCGCTCGAATGACGCACAGGCCCCGGCGGGTTACTTCGTCGGTGCCGACGGGTCGGTGCAGTACGGTGACCCCACCAGTGCCGGTGTTCCGACTTTCCCCGCAGATCAGGCCCTGTCGGGCGACATCTCCGGTGCGATGGTCGATACCATGGCCGATACGATGGTATCGACACCGATGGCCGCCGATGTCTTTGACGCGGCTCCCGTGAGCAATGCGCCTGTCACGCTCGAAACGCTCCAGAATGCCTTTGCGGATGACGGGCTGTCCGGCCCGACGACATCTGTGGATACGGTATTCGGGACGTTGACGACGGATCAGCCCGCTATCGGCAGGGTGATCGAGGAGGCCGCGATCGATGCGTCGGTTCCTTTCGGGGTCCAGTACGGCAACCCTGTCGGCTTCGACGCCAATATCGGGACCATCGAGACGCAGGCGGCATCCGGCAGCTATGACTATGCTCTGGAAAACGGCGTCGTCACGCCGAAGGCGTCCGACACTTTCCATGGCGGAGGGTACGCCCCCGCACCAGTCATGGAGCAGACGGTCGAAACCTACCAGATCACGGTGACACCTCCGCCGATGCCCGAAGGTCAGGCGCTTGCACCGCTCGCGCCCGCGACGCCGAGCTATTCGGAGCCGTTCTTCCCGGATACGTCCTATGGCGGGACCACCCTGGCTGAGACAATCGTTTCGGTACCCGTGCCGTCTATGCCGGAGCCGTTCGTCGCCGAATCCTACGTGACCGCGCCTCCGGTATATTCCGAGCCTGCGCCGGTGACGGTCTCGACCCTTCCGACGGCTCAGTTCGACGAGTCCTATGCCAGCCTGGAACCCGCACCGCTTGCCCCTTCGGGCCGCAGTTTCGCGGCACGGGGTGACGGGGCCTACGGTCCCTCGAAAATCCGGCAGACGGGTGAAGGTCCGGCGGCCCAGAAAGCGGGTATCTTCGTCGCGAAATCCACCATCGTGGACCTGCCTGCGGATGCCCATGAAGTCCTCGTCTCCGATCCGACACTCGTTCGGGCGGTCCTGCGGACGGCGCGCCAGATCGTTCTGATCGGTCTTCGGACGGGGCAGACGGGCGTGACGGTCTTTGACGAGCGCGGCAACCAGATCCTCAGCCTCGACACCAACGTGCAGTATGACCTGCGCCCCCTTCGGGTGGCTCTGGCGGAAAGTTTCCCCAATCTGCCGATCACCGTGGAATCGGTGCTCGGTGAGGTTGTCATCAAGGGAACGACCGGCGGTCCTGCTGAGTCGGATGCGGTCCGCGATCTCGTGCGTCGCTACCTCTATTCCGCGATGATCGCGGCTGGGGTGACCGTCAGGCCGGAAAGTGTCGCATTCGTTGACCGTCTTTCCAGTTCCAGTGACGATCAGATCCTCGTGAAGGTCCGCATCGCCGAGATGCGCCGTTCGGTCATCAAGCAGTTCGGGGTCGATTACAACCTCGCCACCGATGCGGCGCTCAGCGGAGCGACCGGGGGTCTCAACAATGCCGTGAACACCTTCGGCACGATCTCCAACTCCTTCGGTGTCAGCGGGGCGGCCATGGGCGGCATCGCGGCGAATATCGCCGGATCGTTCGGCGATACCAATTTCGGCGGTCTGGTCCAGGCCTTTGAACAGCACAACGTCATGCGGGTGCTGGCCGAGCCGACCCTGACCGCCGTGTCGGGTGAAACGGCCAGCTTCCTCGCGGGCGGTGAATTCGCCTTCCCGACCTCTGCCGATGAGGACGGTGTCGGCTTCACTTTCCGCGACTTCGGTGTGGCGCTGGAATTCACCCCTGTGGTGGTCGGAGAGGGCCGTATCAGCCTGACGGTCGCGACCGAGATCAGCGAGCTGACCACGGAAGGTTCTGTCAATACCGGCAACCTGACCATTCCCGGCCTGTCGATCCGCCGGGCCAATACGACCGTTGAACTGCCCTCGGGCGGCACGATGTCCATCGCCGGAATGCTGCTCCAGCGCGATGCGGCCTCTCATGCGGGTCTGCCAGGGCTGAAAAACCTGCCGATCGTCGGTCAGCTTCTGTCCTCGACCGATTATCAGAAGCAGGAGACGGAACTGGTGATCCTCGTGACACCCTATGTCGTGAAACCGGGTCAGGAACGCGACTTCCGCCTGCCGACTGACGGTTTCGCCCCGGCGAGTGATTTCGACCTGTACCTGCTCGGACGCCTCCAGAAGGTCTATGGCGCCGGCGACCCGAACATGGCCAGCGCCCGTGAAGCGCTCAAAGCGCCCTTCGGCTTCATCCTTGAATAAGAGGGCACGAGAAATGAGAAAACCAGTGAATACGATCCACATCCGCGCAGGCCGCACCATGGCCCTGATCGTCGCCCTCGTCGCCTTGCAGGGATGCGCCCCGCCTCAGCCGCACGCCTTCCACGACCCCTTCGAGCAGTATGAACTCGGAAAGGTCTACGATTGCGGGGATATCAAGGTTGGCGATGCCCGGCTCAACACCCAGAACGCGGCCACTCCCGGTTTCGGATGCTCGCACCAGAGCAATTTGACGGTGATGGTTTCCGACCCCGCCGATCTGGTCCGGCCCCGCGAGATGACCCCGCCCGACGCTCAGGCCCGCCAGCGCGTGCTGGAAGCCTATCGTGACGGTTCTGACACCACTGCTGCACCGGCCGCGCGCGGTACGCGCGAATTGATCCAGTGATCCTATCGAATAAGGAGTTTGCCCATGCCTTCTGCGGCACAAGATACCGGGTTCGATGATCAGGGATTTACCGGTCCGATCGAGACCCTGATCCCCCGGATCGACATCGAATCCTTCTGCACGACCGGCCCCATGGCCACGGCGATTCAGGAATCGGCCTATGATCGCCGGATGGCCCGGACCTCCATCGCCGTCGCGATGGGCGGTACGCAGCGCGCCGTCGAGATCTACGAGGAATCCGCCACGCCTCATCTTCTCATCGTCGAGACGAACGAGACGGGGCTGGAGGTCTTCGATGAACTGGAAGGTCTGGCCAGCGTCTGCGATCCCGATACCAAGGTGATTGTCTGCGGTCCGTCCAACGACGTGACACTCTACCGTGAGCTGAAACGGCAGGGTGTGGACGAGTACATCGTCTCTCCGGCGGCACCGATCCAGATCATCGAGGCCATCGCGACCGTCTTCGCCGAGCCGGGCGAGGCCCCCATGGCCCGCACCATCGGCTTCGTCGGTGTGAAGGGCGGCGCGGGCGCATCGACCCTTGCCCATAACGCCGCGTGGAAGATTTCGCGCGTCGAGGAAAAAGAGGTCATGCTCATCGATATGGATGTGCAGTTCGGCACTGCCGGTCTCGATTTCAATCGTGAGCCGACCCGGACCGTTCTGGATGCGCTGTCCGGTTCGGACGAACTGGATGACGTGAAACTCCAGCGTCTGCTGATCGAATATGATGACTATCTCTCGATCCTCGCCGCCCCTTCCTCGCTGGAAGTGGAGACCGAGTTCGATGAGAACGGCGTGATCGACATGATCCAGACGATCCGTGCCGCCACGGATTTCGCGGTCTTCGATTTTCCGCATACATGGTCGCCCTGGATTCAGCGGTCTATCATGCAGATGGAGGAGATCGTGCTGGTCGCGACGCCGGAGCTTGCGAGCCTTCGCAATCTCAAGTCGTTCAACGACCTGTTCGCCGCGCGTCGTCCGAACGACAACCCGCCGCGCATCGTGCTCAATCAGGTCGGCGTGCCCAAACGCCCGGAAATCGCGCCGGAAGATGTGGCCGATATCATCGGACGGGATGTGGACCTCATCATTCCCTACGATCCCACGCTGTTCGGCGAGGCATCCAACAACGGCCAGATGATCGAGGAAGTGAACCTCAAGCATGAGGCCGTGGCGAACCTTTCCGAGCTGTGCGACACGCTCACCGCCAGCCGGACGTCGCTCAAGAAAGCCGGACGCAAGCGGTCGCTCGACAAGCGCAAGGGGCTTGATCTCGGCAAGCTGTTCTCGCGTCTCACGAAGAAGAGCAAGCCTGCGCCCTCAGAAGTGGATGAAGACAGGGAGTCCTGATCTCCGAAAAACTACCGGACGCGCTTCGCGCGCGCCCGGCCCCGGCCCCTGGCCCCAGAGCAGAAGTTCACGGCGGAAATACATAGATGTTCAGCAAGCGCACGAACGACCCTTCCTCCGGCGTCCAGGCCGACGGTGCCGGACTGCCGGCTACGACGCCGGATTCGGCATCGCGCCCGGCGGGTGCCCGCAAGGCCCCGCCTCCGCCTCCGCCCCGTCCGGGTGCAGCGGGCGGATCGCGGCCCGTGCCGAATATCAAGCCCAAGCCCACCGACGCGCTGAACGTCGATCTGTCCAAATCGAAGGCTCCGCCCCGGCCCGGCGTTGCCCGCAAGTCCATCGTCGAGAGCGCCGCTGAGGAACAGAGCAGCGTGAAGATCGCCGAGGCGCGCAAGGCCGTTGAAAACAAGCAGCTTCCCGCCGATATCAGTCGCGGTACGCCCCGTAAGGCGGGGACCGAAGATCGCGCTGAAAAACCCAAAGTGGTCGAAGACCTGCGCGATAAGGCCGATGGTGGCTTCGGGGCGAGCAAGAACCGCAACAAATCCAAGAAGGCCGAGGTCGAGAAGGCCCCGCCGCCCAAGATGGACGGTGATCGCCAGTTCACCCATGACCAGGCCTATTACGACCTGAAAGCCGAAATCTTCGCATCCCTGATCGATGCGATGGACATGAGCCGCATCGTTGCGCTGGCCCGTGCCGAGGCCGAAGGCGAGATCACGCAGATCGTCAACGAGATCATCGGTGTGAAGGGTCACATCATGTCGATCTCCGAGCAGAAGAGGCTCGTGGAGGACATCTGTGACGACGTGCTGGGGTATGGTCCTCTGGAGCCTCTGCTGGCCAGGGACGACATCGCCGATATCATGGTCAACGGGGCCGAGCAGGTCTTCATCGAAGTGAATGGCAAGATCGAGCTGACGAATATCCGCTTCAAGGATAATGCGCAGCTGCTCGAAATCTGTCAGCGCATGGTGCAGAAGGTC
>CAKZUT010000197.1 GCA_937922185.1 uncultured Neomegalonema sp.
CTGCGCGAACTGGGCTATCTCGGCGCGGGCACCATCGAATTTCTCTACGAGGACGGCGGCTTTTACTTCATCGAGATGAATACCCGCCTTCAGGTCGAGCATCCCGTGACCGAGATGGTCTACGGCGTCGATCTCGTGCGCGAGCAGATCAGGGTCGCCTCGGGCCTGCCGCTTTCATTCCGGCAGGAAGACCTCGTGCCCCATGGCCATGCCATCGAATGCCGCATCAATGCCGAGAACCCGCAGACCTTCACCCCCTCCCCCGGCACGGTCGTCGGCTATCATGCGCCGGGCGGTCTCGGGGTGCGGATGGATTCCGGTCTCTATGCGGGCTATCGCATCCCCCCCTATTACGACAGCCTGATCGGCAAGATGATCGTCCACGGGCGCGACCGCGACGAATGCGTCGCCCGCGTTCGCCGCGCGCTCGGCGAGACGATCATTGATGGGGTCGAGACCACCATCCCGCTGTTTGCGGCCTTGCTGGAGGAACCCGATTTTCTCTCCGGCGATTACGATATTCACTGGCTGGAACACTGGATCGAGACCGCATCGGCGGAGTGATGACCGAGGAACCGCTCCCGCTGACCCCCGAACTCCTTTTACAGGCGTATTCGGTCGGCATCTTCCCGATGGGCAGCGAGGGCAGCGACGAGGAACTGTACTGGGTCGATCCGCATGAGCGCGGCATCATCCCGCTCGACGGCCTGCATGTCTCGCGCAGCCTCCGCCGGACGATCCGTCGCGGCGGCTTCGATGTGCGCGTGAACCATGATTTCCGCGCCATGATGCGCGATTGCGCCACGCGCGAGGAAACCTGGATCAACGACACGATTCTCGATCTCTACACCGCCCTGCACGAACGCGGATCGGCTCACAGTATCGAGGTCTGGCGCGGCCCCGAACGCATCGGCGGCCTCTACGGTGTCAGCATCGGCGCGGCTTTCTTCGGCGAGAGCATGGTCAGCCACGAACGCGATGCCAGCAAGATCGCTCTCGTCTGGCTCGTCGCCCGCCTGCGCGCGGGGGGCTTTCGCCTTCTGGATACCCAGTTCACCACCGCCCATCTCGCCTCCATGGGCGGCATCGGCATATCCCGCGCGACCTATCACGCCCTGCTGCAAAACGCCCTTCCCTGCCCCGCCGATTTCAACACCCTGGACCGGGAGGCGGATACGGAAACGGTGCTGGATTTATGCACGGCAGGTTCCTGAAAAGAGATCAGGCTGTCCCATCGGTTCCATCAGCGTTTTCCGACAGGCACAACATCACATCCCATCCCGATCCACAGACCGGCGGTCAGTTGGTTCCGGCAACGGCTTTCCCGATCAGATCGAGCAGGCTGATCGACCCCTGCGTATGCTCGATGGCCTCGCCGGGTTCGAGGAAATATTCCGACGCCCCCGGATCAATGGCCACATAGGCCCCGCCCAGCAGGCCGTCACTTGCGATCTTCGCGGACGAATCACTCGGCAGCTTCACGCCGTTCCGCATCGCGAAGGTGACCTTCGCCTGATAGGTCGTCTCGTCCAGTTCCACGCTCTCCACGGTCCCGACCTTCACGCCGGAGACGCGCACGTCCCCCCCGGTGCCGATCCCGTCCGCCTTGAAGAACTGGGCATTGAGCGGATAGCTTCCGCCCCCCGCGAAATCCGCGCTCTGGCTGGCATAGTAGAGAAAGCCCCCCGCCACGCACAGCACCACGGCCCCGATCAGCGTCTCGACGGTATTATTGGCCATCAGGAATTCTCCTCCATACCGGTCATTCGGGCACCCAGGGGGTGTAGGGTTTCGGGGTCACACCGGCATCGCGCCCATGGCTCACGAGACTGCCCGGCGGGCGATAGGCCGCGTCAGTGCCCGTCAGGTTCGGCAGGCGCTCCTTCTGCCACGACCAGGCGCGCAGCGGCAACTCGGTCGGCGGCTGATCAAAGGTATGGTGCAGCCAGCCGTGCCAGTCGGCGGAGACATTCGACGCCTCGCTGTCGATCCTGTAGATCACCCAGCGCCGCGTATCGTCGGCATTGCGATAATAGACATTGCCGGCCTCGTCCTCGCCCACCTTTTTCCCGTGGCGGGAGGTGAACAGGGTCGTTCCGATCGTCGTGCCGTGCCACCACGTAAAGATATCGCGCAGGATCGCCATTCAGCCACTCCATGTTTCGCGCGCAATCTAGGGCCTTCGTCCCCGATCCGAAACAAAAAACGGCAGGGTGCCCCGCTCTCCTGCCGCCGCGCATGGCCCGTGAATGTAGCAAAACAGCCACAGGATGCACTTCGTTGCCGCGCATAGGTCAGGTTTCCCCGACGTCACTGTGGAATATCCGGCGCTGCGCCGATACCGAATTGGCGTTCCGTGTACTTCAACCGATGATCCGACTTCTTTTCTTTTCCCATCGGCCCCGGTTTCCTTGTTCCTTCCGATGAATTCACCCGGCGTGTCACCGCTGCCGCGCCAACGGAAAGCTGAAGCGACCGCACCATCCCCCAGGGCAACGTCCCCCGTGGTGCCGGCGAAAAGGAGAAAGTCGAATGAGACGTCTGAAAGCTCTGTTCTGTGCATCGACCATGGTGATGACCTCATCGCTGTGCCATGCGGGCGGCTTCGACCTGACCGGTCAGCCCATCGACATCATCTTCGAGGAAGGCAATTACATCGAGGGCGGCGTCGGGCTTGTCACCGCTGATGTGGAAGGCACGAACATCGCGGGCGATTCGGGCAATATCGCCGATGATCTCACGTTCCTGACCTTCGGGGCCAAGACCGACATCACCGACCGCATCTCCGCCGCCTTCATCTACGATACGCCGTTCCTGCGGAGAACGACTTACCGGCAGGGCGCGTTCGTCGGCACCGCCGCCGATGTGGAGGCCAACACGCTGACCGCCGTGGGTCGTCTGAAGTTCGGCGAGAATTTCAGCATCTACGGCGGGCCGCGTCTTCAGATCAGCTCGATCGACCTGCAAAGCCCGTTCGTGAGGAACCCGGCAACGGGTGCCCCGACGCCCTTCCCCGGCTATCAGATCGACGTGAAGGAATACGATTTCGGCTTCGTCGCAGGCGCGGCCTTCGAGGTACCCGAATACAAGATCCGCGCGGCCCTGACCTACAACTCCGCGATCACGCATGATGTGGATACGCAGGAAACCTTCTTCGGCCCGACGGGCTTCGTCTCCGCGCCGTCGAGTTTCGATCTCGAAACCCCGCAATCCGTCAATCTCTCGCTTCAGGCTCCGGTCAGCAAATCCACCCTCGTCAAGGCGAATATCCGCTGGGCGAACTGGGATGGCGTGAACCTGACGCCCCCGGTTTTCAACGCCCGCTTCAATCGTCCGGTCGTCGAATACACCGAAGACGTCTTCACCTACCGCCTGACGGTCGCCCAGCGGATCAACGAGAACTTCGTGGGCTTCGTGACCGGCAGCTACGAGGCTGACGGCGGCGAGGAAATCAGCCTCTTCAAGACCGTCGATGGCGGCTACAGCCTCGGCGGCGGCGTGATCTTCGAGAACGAGAAGGGCCTCCGGCTCCAGCTCGGCGGCGAATACCGCTGGCTTATCGGCACCTCCGGCTTTCAGGTTCCGGGCGCGCCGTTCAGTGACTTCGACGAAGGCGATGCCCTCGCTTTCTCGATGAAGGTCGGCTACCGCTTCTGAGGACAGTTCCTCCTGAATACTGAAAAACCCCGGAAGCATCGCTTCCGGGGTTTTTTCGTTTCGGAATGGCCGCGATCAGGCCGCCATCAGATCCCGGATCATCTGCGTCTTTTCCTCCACATCGAAGAAGCCGATGCGCTGGTAGGCGATGCGCCCTTCCTTGTCGATGATCGCCACTTCCGGCGTTCCGCGCGTGCCGTAGAGGATCATCGTATTCGGCAGGTGGTCATCGATATCATGCCGGTCATTGCCCACCGGATGCCCGAATCCCTTTTCCTGCACGAATTTCCGCAGGCGGCGGATGTTCTGGTGCTCATGTCCCTCGAAGACGGTATGAATACTGACGATCTTCATCCGGTCCTCCGCGATATCCTGCGCGAAATCCTTTTCCCATTGCAGGGTCGTGGGAATCGAGAACGACTTGCAGGCCGGGCACCAAAGCTGGAAGAAATCGATCACGACGACCTGACCGCGCATATCCTGCAAGCGCACCGGCGGCGAGTTGATCCATTCGGCGATATCCCATTCGGGTGCGGGCGCCCCCACGGGCAGGGCGCGCAGCGGCGTGACCGGCAGGGCGGCGGCGGCGGCGATCCCGGCAAGGGCGCTGCGGCGGGTCAGGTTGGGCATTGTCGGCTCTCCTTCATCTGTCGCCCCTTCATCACCGGAACCGCCCGTTCGTACAATCACTGCGCCCCCGTCTCACGCAGAGGTGACAAAACCGGACCACAGGCCCCCTGCGGCTCCCCGGCCCGCCGGGTGTCCATATCCGCTAGAATCAGGCCCGATCCCGCACATCATGGTTTCCGAAACCTGTTGTTCTTCGCGGGTGGGATCGGTTTATTGATCCCGTCAAGCCAAGAGAGCACGTCAGAACGGGGAGATTTCCATGACCAAACGGGTTGCCATCATCGGTGCGGGACCATCGGGCCTGGCGCAATTGCGGGCGTTCCAGTCGGCAAAGGCGGGCGGCGCGGATATCCCCGATATCGTCTGCTACGAAAAGCAGGATGACTGGGGCGGCCTGTGGAAATATTCCTGGCGCACGGGTCTGGATGAATACGGCGAGCCGGTGCATGGCTCGATGTATCGCTATCTCTGGTCCAACGGCCCGAAGGAGGGTCTGGAATTCGCCGATTACGGCTTCGAGGAGCATTTCGGCAAGCCCATCGCCTCCTTCCCGCCCCGCGCTGTGCTGTTCGACTATATCGAGGGCCGGGTGAAAAAGGCCGGGGTGCGCGACTGGATCAGGTTCAACCACCCCGTCCGCCGCGTCGAGTACATCGAGGATCAGGGCCAGTTCCGCGTCATCGTGCAGGACCAGAAGAACGACCGCGAAATTGTCGATATGGTCGATCACGTCATCTGCGCGTCCGGCCATTTCTCGACCCCCAACGTCCCCGAATATCCCGGCTTCGACAGCTTTCCGGGCCGCGTTCTCCATGCCCAGGACTTCCGCGATGCGGTTGAGTTCAGGGACCGCGATATCCTGATCCTCGG
>CAKZUT010000198.1 GCA_937922185.1 uncultured Neomegalonema sp.
CTGAAGCCGTCATCCGCCCAGCGGTTCACCCAGAGAAGCGTATGCCGTGACCAGCTTTCCAGAAGCCGGATACGGCTCAGATGTCCACATCCTTCCTCCGCCAGCGCCGTGACATCGGGGCGGCGTCCCGGATCGGTCACATCGGACAGGATCGCCAGTTCCAGCCCGATAACCAGCCATTCGGGGACGCTTGCGGCATCCCATGACGCGGCCTCAACCCGAAAGCCTCCGCACAATGCGCCATTGACCTTCACGCCCAGAGGCCAGACGTGCTGCAACCCGACCTCCGGCGGGGCCAGCGCCCCGATGCAGTCGTTGAGGCCGTTCGCCACGGCGAACAGGATCGGTGCCGCATCGACCAGTGTTTCCTCCGGCTCGAACACGATGGCCGCACGCAGGGTATGGTCATCGGGCGACCAGTAGAGATTGCCGATCTCCGACCGCCCGCTCCGGGCGTCGGCCACCGCCTTGTCGAAGGGTTCGACCCCCGCCGCCGTCTCCACCCCGTCGAGAAGGGGCGGAAACTGCGGTTTCGTGCCCACGGGGGGCATTTCGGGGTCGTATCCTATGGTCATGCGGGAACCGCGTCCGTCGCCTCGATCAGGCTTGCGGCGATCTCGCGGAATCGCGCGGCCTGCGGGCTTTTGGGCTTTGAGACGACGATAGGCGTTCCGCCGTCGGAGGACAGCCGGATATCAATATCGAGCGGTATCTCGCCCAGGAACGGAATCCCGAGTTTCTCCGCCTCCGTCTTCGCGCCGCCATGGCCGAAGATATGCGCCTCGTGATCGCAGTTCGGGCAGATATAGGTGCTCATGTTCTCGATCATGCCCAGCAGCGGCACTTTCAGCTTGGTGAACATATCAATGGCCTTCTTGGCATCGAGCAGAGCAACATCCTGCGGTGTCGATACGATGACCGCACCGTCCACCTGTGTCTTCTGGCTGAGCGTGAGCTGCACGTCACCGGTGCCGGGTGGCAGATCGACGATCAGATAGTCGAGCTTGCCCCACTGCACCTGTCGCAACATCTGCTGGAGCGCGCTCATCAGCATCGGGCCGCGCCAGACGACCGACTGGTCCTCCTCCAGCATGAACCCCATGGACATGACCGTGACGCCGTAATTCCTGAGCGGCAGGATCGTCTTGCCGTCGGGGGTGGAGGGACGCCCCGACACGCCGAGCATCCGGGGCTGCGACGGGCCGTAGACATCCGCGTCCAGCAATCCGACTTTCTTGCCCTGCGCGGCCAGTGCCAGCGCGATATTGGCCGAGACCGTGGATTTCCCGACACCCCCCTTGCCCGAACCGACCGCGATGATCCGTGTGATCCCGTCGATGGGGCCGGTCTCCTTGGAGGTCGGGATCGGTTTGTCGCCTTCCTTGGCCAACCCGAGATTGGGAGGCGGGCCTTTGGGGGGCGCAGTCTGCGGTGCCGCGCCCGGCTCGGAGGAATGCGCTGTGAGCACGGCGGTGACGGAGGTGACACCATCCAGCCCCTTTACCGCGTCCTCGGCGGCCTTGCGGAGCGGTTCCAGAGCGGCCCCGCGTGCAGGATCGACCTCCAGCGCGAAACCGACCGCACCGTTCTTCACGACCAGCCCGGAAACCATGCCTGCCGAGACGATATCGGTGCCCCTGGCCGGATCGGTGATCCCCGAGAGGGCCGCGAGAACCTCGTCCTTTACCGGCCCGCTCATTCGCTCTCCCCGAGCATGATCGAGCCTTCGATGACGTTCACTTCCCTGCCGTCGATGGTCAGCACCATGCGCGCCTCGACCGGCGCGGACCCTCCTGCTTCACGCGCGGTGCGCGTTGCTTCCTCAATGGCCTGCTGCGATGTGACGCCGACCCGCTTGAGGTATTTTCGCAGCGACATATTGAATCCGTCTTCGGACATGCTTCGGCTCCCCCGCCCCGATTGAAGTGATCGACTGTCGGTTAACACAGCGCCGGGTCAAACGCGATAGCCGGATACGGGCGCGGCGGGTAACCGCAGGGCAGTCAACAGCCCCTTCACATCGACCATATGACCGCTCCGCCGGATTGATCGAGCACGTGAGTCTCTCCGGGCCTGCCATTTATGTAAGCGATTGAGCTTTATTGATAGTCGTAGGCTTCGCGGGCCTTGAACCATTGCATTCATGCATGATTTTCGACCTTCGCATATGTCCCGGCGGCTCAGCTACACTTCACTTTGCGCCCGTTTCCACATTCGCACAGATCCGCCCCTTGGCGGTGGTATTTGATCGGGTCTTGCAGATATCGGCTGTATTTCGCCGAGCAAACCACGGTCTCCCGAGCGTTGACATCTCCGTTTCGCGCATGTTGGATAATATCCAACATTTTCAAAATTCTGGAATGAAATGATTTTTAGCAAAGCATCTGAAGAAGACGCGACCGTTGTTGCGATGCTTGCATCCGCTTTGCGGCGAGACATTTCGTTTGGTGTGCTCGCGCCCGACGAGAAGTTGAAAATCGAGCAGCTTCGCCGTCGCTACGGCGGCTCAAATCACTCAATGCGCGAGACCTTGCGTCTGTTGAGTGCCGAAGGGTTGGTTGAGGCGACGGCACAGCGTGGCTTTCGCGTGGCCTCGGCGACGGAAGATGATCTCCGCGATATTCTCATGATCCGTTCGGAAATCGAGAAAATTGGGCTGGGGCTTGCCATTGAGAACGGCGATGTAGCGTGGGAAGGCCGGGTCATGGCGGCGCATCATGCTTTGGGGAGAGCCGAGGAAGCTGTACGATCTGCCCCTGATGATCTGACCGCCTTGGAATGGGACAAGGCGTGTTGCGTGTTCTTTGCCAGTCTCATCGACGCCTCCGGCTCGCCGCGATTGATTGATCTGCAACAGAAG
>CAKZUT010000199.1 GCA_937922185.1 uncultured Neomegalonema sp.
AACGGGGCGGCTCGATAAGGGATGCCAGATACTCCGGGTTCCATGAGGAGCGTTTTCGCCGCGTCCTGGGTGTCAATCGGCATTGAAACTGGACCCCCGCATCGGCATGCAAGAAGGCTCCCCCCTTATGGCATGGTTTTCGCGGCTACGGGTTTGGCACGGAGCCGCAGGCGCAGCGGCGAACCCGCCGCCGCGATCAGTTCCCGGTAGAGTGGATCAGGCACGTGTCCTGAAGCGCCAGCTTTCATTGCCGACAGCGGCATAAACTACGAGGAAATCCGCTTACGAAACCACAGGACACTGTTCAGACAAACCGAGCCAGCCCTCGGCTATCGGTTGGGCATACGCTCTACGCTTTCGTGACATGCCGTGAGGCGGATTCTCCGCATAGAGCGGATAGGGTGAGTGCCTTCCTGACTGAAGCACACTGGAGAAAACCAATGCCCACACCGTCCCGTACATCCGCCGTTCTCGCCCTGATCCTCGCCACCCTCGCCGGAGCGCCCGTCGCCAATGCCGGGGAGCCGGGTTTCTACGGTTCCGTTTTCGTCGGCGGCAACTTCGCCGGGGACGCGGATTTTTCGGGGACCATTGGTGGCAACCCCCAAACTGTGCAGAACGAGTACGATACCGGTTATGCGGTCGGTGCGTCGCTCGGTAAATCGTGGGGTACGTTCGGCGCGGTCGGAATACGCACCGAGATCGAGGCGTCCTACCGAAGCAATGATGTGGACGAGATCTTTTTCTCCGGCAACGGCCCCGCCGCCGAGATCAATGTGGATGGTGACAGTTCCTCGACATCCATCTTCGGCAACGTCCTTGTCGATCTCCCGCTGGCGGGCATTCCGGTGACACCCTATGCAGGATTCGGCCTCGGCATCGCTTTCACGCAGCAGGATTTTGTCTACGGACCGGGCGTCCGCGTATCCGATTCCGACGAGGTCTTCACCGGGCAGCTTATCGCAGGTGCCAGCTATGATATTTCAGACCGGCTCGCCCTGACCCTCGACGGGCGCTATCAACGCGCATTCGGCGTAGAAAGTCGCCGGGTCGCGCCCAACGGAAATGTAACGGGTGTCATCGAGGACGATCTCGATTCCTTCACCGTCGCCCTTGGCCTTCGCATGAAGTTCTGAAGCATCGCGCGCAACCCGCAGGCGTGACGTGAACCACTATCGGCATAGGCCGGCAGTGGTTCAGCATAGCCTCCGGCGCGATGTTAACGCGGCACCCCGGCATCGTGACCCGTGAGCGTCAGGTGTCGGGGCGGAGGTTGCCGATGGCAAAGCCCAGCTTGGTCCGGCCCGCGAGGCGCACGGCGCGGAAGACTCCGTTGCCGCTATCCTCGAACCAGATATCGAAGGGGAAATACCGCTCACTCTCGATCGCATCCTTCCCGAAGCCCGAAATACGCTCATAAACGCCGAGACAGCGCGTGAGCGGGCGTTTCCATTTGGGTGTGGGCGCGCTGTCATTGAACCGCTCCGGGTCGGGCGGCAGGAAGATGATATCGAACCGCCGCTTGCCGTCGAAGATCGGGATGGTGCGGTTGCACAGATCGGTGGATGTCGTCGGCATCAGGGCCGCCACCGCCGCCGAAAGCGGATCGAGCGATCCGACACGGTCGGCAATCGCGGCATGGTCACGGGCATCGGTGGCTTCGGGCTTGAAGATCACGCTCTTGGGTGACGCCCCCTCATATCCGATGCGGATCGTCTGCTCTCCGGTTCGCGAGCTGTAGCGCGTCGTGAAGCCCGTCGGCACGAGTTGCCCGAAGGCCCCGCGCTTGCCCGCTGCCCGCGATGCGGAGCGCCCGCGCAACAGCACTTCGAGTACGCCGCGCGTGACGACACTCGACTGCGCCTCGTAATCCCGGTCATTCGCCGATGCCTTCAGCGACACTTCAGCAATGCGGAAACCACCGACAAAAAATTCGTAATAGGCCGTCAGTTCGGTCGGCTCTTTCGCCTGTGACGGAAAAGCGAGCATGGCCAGTGCCAGCGCGAATGTGAGAGCCTTCATCATCCCGATCCCCAGTTCACGAATCGATTCGTGCCGAAAGTGGTTGCCGTCGGCGAGATGACGCCGCACAAGATCGATAATACGACAGGAAACTCTATCAACCCTTAATGCCGGTTTACAGGTTGGCCCCTTCTTCTAACACCGTGATAATTGCCGAGGGCATCCGCAAGGGCGACCGCCGCGCTCTGGCCAGGGGGATCACCCTCGTCGAATCCGCCCGCGCAGACCACCGTGAGCAGGCGCAGAGCCTGCTTGCCGACCTCGCCGGAGATCGCGCGCACAGCACCCGCATCGGCCTGTCCGGGACGCCGGGCGTGGGCAAATCGACCTTCATCGAACGGTTCGGGGCCGAAATGACCGGACGCGGACACCGGCTTGCCGTTCTCGCAGTCGATCCCTCCTCGACGGTCACGGGAGGGTCGATCCTCGGCGACAAGACGCGCATGGATACGCTGGCGCGCAACCCGGCGGCCTTTATCCGGCCCTCGCCTTCAGGGGGCAGCCTGGGCGGCGTGGCCCGTCGCAGCCGGGAGACAATCGCCCTGTGCGAGGCTGCGGGATTCGATATGGTGATCGTCGAGACGGTCGGGGTCGGCCAGTCCGAGATCGCCGTGTCGCGCATGACCGATATCTTCGTTCTGCTGCTGACCCCGGCAGGGGGGGACGAGTTGCAGGGGGTCAAGCGCGGGATCATGGAGATCGCCGATCTGATCGTCGTCAATAAAGCCGATGGCGACCTGAAAGCCACAGCACAGCGGACTCGCGCGGATTACGCCGCCGCCCTGCGCCTCATGCGGCGGCGGAATGGAGATGCGGAGGGGTTCCCGCAGGCAGTGACCGCCTCCTCCATCGAGGGGAACGGCGTGGCCGCTGTCGCGGACCTGATCGCGCGTCTCGCCGATGCAAGGCGGGCTTCCGGGTTCCTCGCCAGCGCGCGGCAGGAGCAGGCCGTGACATGGCTGGAACATGCTCTGGAAACCCGGTTGCAGGATGTTTTCGAACAGGCGGTGCCGAAAGAGGCTCTCAGCAGCGTCCATGAGGCCGTGCGCCAGGGCGACGTCCTGCCGGAGGCCGGAGCCGAACGCCTGATCGAACTCTATCGCGATGCGATGCGAAAGGGCTGAGCGGCTATACCCGCCTCAGAAGCTGCGCCATAGGCCGAGAATAATGCCGCGCTCCTCTATCGTGTTGCGGCCTCCGACGGTCAGCAATCCCCCGGCCTGCAACGACCACGCCTCATCAAAGCGATAAACGACCCCGGCGGAAAGCTTATGCTCGCGCGTGGGCAGGAACGGCCCCTTTGCCGTGCCGACGGAAACACTGTTGAAGCTCTGGAACAGGGCGAGGATCTTCGGTGTCACGTCGATGCCGGTCGTCAGGTCGAGCCGCAATTCATCCGCAGGATCGCCGAAGCGAAAGCGATAACCGAGCTGCATATCGGTGAAGGCATGACGTCCGAAAACCGGAAAGCCACGCCCGTAGAGCAGGCGCGCATCTGCCTCCCAGTCCGTATCGCCGCCATTGGCCGGGGCCAATCGATCTGACGCACCGGGCATCCGCCCGCTGGCTTGCAGGGAAAAGACGGAAGTATCGTTTTTCCACACCCGCAGCCGCATTCCGGCATCCACGCGCCCGAGGCCGCTCACCTCCTCGCCCCGATCCGGGCCGGTTTCCTTGTGTCGCCACTCCGGCTGCGCGATCAGCGTGGCCCAGTCGGTGAGGCCGTATTCGGCATAGACCCGGATTTCGGTTTTTCTGAAATCGCGTATCGCGACGGAGTTTCCCACATCATCGAAACGTCGGTCCGCGCCGCTATGCGCGATATTCGCGATCACGAGGCCCTTGCCCTTCGATTGCGTCCATGCGCCGGAATGGGCGGGCGGCGTAGCGATCAGCGAGGCAAACGCCATCACGCACATTGCCGAAAACCGTTTATGCATGGTTCCTTGCCCCCCGGTTTTCGGTCCCGGTGCAAGGTTCGGTTCTATTTCGAGACAATGCAACTCATTATTGTCTGCTTTTGAAACAACTCCCGGCGAGAGCATGTGCCGCGACGTCCCGACAAATCGTGCCCGTCCCGTCTTTCCCGCTTGAAAAGCCTCCGGTACGCCGCTATCAGAACCTCAACGCGCCGGTAGCTCAGTTGGATAGAGCACTTGACTACGAATCAAGGGGTCGGGGGTTCGAATCCTCCCCGGCGCGCCAAACTCAATCAGTCCGTATGATTGCTGTATCCCCGGACATTGAATCTGATGATGCCGCCCCACGACATTGCGACCGGCGACGGGCCTCATCACCCCCGATCAATTACAAAATCGCGTATCGCCAAAGACAGCCTACAGTTCTATATTCACGGAATAGTTTGGCTGAAGATACCGGATCGGGGCGCAGCCGGGTAATCGAAGAGGTTTGACATGAATACGGAACCACCTTCCGCCTACAGCGGCTTCAATCTCGAAACAGGCGATCGGGTTCTGTTCTATATCAAGGTCGCGATCATCGCCCTGATCTTCATTCCCTTCGGTGTCGGTGCCACATCGATCCTCGCATTGGCGGCCTGTGCGGCCATGGGATACGAATGGTACCGGCTGACGACCGGGGGACGGGATTTCGACGAGCCGATCCTCGGAATCGCACTGGCCGCTGCGGCCCTTCCTCCCTTCGCCGCCTTCGCAGTCGGGCTGGGCGGCGGACTGGCGATTGCCGCGCTTGGGGTGGCCTTCTTTCTCGTGATGAGTCCCCGGAAGACCGAGGGTATCTGTTCCGCCGCCGCCGGCTTGCTGCTGATCGGGATCGCGGGTGCCTGTTTCGTCTCGCTGCGCGATGACCCGCAACACGGTCTTGCGCTCGTTGCATGGCTGATCTTCGTCGTCGTGGCAACGGAGGTGGGCAGTGGTTTCATTCGCGACTACATGGCCCGTGACGACGGCGCCCATGATCCCACGGCGGATAATACGGTGCCGGAAATCTGTTTCAGCCTCGCCTGCGGCACACTGGCCGGTTTCATCGTGGCCGCGTTCTACCGGGACGGCAATATCTTCTGGGTGGTACTGGCCAGCCTGCTGATCGCCGCTTCCGTCATCGCGGCGGGATACGCGACGCAGCGGATCAAGGACTGGATCGGCGGTTCGCCCTCGGGATCACTGTTCCTCGGGCGCGGAACCGTTATCGAGAATTTCGACGGGCTGGTCTTCGCCAGCATCGTCGCAACGGTGATGACATTCGCCGCAGGCGTAGTCTTCAACTGGTAGGATAATCCACCGGTCAGGGGCCGCGAAACCTGTCTTTTCGGATGGTGTTCTGCGGCCTGACGTCCCTCAGCCCTGCATCCTGCGTTGGTCGAGGAAAGACGCCG
Source organism: uncultured Neomegalonema sp. (assembly GCA_937922185.1). Lineage (GTDB taxonomy): Bacteria > Pseudomonadota > Alphaproteobacteria > Rhodobacterales > Rhodobacteraceae > JAHDDY01. Next base: position 5,378 of record CAKZUT010000199.1, read on the forward strand.
CCGTATCAATGGCATCGAGAGCGTCGATGGCGATGAAATCGGCACCGATGCCCCTGATCGCCTCCGGGTCGGAAATCACGCAGTAACCGCCGACACCGATCACCAGATTCGGATTGCGCGATACGCTTCGGGCTTTCTCGATAGCTTCGCTGATCGGCGCGATCTGCATGGCGGAGCCGACCGTCAGGCCCAGCACATCAATATGATTGTCTGATACCAGCGCCCAGAGATCGTCGCCCACCTCCAGATCGACGCCCCCCATTACGGTCCAGCCGTCAATACGGAAGCATTCCGTCACCACGGTCAGGCCCAGCGTATGACTCTCTCCGGCTGGACGCGCGAAAGCGATGCTGCCGTGAATTTCGTCGGAGCGGTCCCGTTTCGCCGTCGCGCCGAGCTTTTCGCATACGAAGGTCTGAACGCGGCAGGTCGCAAGGGTGACTTCCATGAAGCTGGCACGATCATCGCGCCACATCTGGCCCAGATCATCGAGCGTGGGCGTAATGAGTTGCCTGAGCGTATCCGTGAACGGTTTGTGCTTGAGGTCCATGCGCTCGACGGCGGCATCGAATGCCTTGCGGTCCTCGGACAGCATGGCTTCGAGAAATTCCTCACGATGCTCCTGCCCGAACAGAACAATCGGATCTTCGCCGATCCGAGCTGCGCGTTCCGCCTTCAAGCGAGTAACGACTTCGGAACGCACCGCGCGCGCCAGGATGAATTTCGGGTCGAAAGCATCAGCGCACTCTTCGGGTAACAGCGCGTCACTCCACTCCGCAGCGACCTGTTCAGTCCTGATCTCGCGCTTGTCAGAATTCGACATCCTGCCCCTTTCGAGTTCGCGCAAAACCGCCCCCCAGAAAAAACGAGGTTACTCTTATCACACGAACTGTGCGAGGGGTCGTAACGAGAAAAGTATTCAAGCATATTTACTCTACAATCCATTGTTTTGAATACGATTACTATTTTCTGTGAGCAATGTTGTTAGCAGGTGCAGCGAAAGATATTTTCTGATTTTCAAGCGTGGTATGGACCTTTTCGACGATATCACCGGCGGTGAGTCGGGCCTGACGGTACATATCATCCACGCTGCCATGGGCGATGAAACCGTCCGGCAGGGTCATCGACCTGACCTTGCACTGACCGTCCTGCAATCCCTCATCCGACAACAGAGCCATGACTCCGGCACCGAAACCGCCTGCGGCCCCTTCCTCGATGGTAATGAGCAGATCATGTTCATCGGCGAGGGAGGTGACGAGGGCCTTGTCGAGAGGCTTGGCGAAACGGGCATCGGCCACCGTGGTCGAAAGACCCATGGCATCCAGACGTTCCGCCGCCAGCATACAATCCTCAAGCCGCGTACCGAGGGAGAGCAAGGCAACGGTACGCCCGGATTTGACGATGCGGCCCTTACCGATTTCCAGCGGCGTTCCCGTCTCCGGCAATGAAACCCCGGTGCCCGCCCCGCGCGGATAGCGAATCGCGCTCGGGCCGTCATCGTATTCAACCGCAGTCGCGACCATGTGCCGAAGCTCCGCCTCGTCGGAGGGAGCCATGACAACGAAACCGGGCAGGCTGGTGAGATAGACGATATCGAACGATCCCGCATGGGTCGGGCCGTCTGCGCCGACGAGACCGGCGCGGTCGATGGCAAACCGCACGGGCAGCCCCTGCAAAGCGACATCATGGACGATCTGGTCATATCCGCGTTGCAGGAAGGTGGAATAGATCGCGCAGAAAGGCCGCTTTCCGGCGGCGGCCAGCCCCGCCGCGAAGGTCACGGCATGTTGCTCGGCGATACCGACATCGAAGGCGCGGTCCGGGAAACGTTCGGCGAAGAGATCGACGCCCGTACCCGACGGCATTGCCGCCGTGATCGCGATGATCCGCTCGTCTTCTCGGGCCATGCGGATGAGGGTGTCGGAAAACACGTTCGTGTAGGTCGGCGGTGCGGACTTTTTGGGCGCGAACTTTCCGGACTCGACGTCGAATTGCCCGA
>CAKZUT010000200.1 GCA_937922185.1 uncultured Neomegalonema sp.
GGCGAAGCGCCGTTCGATCTGTGGGACGTCGATATCCGCCGGATGCAGCCGTTCCAGAACACCAAGCATTATCTGGTCGAGCGCGCGAGGGAGGCGCTGGGCCTGCTCTATGCCGACCACTTCCCGTATCGCCAGTTCGAGACGGCGCGAGGGCTGCGCCGCTCTCCCCTGCACGCGCAGATGGATGCCGCCGGGGCGGTCTTCGGCGAGGTGACGGGGTGGGAGCGCGCCAACTGGTTCGCGAAACCCGGTCAGGAGCGCAAATACGAGTATAGCTGGGGCCGCCAGAACTGGTTCGAGAATGCCGCCGCCGAGCACAGGGCCGTCCGCGAGGATGTGGGCCTGTTCGATATGTCCAGCTTCGGCAAGCTGCGGATCGAGGGGGCCGATGCGGAGGGCGTGTTGCAACGCCTGTGCGGGAATGATGTCGCCGTCGAGCCGGGCAAAATCGTCTATACCCAGTGGCTGAACGAACGCGGCGGGATCGAGGCGGATGTGACGGTCACGCGGCTCGCCGAAGACAGCTTTCTCGTCGTCACCCCCGCCGCCACGCCCCAGCGCGATATCGCCTGGGTCAAACGCCATATGCCCGACACAGCCCGCTGCGCCGTGATGGACGTGACGCCTATGGAGGCGGTGATGGTCGTGATGGGGCCGCGCTCGCGCGAGGTTCTGCAACCCCTGACCACCGCCGACCTGTCGAACGACGCCTTTCCCTTCGGCACGATGCAGGAGATCGAATTCGGCATGGCCCGCATCCGCGCCCATCGCGTCACCTATGTGGGGGAGCTGGGATGGGAGCTGTATGTCAGCGCGGATATGGCCGGATATGTCTATGAACGGCTGATGGAAGCGGGGGCGATCACCCATTGCGGCCTGCATGTACTGGACTCGTGCCGCATGGAGAAGGCGTTCCGCCACTATGGTCATGACATCACCGATGAGGATCATGTGGTCGAAGCGGGGCTAGGCTTTGCGGTGAAGACCGACAAGCAACCCTCGAAATTCGGGGATTTCTTCGGGCGCGATGCGGTGTTGCGGAAAAAGCAGCAGGGCGTGTCGCGGCGGATGATCCAGTTCATGCTGAACGATCCCGAACCCCTGCTCTACCACAACGAGCCGATCCGCCGGAACGGCGAGATCGTGGGCTTCCTGACCAGCGGCAATTACGGCCACCATCTGGGCGGGGCCATGGGTCTCGGCTATGTCCCCTGCGCCGCACCGGGCGAGAAGGGGGCGGAGATGCTGGCCGACACTTACGAGATCGAGGTTGCAGGCGCGCGGGTGGCGGCGACGGCCAGCCTGAAGCCGCTATACGATCCGAAATCGGAGCGGGTGAAGGCATAAGTGTCGTCCTTCGTCGCACACGGCTTGATCGGTGCTGTCATCGGGCGGCGGATCGTGCCGACTGGCCTTGGTGTGATGGTCGGAGCGGGGTTCGCGCTGCTCCCCGACATCGACTATGCCCTGCTATGGTGGCGGGGTGAGGATTTCGGGGTGCGCTGGACACATTCGCTGGCCTTCGTCGCGGGGGCGGCGGGGGCGATGGCGTGGCGGGCATCCTGATCGCCGGGGCGTTCATGCTGTGGAGTGTGTCGCTGGCGCGCTGAACGAAAAAGGCCCGGCAGTTTCCTGCCGGACCCGTACACGTATACTTCCCTACAAACCTGTAAACGGTCAGTTCGCCAACATACCGAGCTTTTCGACCATTGATTCCAGAACCGGAGCAAGAACCGGGCCGACACCGGGGATCGCGATAACTTTCTCGATCACCGGACGCAAGGTTCCGAGAGCCGTGTTCGCCATGCCGGAGAACGCCCCCTTCTGGGCATCGCCGAGCGAGCCGACCAGCCCGGTGATCTCACCCAGCGAGTCGTTCGCCCCGGCAAGATCGGGCAGGGCCGCACGGGCCGAAGCCTCATCGGTGATCGATCCCAGCGAGGACTTCACATCGTCGATGGTCGAGCCGAAAGCTGCGCCGATATCCGCATCACCGACCATGACCGACTGTTCGATCCCGGCGGCACCCTGCTTCATCGTCGGTGCGATGAAGTTGGTCCAGACGAACCACGCGATCGCCGCAAGCAGCAGCAGACCGATCAGCCATTTCAGCCAACCCCAGCCGCCTCCAGAGCGCCGGGTTTCGTCGCGAACGGCGGCACCCGCATGACGGGTCGCATCCGCCGCAGAATCCACGGCATCGGCTCCGGCGCGATAGCTGCCACTGGCAGCGGCCCCGACGGCCCCCGCCGCCACAGCTCCGGCACCGGCGATTGCAGCACCCGTGCCCGAAATCGCCCTGCCAGTCGCATCCACTGTACCGGAGGCAGCGGTGCCGACAGAACCGACCGCGCCACGGGCGGTGTCGCCGATGGAACCCGTCACATTACCGGCCATGTCGCCTGCGCCGGACAGGGCATTACCTGCCGCGTCACGAACCGAACCAGCCGCGCCACGGGCGGTGTCGCCGATGGAGCCGGTCACATTACCGGCCATGTCGCCTGCACCGGACATGGCACTGCCTGCCGCATCACGAACCGAACCAGCCGCGCCACGGGCAGTGTCGCCGATGGAACCCGTCACATTACCGGCCATATCGCCTGCACCGGACAGGGCATTGCCTGCCGCGTCACGAACCGAGCCAGCCGCGCCACGGGCGGTATCGCCGATGGAACCCGTCACATTACCGGCCATATCGCCTGCGCCGGACATGGCACTGCCTGCCGCTTCACGAACCGAGCCAGCCGCGCCACGGGCGGTATCGCCGATGGAACCCGTCACATTACCGGCCATA
>CAKZUT010000201.1 GCA_937922185.1 uncultured Neomegalonema sp.
CGCCGATGCCGCAGGCGTCCCGCTCTACATCGTGCATGTGTCCTGCGAGCAGGCCCATGAAGCCATCCGCCGCGCCCGCCAGAAGGGAATGCGCGTCTACGGCGAGCCGCTGATCCAGCACCTGACGCTGGACGAGTCCGAGTATTTCGACAAGGACTGGGAATACGCCGCCCGCCGTGTCATGTCTCCGCCCTTCCGCTCGAAGCTGCATCAGGACGGGCTGTGGGCGGGCCTCTCCGCCGGATCGCTACAGGTCGTGGCCACCGACCACGCCGCCTTCACCACCGAACAGAAGCATATGGGCGATGACGGCTTCCCCATGATCCCCAACGGCACCGGCGGGCTGGAAGAACGCCTCGCGGTGCTGTGGACGCGGGGTGTCGAGACGGGGCGGCTGACGCCGGAAGAGTTCGTCGCCGTCACCTCCACCAATATCGCGAAGATCCTCAACATCTACCCCCAGAAGGGCGCGATTGCCGTCGGTGCCGATGCCGATATCGTCGTCTGGGACCCGAACCTGTCGAAGACCGTCAGCGCCACGACGCAAAAATCCATCATCGACTACAACGTCTTCGAGGGTTTCGAGGTCACGGCACAGGCCCGCTACACCCTCTCGCGCGGCGACGTGATCTGGGCGCATGGACAGAACAGTCAGCCCCAACCGGGCCGAGGCAAGTTCGTCCCCCGCCCCGCGTTTGCGTCGGCCAACAAGGCGCTGTCGAAGTGGAAGGAACTGACCGCCCCGAAAGGCGTTCAGCGCGACCCGATGAATATTCCGGCGGGGGTCTGAGTTTGAGCGATTCCCGGCAAGTCATCGCCGCCCTGCATGACCGCGACGCCCGCGTCCTCGTCATCCGGCGGCGCAATACCGGCTTTTTCACGCAACCCGGAACGATGTTGAAGGCCGGAGAAGACCCGCTCGACACGTTGCGCGCGATGCTCTGGCGCGATCTGGGCATCAGCCTGCCGCACAGCGCCTTTGGCCCCTGCGAATGCCCGCCCACATGGCATCCCTCCAACCCCTCGACCCTGACGGAGACGGTGGGCTTCGGCGCACGGGTGATCCTCACCGATATCGTTCCCGGCGAGGGCATTGCGGAGGTCGCCTGGGTCGATCCGCGCGATCCGCATGTCGGTCCGCTCTGCCCGCTGACATCGGACACCATCCTGCCCCGCGTCGTCGATGCGATGGGGGGCTGAATGAGCGTCGTTTCCGCCCAGAACCTGTCGCTGACCTTCGAGACGAATGACGGCCCGGTCCATGCCCTCAAGGACGTCGATCTGACCATCGAAAAGGGCGAATTCGTCAGCTTTATCGGCCCGTCCGGCTGCGGGAAGACGACTTTCCTGCGCGTCATCGCCGATCTGGAACAGCCGACCGGGGGAACGATCACGGTCAACGGCGTCTCGCCGGAGCAGGCCCGCCTGAACCGCGCCTATGGCTACGTTTTTCAGGCGGCGGGCCTCTACCCATGGCGCAGCATCGCACGGAATATCGCCCTGCCGCTGGAGATCATCGGGATGCCCCGGCGCGAGCGCAAGGAGCGGATCGAGCGGGTGCTGGACCTCGTGGATCTGAAGGGCTTCGGCGGCAAGTTTCCGTGGCAATTGTCGGGCGGAATGCAGCAACGCGCCTCCATCGCGCGGGCGCTGGCCTTCGATGCGGATTTGTTGCTGATGGACGAACCTTTCGGGGCGCTGGACGAGATCGTGCGCGATCACCTGAACGAGCAATTGCTGGACCTCTGGGCGCGCACCGGGAAGACGATCTGTTTCGTCACCCACTCGATCCCGGAGGCCGTGTACCTCTCCACAAAGATCGTCGTCATGTCGCCCCGTCCGGGTCGCGTGACCGACGTGATCGACAGCCCCCTGCCCCGGATTCGCCCCCTCGATATTCGCGAAAGCCCGGAATTTCTGGAGATAGCCCATCGCGTGCGCGAAGGCCTGCGGGCGGGGCATAGCTATGACTGAGGATTCAAAAAGACTTCGGCAGACCGGCTTGACGAAGGATCACGTTGGCCAGATGGCGGCTCAGCACATTGTTCGGCACGACGAAATTGGTTTCCGTCAACGGACTGTACCAGATTTCATGACTGCCCTTGCCCGAACGAACAAAATCACAGTCGGCATCGCGCAAGAGCCGCTTGAGGTCACGTTCGTATCCCTTGACCATTTATTCAGCAGCGATGAGAGGGGCCGGTTCGGTCACAAGCCTGAATGTCCCGCTGTCATGGCCGTTCAAAGCCGCAATCTCCGGAACAATCGCGCTGACGCGCTCATGCAACGTCTGAAGGGTGGGTGCTTCGGTCGCAAGCGGCAGGGCATCGCAGACTGCGATCCAGCATTCCGCCTCAGCATCCCACGATGCCATTATGTCGAAAACGGTATCCATACCGGCATTATACCATATCGCGGAGGCGTCGCCAAATGACCAGGCGTCCCGGCATGTTCACCCGCGCGAAGGGGGCGGCCCTTCCCGTCCTCACGGTCGTCGCGGCGATCTTTCTGATCTGGTACGTCGCCGCCGCCGCGATGAACCTGCCCTGGGAGCGGGATCAGGCGGAGCGGGCAGGCGCGGAATTCGTGCTCACCGATGCGCTTGCGAATACCATGGCACAGGAGCGCCCCGTCCTGCCTGCCCCGCATCAGGTGGCGGTCGAGTTATGGAACACCACCGTCGAAAAGAAGATCACCTCCAAGCGCAGCCTCGTCTATCATGGCTGGATCACTCTCTCGGCCACCCTGCTCGGCTTTCTGTTCGGCACCATCCTCGGCATGGCGCTGGCCATCGGCATCGTCTATAATCGCGCCATGGATATGAGCGTGATGCCGTGGGTGATCGCCAGCCAGACCATTCCCATCCTCGCCATCGCCCCCATGATCATCGTCGTGCTGAACGCCGTAGGGGTCAGCGGGCTGCTGCCCAAGGCGTTCATTTCGACCTATCTGGCCTTCTTCCCCATCGTCGTCGGCATGGTGAAGGGGTTGCGCTCGCCCGATGCGCTGCAAACCGATCTGATGCGGACGTATAACGCCAGCGGATCGCAGTCGTTCTGGAAGCTGCGCCTGCCCGCC
>CAKZUT010000202.1 GCA_937922185.1 uncultured Neomegalonema sp.
GGCGGCAAGGCCGAAATTCAGCCGGTCGCCTGTGTAGTTCTTGACGATCAGAAGGCACCCGGCATCGCCTGTCACAGCGAGTATGCCCGCAAGAACCGCATCCACCGAAGGAGAGGCAAAAACTTCACCGCATACCGCCGCTGTCAGCATCCCAGGACCGACAAATCCGGCATGGGCAGGCTCATGCCCCGACCCACCGCCCGAGATGAGGGCAACTTTCGAGCGATCCCAATCGGCGCGGTAAACCACCTTGATATGCGGGTATCCATCCAGCCGCACCAGCGCGCCACCGGAGCAGGCAAGCAGACCGTCGATCGCATCTTTTACGAGATCGTCTTTCGCGTTGATGAATTGGGTCATGTTCGTATCTCCTTCAGCCGATACGCGCGCCTTGAGCGTCAAAGAACAGGGGGTTCAGCGGGGCAATCTGGATCGTGGCCCCGACGGACAGGTCGGTATGCGGATCGGTCAGCGTAATAACATCATGGTCGGCCACCTTCAGGTGCAGTCGCGTTTGGTCGCCCAAATGCTCGACCCGAACGACATTGGCCTCTCTACCCGCGCCGTGCCGGATATTTTCCGGGCGCAGACCCATCGTCAATGCGCCTGGCGGAGGCGCACTTTCCAGTAAATCAGCAGGCAACAAATTGATGCGCGGCTGCCCGAGACGCGCCGCAACGTAGGTCGTGAGCGGGTTCTCGTAAATGTCGCGCGGCGTGCCGAACTGTACGAGATTGCCCTCGTCCAGTACCCCGACATGGGTGGCCATCGTCATCGCCTCGATCTGGTCATGGGTCACATAGAGCAGCGTGGCGGCCAGTTCGGCATGGATACGTTTCAACTCGACCCGCAGATCCGCACGCAGCTTGGCGTCAAGCGATGACAACGGCTCATCCATCAGATAGATCGCCGGGTCACGGACCAAGGCCCGCCCGATACTGACCCGCTGCATCTCACCCCCCGACAGTTCGGTCGCCTTGTTGTCGAGCTTGTGCGGGATGTGCAGCACTTCAGCAACGTTTAGAACCTTGCGGGCAATCTCGTCTTCGGGGGTTTTCAGGTACGGCGAGCGCAGCGGAAAGGCGAGGTTCTCCCGTACTGTCATATGCGGATAGAGCGAGTATTGCTGGAAGACCATCGCCACGTCGCGCTGGGCCGGGGTGAGCGTATCCACGGCATCGCCGGCGATGCTGATGGTCCCACTGTCCGATTTCTCCAGCCCCGCGATCAGGCGCAGCGTCGTCGTCTTACCCGCTCCAGTCGGTCCAAGCAGCACGACAAACGCGCCGTCCGGGATGGTCAGGTCCATATCCACGACGGCCTTCGTTGCCCCGAAAGCCTTGGATACCCCGTTCAGAACAACCTCAGCCATGGCCGAGCACTCCTTCGTTCAGGGCCGAACGCAGCGCCCGTCCATCGGCCCGGTCAAAGAGGCTGACGGTATCGCCGCGAAAGCCGATGCCGGCGCTCTCTCCCACCGTTGCAATCCGGTCAGCCGGGATACGGGCCTTCAATTCGCCGTTCGGCGTTTCCATCGTGACGATTTGTGTCGTGCCGAGATATTCCGCCGCGATAATACGTCCCCGGAACGTGCCGTCATCGGACAGATGGACATGCTCGGGCCGGACCCCGAAAACCAGATCACCGCTTGCGCCTTCGCGCAGGGATGGTACGGCCATGTCGTGACCGGACAGAGATATGCTTTCCTGTCCGGGGGCCACCGATCCCGAGAAATCGAGAAAATTCATCGACGGCGAGCCGATAAAATCCGCCACGAACATCGTTGCCGGTTTGTCGTAGATCTCGCGCGGTGTTCCGAATTGCTCGACGACGGCATTGTTCATCACGACGATCTTGTCGCCCATCTGCATGGCTTCAAGCTGGTCATGCGTTACATACACGGTGGTCGCCCCCATCCGATCATGCAGGGCGCGCAGTTCTTCGGCCATATGCTCGCGAAATTCCGCATCGAGCGCGCCAAGAGGTTCATCCATCATGAAAGCCTTGGGTTCGCGAACGATCGCTCGCCCCAGTGCGACCCGCTGACGGTCGCCCCCCGACAGCCCCCCGACAGGACGGTCCAGGATATCCCCGATACCGAGTATCCCTGCGACCTCATCGATCTTGGCCTTGATTTGCTTGCGCGGCATTCCCTGACTGGTCAGCGGATAACTGAGGTTCTTTCGCACGTTCAGATGCGGGTAGAGCGCGAACATCTGGAAGACGAAGGCAATGTCACGCTCGGAAGGTGGAAGCTGCGAGATGTTTTCGCCATCGAGCAGGATGTCGCCACTGGTCGGTAATTCCAGCCCTGCAATCATGCGAAGCGTGGTCGTCTTGCCACAGCCGGACGGGCCGAGCAGCATGAAGAATTCGCCGTCCTCAATGGTGAAAGAGCTTTCCTTCACCGCGACGAAATCACCGAATTCCTTGCGGATGTTGCGTATGACGATCTGGGCCATGGGCTATTCCCGAAAATGGCTGACGACGATGAACATTACCGTGCCCACCAGAGTCGTGATGAAGGAATAGGTGTAGGCCCACATCGCAAAGGGCTGCATCAGCATGAAAACCCCCAGAGCGATGATGATCGTGGCCAGCATTTCCCACGCGCCCCGGCGAAAGCCGATAATGCCCTTGATGAATCCGGTCATTTGCGAACCGCCCCGAATGTGATCCCGCGCAGCAGGTGCTTTCGCAGGACGATGGTGAAGATCATGACAGGCAACAGGAAGATCGTTGCCCCCGCCGCCACGGCGGGCCAGTCGAGGCCGCCAACGCCGATGATGGTGGGTATGAAGGGCGGGGCGGTCTGGGCCGTGGCCGAGGTCAACAGCACGGCGAAGGCGTATTCATTCCACGCGAAGATCAGACAGAAGATCGCGGTGGACGCGATGCCCGTCGCAGCCTGGGGCAGCACGACCTTGTAGAACGCCTGAAACCGCGTGTAGCCGTCGATAAGCGCGGCTTCCTCGTATTCTCGCGGTATCTCGTCGATGAAACCTTTGAGCAGCCAGACGGCAAGCGAGATATTCACCGCTGTGTAGAGCAGGATCATCCCAAGATGCGTGTCGGATAATCCCAGACTTCGGTACATCAGAAAGATCGGGATCGCGACTGCGATGGGCGGCATCATCCTTGTACTGAGAATAAAGAACAGCAAGTCATCCGCGAAGGGTATTCGGAACCGGCTGAAGGCATAGGCCGCCAGCGTGCCGAGAAAGATACTCAGGAAGGTCGAGCCGAACCCGATGATGACCGAGTTCATGAACCGCTCGCCGAATTTCGACGGCCCGACGATCACCATATCGTACTGACGCACGATCTCGTCGGCCCAGTTCTCGGGCGGATTGGCCAACAGGTAGTCCTCTGTCTGGCGCGTGCGCGTCGTGAAGAGGTTGACGTAGCCTTCCAGCGTCGGTTCGTAGACCACCTTGGGTGGATAGCTGATGGCATCGGCGGGGGATTTGAACCCGGTCATCACGATCCAGACCAGCGGCAGCATGGTGATGAGCGCGTAGAGTATCACAAGGCTCCCGGCGATCCATTTGGCGCGCGAGGAGGATTCGGTGATGGAATGGCTGCTCATGGCGTTACCGTTCCTTCACTTTATTCAATGCCTTGACGTAGATCGAGGCCAGTCCGAACACGGTCACGAACAGGATGATCGCATAGGCCGAGGCATAGCCCGTGCGCCATTTCTCGAACGCCTCCCGCTTGAGGTTGATCGATGTCAGCTCCGTCACAGACCCCGGCCCACCGCCGGTCAACTGCACCACGAGATCGAACATCTTGAAATTCTCGATGCCCCGGAACAACACCGCGAGCATCAGGAAGGGCAGCACCATGGGGATGGTGATAGTGAAGAACTGCCTGAGAGACGAGGCTCGGTCGATGGCCGCCGCCTCGTAGATATAGTCAGGGATCGAGCGTAGCCCTGCGAGGCAGATCAGCATCACAAAGGGCGTCCACATCCAGGTATCGACGATCACGATGGACCACGGGGCCAGATCGACCGAGCCGAGCATTTCGAAGCTTGACGGGTCGCGCCCGGTAAAGAAGCCGACGATGTAATTGAACAGGCCGATCTGCGGCTGGTAGAGAAATTTCCAGAAATTGCCCACCACAGCCGGGCTGAGCATCATGGGCAGCACGATCACCGTCGTCCAGAAGGCATTGCCCTTGAAGTTGCGATGGATCAGCCAGGCGAGTGCGAAGCCGATCAACACCTGGAAAAAGATCGTCCAGAACAGGAAATGCGCTGTCGCCTGCATATTCAGCCAGATGTCGCCATCGGTCAGGATGCGCTCGTAGTTGCGAAGCCCGATATCCTTGACTTCGCGCCCGATCCGGTTGGCTTTGTAATTCGTAAAGCTCAGCTTGATCGTCCAGATCAGCGGAAAAATGTTGATTGCGAGCAATAGAAAAATCGTTGGAGCGACGAAGATCCACGCAATCGCCCGGTCCGATAGACCCCTGATTTTGCGCGCAACCCGAGGGGGCGTTGCCTTCGCAACGCGATCCGCTGTTCCGTTCGACATGACGTCGTTTCCTGTCAGGAGTAGTGTGAAAAAGCGGGCTTCGAAATGAAGCCCGCCGAGGAGGTAGCTCTAGAGCTTACCTTCGTCTTCGAACACTTCGGTCCAGTCCTCGATCAACTTGTCGAGGGCTTCCTGCGCCGTGCCCTGATCCGCCACGACATAGTCATGCAGACGCTTCTGCATGGCCAGCAGTAGTTCAGCATAGGCCGGTTCCTGCCAGAAATCCTGCACTGCGCCCATGGCAT
>CAKZUT010000203.1 GCA_937922185.1 uncultured Neomegalonema sp.
CTCACGGGCCTTTCTGGCTTCGGATGATGAGGCGTCGAATTCGGGTATGAAGACCTTGAGCAGGCGAACGACCTCATCGGCCTGGCCCTTGCGGGCCGCGTCGGCGATATTGTCGATCTGGTTCTGCACCGTTTTCAACTGCACGAAGCGGGGCTGGGCGACCATCAGGCTCGGGTGGTCCGTCGCGAGCAGGTTCTCGGTCTCGTGCATCAGCTCCTCGTAGAGCTTCTCGCCGGGGCGCAGGCCCGTATACACGATCTTCACGTCCACATCCGGGCGCAGGCCGGACAGCCGGATCACCTGACGCGCGAGATCGATGATCTTCACGGGCTTGCCCATATCCAGCACGAAGATGCCCTGATCGGTCCGGTCCTCCTCCATGCCCGACAGCATCGCTTCGAGAATGAGCCGGGAGGCTTCCGGGATCGTCATGAAGAACCGCTCCACATCCGGGTGCGTCACGGTCAGCGGCCCGCCCTTCGCAAGCTGTCGCCGGAACAGCGGCACAACCGAGCCGTTCGAGCCGAGGACATTGCCGAAGCGCACGGTGACAAAGCGCGTGTCGCCGCCCCGGTCGCGCATATCCGCGTCCATCGCCTGACAATAGGCTTCCGCAAGCCGCTTGGTCGCCCCCATCACATTGGCCGGGTTCACCGCCTTGTCGGTCGAGACCATCACCATGGCCCGCACATGCGCCGCAACCGCCGCATCGGCGACGTTCCGCGAGCCGACGACATTCGTGAGCAGGCCCTCGCAGGGCTGCCCCTCCACGACGGGAACATGCTTGAGGGCAGCGGCGTGGAACACGAATTCCGGGCGGCGCTGCTGCATCAGGCGCGATACCGCATCCCGGTCCCGGACATCCAGAATGGTCGAGACCCGTTCGACCTGCGGAAAATCGACACCCATTTCCCGGTCGATTTCATAAAGGGCGTGTTCGGAGCTGTCGGCCAGTATCATCGCGCCGGGGGAGAGGGTCGCGATCTGGCGCACCAGTTCGGAGCCGATGGACCCGCCCGCCCCCGTCACCAGCACCCGCGCGCCGGACAGAAGCGCCTCGCAGGCATGGGCATCGAAGGATTTCGCGGGACGGGGCAGCAGGTCTTCCAGCCTGATGGGGCGCAATTGCGTCGTGCCGCCCGTATCAAGCTGATCGGCACGGGGGAGCCATGCGATCTCGGCATCGACGCCATCGATCCGCGACAGGATTTCCGCGACCGGGCGACCGTCCATCTCGTCGCGGGTCAGGATGAGCATATCGGGCGCCCGGCGCTGTCTCGCCAGATCCCGGACGACACTCTCTATCTGCCCGACGGAGCCGAGGACCGGAACGCCGCGCAGACCGGTCGCGCGTTCCTGACCGCCGATGCTCAGAATGCCGGTGATCTCGAAATCCGCGCCGCGCATACGCTGCGCCCGCAGGAAAGTTTCGAGATTTTCGCCATAGCCGATCATGAGCGCCTGTTTCGGCCTCGTTTCGGCACGGACCTGCCCGAGAGGGTTGGCGAGAGTCGAATCAGTGCGGAATAACCCGTAATTGTGCGCCACGCGCGTCATGCAGCGGATCGAGATCGAGGACAGCGCCGTGGCACATCCGATGATGAGCCAACCCGCCATCGGCAGCGACGCGGCCCAGATCATCATCGCGGCAACCGTGGACAGACCCGCAGCGCCCAGACAGCGCAGGACATCATGTGCCGATACGAACCGCCATACCGAGTGATACCCCCTCAGAGCGTAGAGAATACCCGCATGGAACAGGCTGATCGCCAGCGCCATCGACAGAATCTCAATGGGGTCTTTCGGACGCCCGCTCATCGACTGAATCAGAAGGGCGGCAACCACAACGCTGACAAAAACGGTAACGATATCTGCACACCCCCTCTTCAGAGGGTTGTTCGCACTACTCTCACCGACAAGAACCATGTTACCAAACCAATTCATTCCCGGCACGAACGAAGGACGAGCGACCGGGTTACCTGCGGGGCGCGCCTGTCATGGCATATGAACAGCGTCATACACAAATGGTCTTGACGATATCAGGGTGTCCGGCGGTGGCGATTCCGAACTCTGGTCACGTCACCGGCAGGTCTCGATACAGGGCCGTGAGGCGGAAGGCCTTCGGGGGAAAGGCAGCCGAAATCGTCCGGCATAACAACCCTGAGTTGAATTGACAGTCCCCCGGTTCGATCATGCATTCAGGTCAGTCCGCCTCACCTGCCCGCAGCAGGATTGTCCGTTCATGCCACGGTTGATATCGCCCGGAGCGGCAACGGATTGCAGTGCCGGTCAAGGTTGATTATTGACGGTCCACGGATCGGGAGGCGGGCGTCGGCGCGGGCGCTCTTTCGCCGGGCAGTTTGGTAGGAATGCTTGAATGAAGCGTCTGTTTGATTTCGTACTGGCACTCGTTGTCGGCGTTCTCGCCGCTCCGGTTATTGCTGTCATCGCAATCCTCATCCGGCTGGAAAGTCCGGGTTCGCCGATCTTCGTGCAGGAACGGGTCGGGCGGAACGAGAAAGTCTTCCGGTGTTACAAGCTGCGTACAATGATGCAGGGAAGCCCCATCGCCGGATCACATGAAGTCAGCGCGTCCCGCATCACCCGGATCGGGCATTTCCTGCGTAAGACAAAGCTCGATGAACTGCCGCAGGTCATCAACATATTGCGCGGGGAGATGAGCTTCGTCGGCCCGCGTCCCAATCTGCCGGTACAACAGGAACTGGTCGAAAAGCGCCGCGCCCGGAACGTATTCGATGCGGTCCCCGGTATTACCGGCCTGTCGCAGGTGCGCGGGATCGATATGTCAACGCCTGACCTGCTGGCGCGGTCGGATCGGGAATACCTCGATACGCAAAGTTTTGCAGGCGATCTGAAATTGATCATCGCTTCGGCCAGAGGTGCCGGACGCGGCGATGCGGCAACGCGCGAAACCTGATATTATCCGTGCATGCCAGCCCTCGGATGCTCACTGTGATCGCTGTGCGAAACACGGGACCGTCACACTGCTGAGATGGTGACGATGTATACTTATACTTGATGTGTGACGGGTTTATGTGATGTAAAGTGTTACATCACATAATGGGAATCGCTAATTCCATTCAGTAACGGGCAGTAACCGGTCTGCTGATTTATGATGTAAATCCGTGGTTTCTGTGAAGAGTCGGGAAAATAATATCATGAGCGAAGAAAAACTCGACGACCACGACCACGACCACGACCACGACCAAGAGCATGAGCATGAGCATGAGCCTGAGCATGAGCATGAGCATGAGCATGAGCATGAGCATGAGCATGAGCATGAGCATGAGCATGAGCATGAGCATGAGCATGAGCATGAGCATGAGCATGAGCATGAGCATGAGCATGAGC
>CAKZUT010000204.1 GCA_937922185.1 uncultured Neomegalonema sp.
TCCTTCCTGAACCCTTCCGGGTTGGGCCAATGGGATTACCATACTGTGAACAGGGGCAGGATTGCAGCGGGTGTTGGGTGGAGGGTGCATTATTCGGTGCGGTTGTTCCGCGCGACCACATCTTTGCCAACCACGCCGCCCCGATTGGAGCGGTTTCGTCATGAGGGGGGGTATGCAGGCCAATTGCCTGAAAGAGTTTTTCTCTGCCCCGCACTCGATGCGGGGCCTCCTTATGCGTTGCGTTGACTGCAAATTACAGGGGGTCCCGCAGCCGGTCGGCCCCCGGCACCGCAGGCATGGTGCATTCCCCTTCCGGGCGGGAACCCTGTCAGCAAACCGCGCGGCTTCAGGAGGCGGTGTTGCGCCTCACCGTACCCTTGACGTCCCGGCTCAATGAGCGAAGTCTGGGTCCATGCGCGCCGTTCTTCTTGCCAGCTTGCTGTTGCTGCCCGCGCCCGCGCGGGCGTGTTCGGTGGCGCTCGTGCTGGCCATGGATGTGTCGGGCAGTGTGGATGCGAAGGAATATGCGCTCCAGATGACCGGCCTGTCCGATGCGCTGGGCGATCCGCTGGTCAGCGAGGCGCTGGTGAACGCCAACGCCCTTGTCGCCCTCGTGCAATGGAGCGGGCGGTCGCGGCAGGAGGTATCGATCCCGTGGACGGCCATCGACACTCGCGCGGATGTGGCCACCCTGCGGGGGCGTGTGCTGGATATGAAGCGCGCCTATCGCAACTACGCCACGGCGATCGGCGAGGTGCTGGAACGCTCGGTCGAGTTGCTGGATGCGGCCCCGCGCCGCTGTGACCGCCGGGTGATCGACCTGTCGGGCGACGGCGAGAGCAACGAGGGCAAGCGCCCCGTCCATCTGCGCGCTCGGCTCGATAAGGAGGGCATCACCGTCAACGGCCTCGCCATACGGGGGTCGGAGCCGGATATCGTCGCCTATTTCCGCGAGCGGGTGATCCATGGCCCGAACGCCTTTCTGGAGGTCGCCGACGGCTATGCCGACTACCCCCGCGCCATCCGCCGCAAGCTGATCTCCGAGCTGGCGCAGCGGGTGTCGGGCAGATCACCGGAACCAACCCGTGCCGCCACCGTTCTTCGCTCACACCGCGAAGGAGAGAGACCATGGCGATCAATACCGGCGACAAGGTGACATGGAACTGGGGTAACGGCACCGGCACGGGCACCGTCAAGCAGATCTATACCGAGAAGGTCACGAAGACGATCAAGGGCAGCGAAATCACCCGCAACGCCAGCGACGACGAACCGGCCTGCCTGATCGAACAGGAAGACGGCGACCGGGTGCTGAAATCGGTGACGGAGGTGGAGAAAGGGTAGAAGGATCGCCGTTTTCAGGGCGATCTTCTGGCCGCAGTGAACGCATCGGGGTTCGTCCTGTCCCGGATGCATTCGCAACGGTGCGCCCTACTGCTGAAATGCAGGGGCGGTCGTTGAGTGACCTCATCGGTACGGCTGCTGAACAGGCAGTTCCGCAAACGATCCGGGGCCTTCGGATTGCGCGTCTGTCCGCTGTCCGGGGTCTTTGCGGATGAACGGGATGTGTGACGCTCGCACAGCGAAGGATTGCGCCTTGCGTAGGGAGAGGTTAGTCAGAAACAGCTTTTGGGGAGGACCAGCCTGACATGACCGACCGCGCGAATTCCTATGATTACGAGGGCCTCCTCGCCTGTGGCCGGGCCGAGTTGTTCGGGGAGGGCAATGCCCAGCTTCCCGCTCCGCCGATGCTGATGTTCGACCGCATCACCCATATCTCCGAAGAGGGCGGCGAGCATGGCAAGGGCCAGGTGATCGCCGAACTCGATATCAGGCCCGACCTGTGGTTCTTCGGCTGCCATTTCATCGGTGACCCGGTGATGCCGGGTTGCCTCGGTCTCGATGCCCTGTGGCAGTTGACCGGGTTCTTCCTCGGCTGGCGCGGGATGGAGGGCCGGGGACGGGCCTTCGGCGCGGGTGAGGTGAAATTCGCCGAGATGGTGACCCCGCAAACAACGCTGGTGCGCTATACGGTTGATATCAAGCGGGTTATCGACCGGAGACTCAAGATGGGCGTCGCTGACGGCATCATGGAAGTCGATGGCAAGACCGCGTATACGGTCAAGGATATGCGCGTGGGCCTGATCGGGGCGGATGCGGGCTGAACTGCGAACTGGGGAGTTGGCCATGCGCCGTGTCGTCGTAACGGGAATCGGGATCGTGTCGTCCATCGGGGGAGACGCGGCCAGCGTGAAGACCTCGCTGCGCGAGGGAAAGTCGGGGATATCCTTCTCGGAGGAGCAGGCGGAGCACGGGTTCCGCAGCCATGCCGCCGGAGCGCCCGATGTGGACATCCCCGCGCTGGTGCCCAAGCGCGTACTGCGCTTCATGGGCGACGGGGCGGCGTGGAACTACATCGCCATGCAACAGGCCATTGAGGATTCGGGCCTGTCGCCGGAGGAGGTCAGCGATGTGCGGACGGGCCTCGTGATGGGGTCGGGCGGGCCGTCCACCCGCAACCTCGTCGCCGCCGCCGATATCGTCCGCAAGAACGGCGCGCCCAAACGCATCGGCCCGTTCTACGTGCCCCGCGCCATGTCCAGCACCAATTCGGCCACGCTGGCCACGCCTTTTGAGATCAAGGGTGTGAACTATTCCATCTCCTCGGCCTGCTCGACCTCGGCCCATTGCATCGGCCACGGGGCCGAGCTGATCCAGTTCGGCAAGCAGGATATCGTCTTCGCCGGGGGCGGCGAGGAACTGGACTGGACGCTCACCTGCCTCTTCGACGCCATGGGTGCGCTGTCCTCGGGGTATAACGAGACGCCCTCGGTCGCGAGCCGTGCCTATGACAAGAACCGCGACGGTTTCGTCATCGCGGGAGGGGCGGGCACGGTGGTGCTGGAGGAATACGAACGCGCAAAGGCGCGCGGGGCGACGATCTATGCCGAGCTGACCGGCTATGGTGCCAATTCCGACGGGCATGACATGGTGCAGCCCTCCGGCGAGGGGGCCGTGCGCTGCATGAACCTCGCGCGCTCGACGCTCGACGGGCGGCGGGTCGATTACGTGAATACCCACGGCACCTCGACCCCCGTGGGCGATGCCCGCGAGATACAGGCCCTGCGCGACACGTTCGGCAGCGACATCCCGCATCTGAGCAGCACGAAATCGCTGACGGGGCATTCGCTGGGGGCGACGGGGGTGCAGGAGGCGATCTACTGCCTCTTGATGATGCAGGACGATTTTCTGACGGCCTCGGCCCATATCGAGGAGATCGATCCCGATTTCGCCGATATGCCCATCATCCGCGAGCGGATCGACGGAGCGAAGATCGACACGGTGATGAGCAACAGCTTCGGCTTCGGCGGCACCAACGCGACGCTGGCCTTCAGCCGGGTGTAGCGCACAAGAAAAGGGCCGCACCCTCGGCGCGGCCCTTCGCAGGAATGGTCATCAAGACCGTATGGGTCATTCCCGGATCATCGACCCGGAATGTCCGTGTCAGGCGGCGGTCATCCTGTCAGAGATGACACCCGAAAACCCTGCAACGGCCTCTTCGACCTGAATCCCACTGATCATCGGATCACCTCCTTTCGTTTGTTGAACACTGGCAACGACGATGACGGAGGACAGGGCGGTTGGCAACCCTCTTTTCCGCCTGCGACTTTTCATGCATCGACCCGGCCCCGGCGCGCTATAGCTGGCCCGGTACGAGGTCGGGATATCAGGGGAAACGAGACATGGCCGCCTATTCGAGCTTGCGTGACTTCATCGACCGGCTGGAGAAGGACGGCGATCT
This sequence comes from uncultured Neomegalonema sp., assembly GCA_937922185.1. Lineage (GTDB taxonomy): Bacteria > Pseudomonadota > Alphaproteobacteria > Rhodobacterales > Rhodobacteraceae > JAHDDY01. The sequence goes on from CAKZUT010000204.1 coordinate 3,800, forward strand.
TCTCCGCATCACCGAACCGGTCTCGATGGACCGCGAGATCACCGAGATTCACAGGCGCGTCCTCCATGCGGGCGGGCCTGCGCTGTTATTCGAGAATGTGACCCATGCCGACGGGCGGCCCTCGGAGATGCCGGTCCTCGTCAACCTGTTCGGCACCGTCGAGCGGGTGGCGCGCGGGGTGACCCTCGGCGGCAAGGAACGGCGCACGGGCCATGACCTGCGCGAGGTCGGGGAATTGCTGGCCTATCTCAAACAACCCGAACCCCCGCGCGGGGTGCGCGAGGCGCTGGACCTGATCCCGCTTGCGAAAACCGTCCTGACGATGAAGCCGAAGAACTGGGGCGGTTTGCTCGGCAAGACGGCCCCCTGTCAGGAAGTGGTGCTGACCGGCGATGATATCGATCTGGACCGCCTGCCCATTCAGACCTGCTGGCCCGATGAGGCGGGGCCGCTGGTGACATGGCCCCTGATCGTGACGAAGGGACCGTCGGGCAAGCGCGAGGACGATTACAACCTCGGCATCTACCGGATGCAGAAGCTGGGCAAAAACAGGCTTATCATGCGCTGGCTCAAGCATCGCGGCGGCGCGCAGCACCATCAGCGGTGGAAGAACGAAAAGCCCGAGCCGCTTCCGGCGGCGGCGGTGCTGGGGGCCGATCCGGGGACCATCCTGGGGGCCGTGACACCTGTGCCCGATACTCTCAGCGAATACCATTTCGCGGGCCTGCTGCGCGGCAAACAGGTCGAGCTGGTCGATTGCAAGACGCAACCGATCAAGGTGCCCGCCACCGCCGAGATCGTGCTGGAAGGGTATGTGTCGCTCGATGAGTACGAGGACGAGGGACCGTATGGCGACCATACCGGCTATTACAATTCCGTCGAGCCGTTCCCCGTCTTCACCGTCACCGCGATCACGATGCGGCACAAACCCATCTATCTGAGCACCTATACGGGCCGCCCCCCGGACGAACCGGCGATCCTGGGCGAGGCGCTGAACGAGGTGTTCATTCCGCTCCTGCAAGGTCAGTTTCCCGAGATCGTCGATTTCTGGCTGCCCCCCGAGGGATGCAGCTACCGCATCGCCGTCATCTCGATGAAGAAGGCCTATCCCGGCCATGCCAAGCGCGTGATGATGGGGGCCTGGTCCTACCTGCGCCAGTTCATGTACACGAAATGGATCATCGTCGTGGATGACGATATCGACGCCCGCTCCTGGGATGATGTGTGGTGGGCGGTGACGACCCGCATGGACCCCGCGCGCGATTGCACGATCATCGAGGGCACCCCCATCGACTATCTCGATTTCGCCAGCCCGGTCAGCGGGCTGGGGTCGAAGATCGGGCTGGATGCCACCGACAAGCTGCCCGGCGAGACAACCCGCGAATGGGGCCGCAAGCTGGAGATGGACGAGGAGACGGTCGAGAAAGTGGATGCGATGTGGGACCGGCTGGGGATCGATCTGAAGAAATCCTGATCATCACAATTCCTTGCCTGTGCTTCGGCGGGGCGTGTAGCGTGTCCGTGACCTGAACAGCGGGGCACGATATGCCGAAATCCGATCCTTCCTGCCTCGTCTCCACGGACTGGCTCGCGGAACATCTTGATGCGCCCGATGTGCGCGTGGTCGATGGCAGTCACCATCTCGGCACGGCGGGGCGCGACGCGCGGGCGGAGTTCGGGGCCGGGCATATCCCCGGTGCCGTCTTCTTCGAGATCGACGATATCGCGGACAGCACCTCCGACCTGCCGCACATGCTGCCCCCGCCGGAGAAATTTGCCGCGCGGGTTCGCAAGCTGGGGCTGGGTGACGGCAACCGCATCGTCGTCTACGATAATTCCGACCTCTGGAGCGCAGCCAGGGTCTGGTGGATGTTCCGTCTCTTCGGTCATGAGGATGTCGCCGTTCTCGACGGGGGACTGGCGAAATGGAAGTCGGAGGGACGCCCTCTCGACGACATGCCGATGGTCCCGCGCGAGCGCCATTTCACGCCCCGTCGCGATGCCACCCTTGTGCGTGATGTCACCGATGTGGCCCGCGCTTCCAAAGTCGGCGACCAGCAGATTGTCGATGCCCGTTCACCGGGCCGTTTCGCGGGGGCCGAGCCGGAGCCGCGCGAGGGTCTGCGATCGGGGCGGATACCGGGGTCCGTTAACCTTCCCTATGGCGATCTGCTCCGGGACGGCACGTTGCGGTCCGAGGAAGAACTGCGCGCGGCCTTCGGGAAAGCGGGTGTCGATTTCTCCCGCCCGATCATCACCACCTGTGGGTCGGGGATCACGGCGGCGGTTCTCGGTCTTGCCCTGCACCGTATCGGGCACCGGGACTGGGGCCTTTATGACGGCTCCTGGGCCGAATGGGGTGCCTTCGACGAATTACCCGCAGAGCGCGACTGAACCGATATTACTGCCTCGCATTGCATCGTGCTTCCGTTCAGGGATACTTGTGACGTGTTGATTCGCGGGAGTATGCGTGTTGTGTTTCGGTACAGTGTTCAGGGCAGGGCTGCTGGCCATGTCCCTGATGGTCGCCGGATTGCCCTCGACCGGCATGGCCGGGGGTACGAAGGATATGTTGCGGGCCGAGCAGGCCACCCTCTTCGAGGCGATGAGCGGCGATCTCCGAAATCTCGATCTGATGTTCCGCTATGCGGGCGTCTCCGCGCGGTTGCAGGATTACGAGGCCGCGATTTCCACCCTCGAACGGATGCTGGTCTTCGATCCGACTCTGGCGAGGGTGCGGCTCGAACTCGGGGTTCTCTATTTTAACATCGGCTCCTACGTCATCGCGGAGCGTTATTTCCGCGAGGTGGCCAATGACCCGGACCTGCCCGATCCGGTGCGCGCCCGCATTGCGCTCTTCCGTGGGGAAATTGCCGCGCGCACGCGCAGACATCGCTTTTCGGGGCGGGTCGAGGCCGGGCCGGTTCATGACAGCAATGCGGGCCTCGTCCCCACCGACCGGCAGGCCCTTCTTTTCGGGCGTCGCGCGACTCGCACCGGTGATCTCTCCGAGAGCGATACGGGGGGCAGGGTTCTGGCCGAGGTGACCCATCGCTACGACTGGGGAGGGCAGGGCAATGAATACTGGCGCACGGATGCAACCTTTTTCGGGCGTCGCTACGAGGATGTGGATGAGGGATCGAGCGAGTCGCTTTTCATCCGCACCGGCCCGCAACTGGCACTCGATGACACGCTTTTCGGAGCCAGGCTCCGCCCCTTCGTCGATGCCAGCCATGTGCGGGCCGATGACCGGCGGCTCTATACCGAGGGGGCCGTGGGGGCCGAATATGCCCAGGTGCTGAACGGGAAGCTGTCGGCATTCGGCTCCGTCCGTGCGGCCATCCGCAACCATGCGTCCCGGCGCTCCGATGAGGACGGTGCCCTGTTCGATGTCACCGCCGGTCTTGCCTGGACGCCGATGCGCGATCTGGTTCTGACGGGCGCGGTCGGGGCGGGGTCTGACCGGGCCAGAGCCGATTTCGAGAGCAATTCCGACGTGTCGCTCCGTCTGGCCGCCTCTTTCGATTACGATCCGGGCGTGGTGATCGCCGATGAGAAATGGCGGCTTTCCGGCTATGTTTCTGTCACATACCGGGCGTATGATGCCCCGAACCCGGTCGTGACCGCGCGCGAGACGCGCCGGGATACCGATCTGCGGCTCGGCATTCGGCACGTCTTCGCGTTCCGCAGGGGGTTCTACGCCGCGCTCGATGCCAGCGTGCTGGACCGAAAGTCGAGCATATCGAATTTCCGGCTCGACAATATCGGTGTCTCCGCCGCCCTCGGTTACAAGTTCTGACGCAGGAGCCTGAAGATGCCCGTCCGCTTTCTCTCCACCGCCGCCACCGCCCTTGCCCTGACGGTTCTGTACGTCGCCCCGGCCATGGCCGCGCCTGAGATCGGCGGTGTCGCCGCTGCGAATCCGCTCATGCAAGGCTCCTCCGATACCGCCGCGCGGCGGGCGCTGGTTATCGGGGACCGGGTTCTTCAGGACGAGCTGATCGTCACCTCGGCGGAGGGGTCCGGCCAGTTGCTGTTTCTCGACCAGACCACACTGTCCATCGCGCCGTCCTCCCGGATCGTGCTGGATGAGTATGTCTACGATCCCGACCGTTCCGCCGGAAAGATCGGCCTGAGCCTGACGCGCGGCGCGCTGCGGTTCATCGGGGGGCGCATCACGAAGCTGCGTGATGCCCTCGTCGGCACCCCGGCGGCGACCATCGGCATCCGGGGCGGGGCGGCCTATATCGACGTTGCGGAGAACGGGGTTACGACCGTGATCCAGATCGCGGGGGAGCGCACGGTCATCGCCACTGCCGGGGGACAGATTGTGGTCACCCGGCCCTCCATGAAGGTCGAGATCATCCCCGGCGAGGCCCCGCGCAAGCTTGGCCTTGTCTCCGTGGAGGAGATCGATGCCCGTTTCAGGGCTTTCGAGGGGGGTGGGGGAGGCTTAAGGACCGACATCGAGGCGGCTCTCCCGGCGATGGGCGCACGGCTCAGCCCCTATGGATCGGATGATCTGGGGGCGGCAACACGCGCGCCCCTCTCCACAGCGGGCGGTCGCTACGGCGATGTCCCTGTAGACCCCATGCGGGTCGGTATCGGCTTCACGGTCTCGCCGGAGATCGACACAGGGAACAGCGATGAGAACGGCGATGGGAACGGCGATTCCGGGGGGAGCGCGGGCGCCCCGGCGGAAACCGTTCTTCCCGGTGTGTCCGGCGTCGCGGTTGTGGCCCCGGCGGCGGGGTTCGGCGCTCCCAACGGGGCGTTCGTCAATGACCCCACGGCGCGCGATGCCCTGCTGTCCAACGATGCTCCCGACCGTTTCACGCAGGGTCGCGAACCGGAGCGCATCGGCGTTCTCGCCGGGGGAGGGCGCTACGTCGTGCCGATCCTCGAAACGGGCGGCACTCAGACTTTTGCCGATGGCGACTTTCCGGGTGGCACTGTCGCCGGCACCAGCGCATTTGCGCCCGGCACCGGCTTTGTCTCCTCGCGGTTCACCACGGATGACGGTCGGGCCGGGGTCGCCTTTTTCGGCAGGGCCACGCCGGGGCAACTGGGCGCGCCCGTCACGGCGGGGACCGTCGAACAGCGCAGCTATGCCGTCGCGCCCCTGACCGGGGGCACCTTCAACGGGGATTTCAGCGACTCCCCCGGCGGCTCCCTCGTCCTGCTGGAGGAACCCGCGCAGGGCTATCGCCGGGAGAACGAAGTCCCCGGCAACAGCGCGACCTTCGGTTTCGCCAAGGCATCGCATGTCGTCCTGAATTTCGAGGAGGGCAGCGCGGCCAGCCCCGGTCAGCGATCTGTCTTCTCCGCCGGGACGGGGCGTATCCGCAACGGCGCGGCGGGCGCACCGCTTCCCGATCTCGGGGTCTACGGCTCGGTCATCCGGGGCGGATCGAGTGTGCCGGTCACCTTCGAGACGGGAGGCACCCTGATTGATTTCGGCGACGGCAGCACGGTCTTCGGCCCCGGCGGCGAGAATGTGGTGTTCGGCAGTGGCTTGCGGTTCGCCTTTGACAGCAACGAGGATATCGAACCGACTCCGGTAGTCTACGATCCCCTCGACGGCACGACCATCGCTCCGAACGGCTTTCTGGGCGCGGGTGTCCTGAACGGAACGCGCCGCATCGCCGACTCGGCGCGCCTGCCTCTGGGCATTCCTTTCTCACAGGCCGTCGCGCAGAACGGTTTCCTGAACCAGAATGACGATACCGCCTTCAACGGCGGATATGCGGCGGGGCTGGGGGTCAGCCACCTGCCGGGCAGCGGCACGACGAGCGCCCCCTATATCCTGCGATCAGCCACCGCGACCGGGGCGCTCTTCTCCTTTGACAGCAGCCAGAACGAGGCCAATGCCGCGCTTCGGCTGGTCGAGGGAGCCAGCACCGCTGCGGGCGTGTCCGACATTGATACCGTGAATTACAATTTCGGCAGTCGCAGCACCCGCTCGGCCCTGTTTTCCGACCGCGAATTCGTGCTGCGGAATCGTACCCGGCAGGATGCGGGCTTCGTGCCCGGCACGACCGATATCAACGGCAATACCGGGCGTCCCCTGCCGGGACCGGGGCTGGAGCAACAGGCATTCCGGGGGGCCTTGATCTCGAATGAGGCAGCCGGGAACGCGAGTGACGCGATCTATGGCGGCGCTGTGCCCGACGATGACCATGAATACCTGCGCTGGGGCTGGTGGAGCGGCGAATTCCGGTTCGATCCCGATGACACCGCCGCCTTCGCCGACCGCCGGGAACGCACGCATCTGGGCACATGGATCGCCGGGAATCGCCTGAGTGATGCCACTGTCGGCCTTCAGAACGGTTCGGCCAGCTTCGATGGCCATGCGGTCGTCAGCATCACCGATGCGGCTGGACAGGCCACGCGCGGGGGCCGCTTCGCGATGCTCTACGACTTCGATATGGATGAGGGTACTGCTGAATTCCGCGACCTCGCCGGATATGATTTCGATGTGGATGTTGACGGGGCAGGCATCGGGGCCGGTTCCGCCGCGCCGCATTATGCGGGCACCCTGCTGAACACCGGCGCGGGCGCGGGCCGCCCGGCGGTGAATGTGGGCGTGGCCGGGTCATTCTTCGGAGACAGCACCGCCGCTTCCGCCCTCGCGACCGGGGGGCAGATCGACTTCCAGTCGGCAGGTGACGGCGGCGCGGCCCTGCGCGCGAGCGGCATCTTCGGCGGCGACCGCAGGCCCTGACGCGGGATGAGCGCGGCCTTCAAAGCCCGGCGCAGGGCGGCCCTCGCCGCGCTTTTCGTCACGGCGTTGATCTCGCTGCTGACATGGCAGAACGCCCCCTTCGTGCGGCGGCTGGACAATGCGGTGTTCGACGCTTTCCAGCGCCTTGCCCCGCGTCCCTATGACCCCGCCGTTCCCGTGCGGATCGTTGCCATCGACCGGCCCGCCCTCGAACGCTACGGCCAGTGGCCCTGGCCCCGCCCGGTCATAGCCGCCCTGAGCGAGCGCCTCACGGCGATGGGGGCCAGAGCCATCGGCTTCGATATGGTCTTTTCCGAGCCGGACCGGACCTCGCCGGAGGAGGTCGCGCGCAGCCTCTCGCGCTTCGGGATCGTCTCCGCGACCGCCTATGCCGACGGGCGCACCCATGATCGTATCTTCGCGGAGGCGCTGGCGCAAAGCCCCTCGGTCCTGGGGTCCATCCTGACGCGCGAGCGCAATGACCGCCGCCCCGCCGTCTCCGCCCGTCCATCGATCCTCGGAACCGATCCGCGCGCGGCCCTGCCCTCCTTCAACGGGGCCGATATCAACCGCCCCGTTCTGGGAGAGGCCGCCACCGGCGTTGCCTCCGTTACGCTCACCCCGCGTGACCGGGAGGACGGGATCATCCGCCGCGTTCCGCTGCTGGCACGGGTGGGTGACGACATCGTGCCGACCCTGGCTCTCGAAGTGCTGCGTGTGGGTGAGGGCGAGCGGGGCTACATCCTGCGTGGTTCCGATGCGAATGGCGAGATCGCGGGGCATCAGCCCGTGGTGACCGGCCTGCGGATCGGGCGGCATGTCTTGCAGACCACCGCCGACGGGGCGATGTGGGTGCGCTATGGCGGATCGCAGCCCCGGCGCAGGATATCGGCGGCGGCGGTCCTCGACGCGGATATCGACGATGCCTCACTGCGCGGACGGATCGACGGGCATTTCATCCTGATCGGGGCGACCGCGCCGGGGCTGGGCGATATCGTGGCCACGCCCATGAGCGCCACGGTGCCGGGTATCGAGGTTCATGCCGAATTGCTGGAGCAGATACTGGAGGGCACGTCACTGGCGCGACCCGACTGGGCTGCGGGGGCCGAGCGTCTGACAAGCTGGATCATCGGCCTGCTGATCGCCGGGATCGTCATCGTCGCGGCCTATGGCTGGGCGGCGGTCTTCGCCTCCGCCGCCCTCGTCGCGCTTCCCGCGCTCAGCTTTATGATGTTCAGCCGACATGGCATCCTCGTCGGGCCGACCGTGCCGTTTCTCGCGACCATCGGAGCATGGGTGGCGGCTGCGGCGATGGATTATCTCGGCGCGCGGCGCGAGCGGCACGAGATTCGCCGCCAGTTCGAGCATTTCGTCGCCCCCGACGTAATCGAGGAGATCGCCCGCGACCCGAATCGCCACATGACGCCGGGAGGGGAGGAACGCGATCTTTCCGTACTTTTCTGTGATGTTCGGCACTTCTCCTCGATATCCGCTGCATTAGAACCATCCGACCTGATTGACTGGCTCAACGGCTATCTGACGCCCATGACGGAGGCGATTCTGGACGAACGCGGTACCATCGACAAATTCATCGGTGATGCGATCATGGCGTTCTGGAACGCGCCCCGGCGCGATGAAGCCCATGCGCGCGGTGCCCTGCGCGGGGCGTTATCGCTGGTGAAGGCGGCGGAGGCCATGAGCATCGGCTATATCGCGAAGGGCTTTCCTCCGGCGCGCATCGGTGTCGGCCTCAATACCGGCCCGTGCAGCGTGGGGCGGATCGGCGCGCGGACGCGGCTCGATTACACCTGTATCGGTGACACGGTGAACGTGGCCTCGCGTCTCGACGGGATGACCAAGATCTACGGCGTCGATATCTGCGTCGGCGAGGAAACCATGCGCCGGACGGACGGCTTCGCCTTCGTCCTGCTCGACCGCGTGGAGGTGCTGGGCCGCAGCGGGTCGGCACTCGACCTCTACACCGTCGCGGGGGATGAAGAGGTTGCCGCCACCCCCGCTTTCCGCCGCGTAAAGGACGGGTGGGAGAATGCCCTCGCCGCCTATCGCGCCGGTGAGTTCGATGCGGCATACACCGCGTTCTCCGATATCGCCGCGCGGCCATCGCCCGTTCTCGATCTCGGCCACGCAGCCCTCACCATGCTCACGCGGATCGAGGATGTCGGGTCAAAACCTCTGGCGGCGAATTGGGATGCGGTGTACAGGGCAACTCACAAATGAGTGATGCTGCCGATATCGTCTTCAAGGTCTGGGGCGCACGCGGATCGATCTTTTCGGGGGGGGCCGACAAGACCGAATTCGGCGGCGATACGACCTGTTTCAGCCTCGCCTCCGGCGCAGGCATGACGATTATTGACGCCGGATCGGGCCTGCGCGCCATGGGCGAGGCCCTGTCCCGCAGTGCTGTCGGAACCGCCCCTGAGATCGACCTGCTGCTCACGCATCTGCATTTCGACCATATCTGCGGCCTGCCGTTCTTCGAGCCGACTTTCTGCGACAATACGATTCTCAGGATATGGAGCGCGGCCTTCGAGCGGGACGAGGATTTCCGCGAGACGCTTGCGCGGGTCATGTCACCGCCGATCTTTCCCGGTTTTCGCCACTGGGACAGTGTGCGGCTCTGCACCGCCCTGCCGGGGATCGCGATTCCGCTGGCGATGGGTGGCATGGCGGTGCCCTTTCCGCTCAATCATCCCGACGGCGCTTTCGGCTGGCGCATCGACTGCGGCGGCAAATCCGTGACCATCGCCTCCGACCATGAGAGCGGTAATGCCGGGATCGATGCCCGCATCGTGGAGGCGGCGCGGGAAACCGATCTTCTGGTCTGCGATGCGACCTATACCGACGAGGAAATCGCGTGTCGCGGCGGCTGGGGCCATTCCACCTGGCGGCAGGGCGTGGATATGGGCGAGGCGGCGGGGGCGCGGCATATGCTGATGACCCATCACGATCCCCGGCGTGCCGACGGTGAGATCGAGCGTATGGAGAACGATGCCCGCACGCGCAACGGGGCGGTCACCTTCGCGCGTACCGGCTGGACCCGCATCCTCTGACCGGCCCCCCCCTTTGCGATCCGGTCATTCTCTTCCCATATAGCGTGGAAGAGATGCCGGGGAGCGGCGGGAGGTTCCCGCCATTGAGGGAATGACAGGGGAGACACCACCATGCGCCGCGATCCGAAGGTCATCATCGTCGATACCCGCAATGCCTCCGATTACGAGCGCGACCAGATACGCGAGATCGCGGAATGGAAGGGGTCCGAGCCGGGTCAGGTCGCCCGCTGGGTGGGCAAGCTGGCCGGTCCGGTGGATCGGGCTATCCGCTCCGCGCTGACCGAGGAAACCGTCGAGAACGCGCTGGCCGAGGCCAACCGCCTCGCCGGAAAGAGCCTTGCCGGGCGGAGCGACGATATTCCCGCCGATCTGGAAACCGCCGACAGTGCCGCGCAGGAAAGCCGCAACTGGGCCGTCGGCTATGCGGCGGCGGGCGGGGCCGGGGCCGGGGCGGCGGGCATCGTCGGGCTGGCGGTCGATATTCCCTTCACCATCACCATGGCCCTGCGCGCTATCCGCCGGATCGGGGCCGATTACGGCTTCCGGGACGAGGAGGAGGGCGATTTCGCCATGCGTGTGCTGGCCGTGGCGGCGGCCAATTCCGCGCGCGAGAAAGAACACGCCATTGCCGTTATCGAGAAAGAGGCTGAACCGGGGGCCTCGAATATCGGCGCGTCGCGCTCTGCTGTGGCCAAGGAAGGCGCGGTCTATGCGACCCGCTCCATCGCCGCCGCCGTGGCCCGGAATCTCGTGGGCCGCAAGGCCGCGCAGGCGATCCCGGTCGTGGGTGCCGCCATCGGTGCGGCGGCCTCCATGTCCTTCCTCGACGATGTTTGCACCGCCGCCCGCCGTCTCTATCAGGAACGCTATCTGCGCGACCGCGCTATCCTCGAACAATCCATCGGCTGATCCGGCCTTACGGCATGACCACGGCATGACCCCGCTTTCGCAAGTGCCCGGTTACAGTCGATCCCGATCAGGTTCGCGCCGCGCGTTTATCGAGAGGGACCTGGCGATCGTCCCCCTTTTCAAGGCTCTCCGCGCGGTGGACCTCAATATGTCGCGCGCCCGCCCGACAGGTCGAACACGCCGCCCGTCGTGAAGCTGTTTTCCGATGAGCAGAGCCATGTGATCATCGCCGCGACTTCCTCGACCGTCACGAACCGCCCGCGCGGGATTTTGGAGAGCATGTAATCGATATGCTCCTGCTTCATCTGGTCGAAGATCGCCGTCTTTGCCGCCGCCGGGGTCACGCAGTTCACGGCGATATCGTGATCCGCCAGTTCCTTGCCCAGTGATTTCGTCAGGGCGATGACCCCCGCTTTCGACGCCGAATACGCCGAGGCATTCGGATTGCCCTCCTTGCCCGCGATGGAGGCGACCGAGACGATGCGCCCGTAGCCGTGCCTGACCATGCCCGGCACCAGCGCCTTGCAGCAATGGAACGGCCCGTCGAGATTGATCGCCATCACGCGCTTCCATTCGTCGATATCGTAATCGGCCACGGTCGCATTCGCCCCCGCGACCCCCGCATTGTTCACGAGGATATCGACGCGGCCCATCTCGGCCTCCGTGCGTGCCGTCGCCGAGCGCACGGCATCCCAGCTTGCCAGATCGACCTCGATGAAGCTGGCCCCGATCTCCTCGGCGGTGCGCTCCACCAGCCCCCGGTCCCGGTCCCACAGGGTCACCGTCGCCCCGCCCGCAATCAGCCGCTCGGCCACGGCCCGCCCGATCCCCTGCGCCCCGCCGGTAACAACCGCCATTTTATCCGCTACATCGATCTGGTTCATTATCGGGTCCTACCTTTTTTATTGATGTACTCAGACAACTTGTGGGCGTCAATTTCTATTCCTTCAGCTTGTTTATAATCAGAAAACTTCATTTTGAAAAAATGCTTCGCAGCTTGCTTTATTGTTTTCTTCTCGGTTTCCGAGATGACTTTGAAGTTAGGTATTGCGCGAATTTTTGCCGACACTTGGTAAGAATGATTGTCGTCCTCGAAGTCGAAACTATCAGATTCTCGGAGGTTTATTCCTTCGTACGCCGATCCATTTTTGGGTCCAATTTCAACATTCAGCATATACCCATATCCTAGACCGTCCCAGTCTTGGTAAAGCTCAAGATTATCATCGCCGATAGATCGATGAGCTTGTTTTTCTGCCACTTCGAAATCAGCAAGATCCTTTTCACTTATACGTGGATATGCCAAAACTCGAACCATCTCCTGAAACGCCGAAGGATCGTCCGATAACGCTTCGAGAAAGCGTCTCTTCGAAGTGCCCTTTGATTGGGGCATTTGAAGCGAACGGTTGGCCCGTCTCTTTTTCCATGCTTCTTTAGAATGCTTTAATATAGAATCGCCTAGTGTTAACGGTTTGCCTGACTTTGATCGAAAACCTTCAACTTGGCTTCCAATTTTTTTAACTGCTCGTTTGGACGTGAAAACGGTATTCAGCTCGTGCCAGCCAGAGACTTCCTGCCCTTCGTATCCCAATCCATTCGCGGAGATGTTTGAGGAACCGATAAAGCCCCATTCGTTGCCTACAACACCTGCCTTGGCGTGAAGCGTATCGAGCGCGAACACCTTGGCACCCATTTGAAGCAACTTTTCGATTTCGTATGGATTGGTGCCACCCATAGCGAGATTGCAAACAATTTCTATATCTTGACTCTCGGACAGTCCTAGCCGTTTGATAGCGCCATCACCCCAAAATGCGACTGCAAGATGCACAGTATCGGCTTTTCGGATTCTCTTACGCAGGCTTTTGAGCAGCCCAGTGCCATCAATGATTTT
>CAKZUT010000205.1 GCA_937922185.1 uncultured Neomegalonema sp.
ATCCTTGCTGTGCCCCAGGATCAACGCTGGCTGGTCTCGTGCGAGGGGGCCTTTAGCTATCTTGTCCGCGATTTTGAGATGAACGAGCTTTATCTCTGGCCAATCAACGCCGACCAGCAAGGCACGCCGCAACAGGTCCGCAAGGTGATCGACGGCGTGCGCGATCACGACATCCCGGCGGTGTTCTGCGAAAGCACCGTCAGCCAGGCGCCCGCCGAACAGGTCGCGCGTGAAACGGGCGCCGCTTATGGTGGTGTGCTTTACGTCGACAGCCTGACCGATGCGGATGGCCCGGTGCCCACCTATCTTGACCTGCTGCGCGTCACCTCTGAAACCGTTGCCGCTGGATTGACCGCAAATGCAAAGTGACGGCATCTTTGCCCATGACGTGACCGTCACCTATCGCAATGGCCATACGGCCCTGCGCAATGCGAGTTTCGAAATCCCGCGCGGGACGGTGACGGCACTGGTCGGCGTGAACGGCGCGGGCAAATCGACCCTGTTCAAGGCGATCATGGGCTTCGTGAAGGCATCGAGCGGCGATATCCGCCTGCTCGGCATGTCGGTGCGTGAGGCCCTGAACGACAGCATCGTCGCTTATGTCCCCCAATCCGAGGAGGTGGACTGGGCCTTCCCCGTGCTGGTGGAGGACGTGGTGATGATGGGCCGCTACGGGCATATGGGCTTCCTGCGCCGCCCCGCCCCGGCGGATCGCGCGGCGGTGGATGCCGCGCTGGCCCGCGTCGGGATGCAGGACTACCGGCACCGGCAGATCGGAGAACTCTCAGGCGGTCAGCGCAAGCGCGTCTTTCTGGCCCGCGCTCTGGCACAGGACGGGCAGGTCATCCTGCTGGACGAACCCTTCACCGGCGTCGATGTGAAAACCGAGGACCGCATTATCGCCCTGCTGCGCGAATTGCGCGACGAGGGGCGGGTCATGCTGGTCTCGACCCACAATCTCGGCTCCGTGCCGGAATTCTGCGACCGGACGGTGCTGGTCAAGGGAACCGTGGTGGCCTACGGCCCTACAGAGACGACTTTTACCCGTGAAAACCTCGAAAGCGCCTTCGGCGGCGTCCTGCGGCACTTCACGCTGGGCGGCGACGAGCTCCACGACGATGACGATGCGCGCGAAGTGCGTATCATCACCGACGACGAGCGCCCCGTCGTGATCTACGGGGAGGGGGACCGGTGATCGCGTCATGTCAGACCTGCAAACGCGGATATCTCGCCGGGTGGAGAGAGCTTCCCGTTTTCGCGGGAATGACGATGCGCGTCGGCCCCGCGCCATGCTGACCGCCCTCCTCGAACCCTTCACCTATGACTACATGACCAACGCGATGTGGGTGTCGGCGCTGGTGGGCGGGGTATGTGCATTCCTGTCGTGCTATCTGATGCTCAAGGGCTGGTCACTGATCGGAGACGCACTGGCGCATTCGGTGGTGCCGGGGGTGGCAGGAGCCTACATGCTCGGCCTGCCCTTCGCCTTCGGGGCGTTCTTCGCGGGGGGGCTGGCGGCGGGAGCGATGCTGTTCCTGAGCGGACGCTCAGGGCTGAAGATCGACGTCATTATCGGGATCATCTTCACGTCCTTCTTCGGGCTGGGGCTGTTCATGGTCTCCATCAACCCGATTTCGGTCAGCGTGCAGACCATCACCATGGGCAATATCCTCGCAATCACGCCCGAAGACACGGTTCAACTGGTCATCATCGGGGTCGTCTCCCTTGCCGTGCTGCTGATGAAGTGGAAGGATCTGATGGTCACGTTCTTTGATGAAAACCACGCGCGGTCCATCGGCCTGCGGCCCGACCTGCTGAAGGCGCTGTTTTTCACGCTGCTTTCGGCTTCAGTGGTCGCGGCGATGCAGACAGTGGGAGCCTTCCTCGTCATCGCGATGGTCGTGACACCGGGGGCGACGGCCTATCTGCTATGCGACCGCTTTCCGCGCCTGTTGCTGGTCTCGGTGCTGATCGGATCGGGGACGAGTTTCATCGGGGCCTATGCCAGCTATTTCCTCGACGGGGCAACGGGCGGGGTGATCGTGGCGTTGCAGACGCTGGTATTCCTGATCGCCTTCTTCCTCGCGCCAAAGCACGGGATGTTCGCCGCACGAGCGCGGGCGCGGGCGGCAACGCGGGAACCGGTGGCATGATCGACTGGCTGATCGCGCCCTTCCAGTTTCCGTTCATGCAGAACGCCTTTCTGGTCGCGCTCATTATCGCGCCGCCGACGGCGATGCTGTCCTGCTTTCTGGTTCTCAAGGGCTGGGCGCTGATGGGCGATGCGGTCAGCCACGCGATTCTGCCGGGGGTGGTTCTGGCTTATCTGCTGAACTTGCCGCTCATCCTGGGGGCCTTCGTGGCAGGGATGGGATGCGCGATGCTGACCGGATATCTGGCGCAGAACAGCCGGGTGAAGCGCGATACGATCATGGGCGTGGTTTTCTCAGGCATGTTCGCGGCGGGCATGATCCTGTTCGTGGCCTTCCCGACCGATGCCCATCTCGATCATATCCTGTTCGGCAACATGCTGGGAGTGGGCCGGGACGATCTGCTGACGTCCGGGATCATCGCCGTCGTCGTCTGCGGAGTGCTGGGCCTGAAATGGCGGGATTTCCTGCTGCACGCCTTCGACCCGGCGCAGGCACGGGCATCGGGGATGAATACCGTATGGCTGCATTACGGATTGCTGGCGATCCTGTCCCTGACGGTGGTGGCGACGCTCGCAGCGGTGGGGTTGATCCTCGCCGTCGCGCTGCTGGTGACGCCGGGAGCCATCGCCTTCCTGCTGACGCGCAGTTTCGGACGGATGCTCACCGTCGCAGTCATCGCCTGCCTCGGTTCGATGCTGACCGGCATCTGGCTGAGCTTTCACCTCGACAGCGCCCCGGCCCCGACCATCGTGCTGGTCCTGACCGGCGTGTTCCTGATCGCCTTCACCCGTCGCCTGCACCAGACGCGCAGGCAAACCATGGAAACCGGATAATCAGGCGGCATCCTTGCGCCGTCGCACCTCGGCGAACACGATTTCCGGGTCTGCGTCCGGCAAGCCCACCTCCCGCGCCACATCGGGCGAGACGGCGCGGAGGAAAGGGTTGGTG
The DNA here is from genome assembly GCA_937922185.1 of uncultured Neomegalonema sp. GTDB lineage: Bacteria > Pseudomonadota > Alphaproteobacteria > Rhodobacterales > Rhodobacteraceae > JAHDDY01. The sequence goes on from CAKZUT010000205.1 coordinate 3,102, forward strand.
GCCCTTTCCAGACCGATGGTCGTCGGCGTCGTGCGCCCGCCCGATTCCAGCGTATCGATCACGTCATGCACCCGGCGGTGCAGCATTTCGTTATGCGGGTCCACGGTCAGCGCGAAATCGGCATTCGTGGCGGTATATTCATGGCCGAAGAATACCACCGTCTCGTCGGGCAGGTTGGCCAGCGCGCTGAGACCGCCCCACATCTGCTGCGCCGTGCCCTCGAACAGGCGCCCGCAGCCCATGGCGAACAGCGTATCGCCGCTGAACAGCGCGCCCGGACCGGGCATGTAATAGACGATATGCCCGACCGTATGGCCCGGCGTGTCGATGACCTGCACCTCGATACCGCCCCAGCGAAAGCTTTCTCCCGGTGTCACGGATTCGGTCAGGACAGGCAGCCGCCTTGCATCCGCCGATGATCCGATAACCGTGACATTACCGCGCGCGCGCAGGTCTTCGATCCCGTCGATGTGATCGCCGTGGTGATGGGTGATGAAGATATGTGTCAGAGTCCAGCCCAGCACATGCAGCGCCGCCTCGACAGGTTCGGCCTCCGGCGCATCGATCAGAGCGACATGGCCGCTCGCCCCGTCACGCACAAGATAGGCGAAGTTGTCGTTGAGGCAGGGAACGGAAACGATGCTCAGGTCACCCAGTTCTGTGGTTTCGAGAGCGGAGAGGGCGTTGGACATGGGGGTTCCTCGTCGGTACATCTTTGCCGTCAGCGTATAGCAAGGCAGTGTTCAGTGCATCATGATGTAACATCGTTATCCGGTTTCTACTACGCCAGCGCGCTGGGCCGCTCGGCGCAGGCGAACCTGCAACAGGCGCTTCGCGAGATATGGCCTGACTGCAAGGGTATGACGGTGGCCGGATACGGTTTTGCCGCCCCCTTCCTGCGCCCTTTCATGGGCGAGGCAGCGCGGACCCTGTGCCTGATGCCAGCGCGGCAGGGGGTGATGCACTGGCCCCATGACGCACCGAACATCGCCACGCTCGTCGATGGCGGGCGCTGGCCCATAGCAAATGGCTTCATAGACCGCCTCGTCGTCGCCCATGCCGTCGAAACCGAGGTTCATCTCGACGATCTGTTCGAGGAGATCGGACGCATCCTCGCGCCGGAGGGGCGGGTCGTGGTGATCGCGCCGAATCGCTCCGGCATCTGGGCGCGCGCGGATTCGACCCCCTTCGGCATCGGACGCACGTTTTCCTACGGTCAGCTTGAACGGATGATGGAGGACCACGACCTGACCCCTGTATCCCGCGCCGCCGCTCTCTATGCCCCGCCCAGCGAAAAACGCTTCTGGCTGCGCTCGGCACGGGCAATGGAGCGGTTCGGCCTGAAAATCGATGCCCAGCGCGTTGCCGGGGCCTTGCTGGTGGAGGCGACGAAGCAGGTATACGCCCTGCCGAAAGGCAAGCGCGAAAGTGTGGGTAGTGTTCTTCAGCCCATCCGCGTCTTGCCCCGCCCTGTGGGCGCGACTTCCGAAGGCGACGTCGCCGCGCGGGAGAAAAGCCATGGATAACCCCGGCTGGTCGCCACGCTCGCTGGACGAGGCCCGCGAGCGGATTGATGCGATAGACGGCACCCTGCTCGATCTGCTGCACGAACGGGCGCGGGTTGTGGAGCATGTCGGACGGCTCAAACGCGAGGGCGGCGGGGTCGGCGCAGCCACTGCCTTCCGACCGGCCCGCGAGATCGCCATGCTCCGGTCGCTCCATGCGCGCACCCGCGACCCGCTGGTTTTTGCCACCGTCTTCGCCGTCTGGCGCGAGATCGTATCGGGCTTCACGGCGGCGCAGGTGCCCCTGTCGGTCACCACGCCCTCGGACACCGCCGCACTGGCCCGCGATACCTTCGGCGCGCAGGCGATCCTCTCCATCGCACCCTCCTCTGCCGATTGTATGACGGCCATGGCACGGATGCCGGGAACCGTGGCCCTGTTGCCCGATGCCGGAATGAACTGGCGCGCCGTGGCCGACAGCGGCGGCACGGTGGTCGCCGCCGCCCCCTTTGCAGGGGAAAATATTCTGGCATGGTGCGTGACCATGGGCGATCCCGAACCGAGCGGCGAGGACATGACGCTGGCCATGGCGCAGGACGGAACGGTGCGCCATATTCCGGGTTTCGACACCGCCCCCGCCGATGAAACCCGCATCGGCGCCTACCCCCTGCCCCTCAAGACCGGACGCATCCAGCCATGATCGATCAACCCAGCACCCCTGCCCCGCGCCCCGGTCCCCTTCGCATTGCGCCCTATGTCGGCGGCAAGGCAAGCGTGGGCGGCGTGAATCGCGTCGTGAAACTCTCGTCTAACGAGAACCCCTACGGGGCAAGCCCCGCCGCGATTGCCGCTTTCCGCGAGGCAGGCGACACGCTGGCGCTCTACCCCGATGGTGGCGCAACGGCCCTGCGAGAGGCGATCGGCAAGGCCGAAGGTCTGGACCCGGCGCGCATCGTCTGCGGTGCGGGATCGGACGAAATCCTCTCACTCCTGTGCCTCGCCTATGCGGGACCGGGCGACGAGGTGATGCATTCGGCGCATGGCTTCCTGATGTATCGCCTCTCGACACTGGCCGTGGGGGCCGAACCCGTCAGCATTCCCGAGCGCGATCTCATGGCCGATATCGACGCCATGATCGCGGCGGCGAACGAGCGGACGAAGATCGTCTTCCTGGCCAACCCCAACAATCCGACCGGCACTATGATCCCCGATGCAGAGGTCCGTCGTCTGCGCGACGGCCTGCCCGGTCATACGCTTCTCGTCATCGATGCGGCCTATGCCGAATACGTGGACGATCCCGATTACGAGTCCGGCGCGCGGCTGGTGGAGCAGCGCGAGGACACGGTGATGACGCGCACCTTCTCGAAGATTCACGGGCTGGCCGCGCTGCGTCTCGGCTGGGGATACGGGCCTGCGGGCGTTGTGGATGCCCTGAACCGGGTACGCGGGCCGTTCAACGTAGCCGCCCCCGCGCTTGCCGCCGGGGCGCAGGCCATTGCGGATAATGGCTTCATCACAAGCGCACGCGACGGTAACCGGGTCGAGCGGACGCGGGTGAGTGAATCGCTGGAACGGCTCGGATTCCGCGTTACCCCCTCCCACGGCAATTTCGTGCTGGCGGAGTTCGGCGAGGACGGTGACCGCTCCGCCGCAGCAGCCGATGCCTTCCTGCAAGAACGCGGCATCCTGATCCGGCGCATGGAAGGCTATGGCCTGCCTGCCCATCTACGGATTTCCATCGGTACGACAGAAGAGAACGGCGTCCTGATCGCCGCACTGGAGGATTTCGTCGCATGAGTGCGATCTTTCGTCGGCTGACGCTCATCGGGCTGGGCTTGATCGGCTCCTCCATCGCCCATGCGGCACGGCGCGGGGGGCTTGCCGACGAGATCGTCGGCTATGCTCGCTCGCCCGAAACCCGCGAGACAGCGGCAAAGCTCGGTTTTCTGGACCGGGTGGCGGACAGTCCCGCAGAGGCGGTGGACGGGGCCGATTGCGTGATCCTGTGCATCCCCGTCGGGGCCATCGGAACCGTCACAGAGCAGATCGCCGGATCACTGGCTTCCGGCGCGATCCTCAGCGATGTCGGGTCGGTGAAATCCTCGGTGATCGAGCAGGCCCTGCCGCATATGCCCGATCATGCGATCCTCATCCCGGCGCATCCTATTGCCGGAACCGAAGAATCCGGCCCCGAGTCCGGCTTTGCCGAACTGTTCGACGGTCGCTGGTGCATCCTGACACCCCTTGCCGACAACGATCCGGCGGCAGTGGCAAGACTGCGCGCGTTCTGGGAAGGTCTGGGCAGCCATGTCGATACGATGGATGCCGCCCATCACGACAGGGTTCTCGCTGTTACCTCCCATGTCCCCCACCTCATCGCCTACTCCATCGTCGGCACGGCCAGCGATCTGGAAACGGTGGCCGAGAGCGAGGTGGTTAAATACTCCGCCTCCGGCTTTCGCGACTTCACCCGCATTGCGGCGTCCGATCCCACGATGTGGCGCGACGTCTTCCTGCATAATCGCGAAGCGACGCTGGAAGTGCTGGGCCGGGTGACAGAAGACCTGTTCGCCCTGCAACGCGCGATCCGCTGGGGCGACGGCGATATGCTGTTCGAGCGATTCACAGAAACCCGCGCAATCCGACGAGGCATCGTAGAGGCGGGGCAAGACACGGCCCGGCCCGATTTCGGACGCGGAAAATCAACTGAGAGCTGAAATATGTTTCCACAGTGAAAAACTCCGCATACGCCGCAACAAAAAAGACCCCGAAATTAACGAATACTTTACTGTAATTAACTGTTGTACTCACATGTTTGATGCATCGGTGACGTCAAACTCAGGAAAGCGTTTCATGCTCGAATATCTCTTTGGCTCGGCATCTTTCGTTCCGCACGGATACTGTCTGTTGTGGCGTCCCGATCTTGTGGCAATGCATGTCGGCGGCGATGTACTGACCTTCATCGCCTACACTGCCATTTCTCTGGCAATCTGGCGCTTTACAGCCCATCGCACTGAATTCAGACGCAACCCCATCACTCTGGTCTCGGCGGCTTTCGTGTTCGGATGCGGGATTACTCATCTGGTCGGGGCAATGGCCCTCTGGTATCCGGCCTACGGATTTCAGGGCATACTGAAACTGGTCGTCTCGGCAATTTCGATCACCGCCGCCGTCACCATCTGGCGCATGTTGCCAAAAATTCTCCGATACCCGTCCGGTGCCCAGATCGAACATCAGTTCCAGTTGCTGTCCAGCGAAATAGAAGGACGTCGGCGCGCGGAAGAGGAAATCCATTACCGGACCCAGATCGAGAACAGCCTGCGAAGCCGTGAAACCGAACTCAGCATCGCGCTCAATCGCGCGAAAGAATCCGATGAGGCCAAGGACAAGTTTCTCGCAGCCATGAGCCACGACCTCCGCACCCCCCTGAACGCCATTATCGGCTTCTCTGAGGCCATGCTGGCCGGGATCTTCGGATCATTCAAATCGGACAAACAGGAAGAATACGTCAACCATATCGCCCGCAGTGGACGTCATCTGCTCAGCCTGATCGACAATATGCTCGATTTTTCCAACATTCGCAGCGAGCGCGTACCGCACTGCCCGCAATCCGAGAATATCATCACTCTGCTTGATGATACGCTTACCGAGATAAGGGCCGCACGCCCCGATGCGACGATCCGGGTACAAAAACCCGGACAGGGCTTCGACCCGCAAGTCACGGTCGATGTCGTGTCTTTCAAGCGAATGGTGATGAACCTCATCGTGAATGCCATCAAATACGCGGGCGATGCCGGGCCGATCACGGTGCGGATGGTGGACGCCAACGGTGCCGTTCAGATCGTGGTCGAGGATTGCGGCAAAGGGTTCGGCGCGAACGACCTGCATATCCTGCGCGAGCCGTTCACTCAGGGCGACACCATGAATGATGGTGTGGGCCTCGGCCTTTCCATCGTCGATAGCCTCGCCAAACAACATGGCGGGCGACTCGATCTGGCAAACCTGCCCACGGGCGGAGCAGCGGCATCCATCGCATTACCGAGGGAAAACGAGCCTTTGCCTACCCGGACCGGATCACCAACGAAAACTGCCGGCATCCGATCCACCTGCATCATGGCATAAAGGCATCGCGGGCCACTCTATATCAGCCCCATCCGCTCCAGTTCCTCGCGCATGTCATCGGGCATATCCGCCAGCATATCCGGGCTGGTATCGGTATCCGCCGGAGCATCCTCAACCGTGAGATACCGCCAGCCCTGAAAGGGCCGTCTGGGGCGATGCACGGTGCGGTACAGCACCGGTTCAAGAATAAGCGCACAGCGGGCGATACCGTCCCCTCCCGTCACCGGCTCCAGCGCGGCAAGGGGTTGCCGCGCCTGTATGCGCCGCTGGATCACCCAGAAGATCGACCCGCCCGGCAGCAACTCCTCTCCCCGGCGCGGGGTCATGCGCGTCACATGGCGCGGGCGCGGGTCAAGGCCCAAAGCGGCGCGCTCGGTCATTCTTTCCCCTTGCCACTGTGCCAGAGAATCGACGCTTTCCGATCCGACGGACAGCTTGATGAGATGCAGCCTCGCGTTCGACGGCGGCGCATCCGATGCGCCGAGAATATCGACGGAGAAAAACGATGTGTCGGTCACGGAGAGTGAAAACCTTATAGTTGTACAGAGAATAGATCAACTACCATCGGAATAACCGTTTCTTAGAAGATTGGCCATAATCCTGTCGTACCGAAGGTGCATGGCGGAGAAAAGAGATGCACGCTGAACAGGCCGAAACGTCCGAGGAAATCGATGAGAGCGTTTATACGCTCGAACCCATCGCGCTCGTCAACGTGCCGAACCGACACCCGGTCTCCGCATTTGCCACGCGCTATCATGAAATGACCGAAGGTCATTTCATCCCGGATGAGCGACTTCTGCTCAAGGATGAGATGGTTCGCGCTCTGTCCTGCTGGATGGATCATGTGGAGCCGGTTGAACTCGGCGGTCATGTGGACTTCTATGTCCTCAGCCCCGGCGAGGCTTTCTCGATCGCGGACGAGGAATACCTGCGCGGCAACTGGATGAACGAATCGGTTGACGAGGGCTTCGCCGCATCGCGCTACCATGAGTGTGTGACGGCCTCGATCCTGCGAAAGCCGATGTTCTCGCGCGGTGCCGTGCCTTCGCTGGAGCGTTCGTTCATCATGCAGTATCGCGGTGTCTTCCCGATGTTCGCGAACAACCACGCCCGGTTGCGCCTCGCCATCATCTCCGCCGAGACGTTCATCGAACTCAAGGACTGATACCGGACGCCCGATCCGGCCCTGCCGGTGACCGGGCGTCAGTCCTTGTCCATCCTGGCAATCAGGTCGGCGATCCTCCTGATTTCAGGTTCCTCGACATCAAGACTTTCAAGGTTCTCGATGGTCCTGAACAGATAATCGCGATTGGTCCCGGCGGGGCCTGTCGCGGTAGCGATGATCCGCGCACGCTCCATTGTTTCGAGATGGCCCTGATACTGGTGATGCTGTGTATCCATCACATAGCAGATCGCCTGAACCGTTTCGCCGTTCTCCAGCAGACGAAGCGGCAAACGCCTTTCAAAGTAGGAGCCGGTGACCAGTTCTCTGTCGCGCAGATATTGCAGCGCATCACGCGCCTTCTCCGCTGGCACACGAAACGCGACGCCCCGGCAACACGCCCCCTCTACCGGCTCAAGCGCCAGCACGAGACCGGGATAATCCTCGGTTCCGCGATAACGCACGGATGACAGGCAAAAACTGCGCCGATATCCATCCAGTTCGGCATGGGCGCGCTGCACATGATCGAAGCCCGGATTCCACATCAGCGATCCGTATCCGAAAACCCAGAATTCTTCTGCCATGTCACGTTTCTTCCTCGATTTACGCAGTATATAGGTCTTTCGTCCGGGTGCGGCGACGGTCTTCGCCCCTGAACCTCCTCATGAACGCCGAAGCCCGCAAGGGTGAGGCAAAGCAACTCGGAAAGATATCTCATGCGTAAGGCTCTCGTGGCGCTCGTCGGAATTGGCGCGGTCGCAGCCGCCGGATGGACCGGCCTCTGGTTCTACGGCAAGGGCCGTATCGCCGGGGAGATCAGGACTCAGGCCGGGCTGATCCGCGACCAAGGCGGCGATGCCGCATTCGACGATATCGAGATAGGTGGCTTTCCTTTCGGCTATGACGGACGGATCATCGACCCGAAACTCTCTCTGACACAGGACATGCCTGACCGCGAGGGCACTGGCACCGGGCAGGCGACCTATACATGGTCGGCCCCGTGGATCGAAGCGCGCGCCGGTGTGATGAACCCGAATTCGGTGACATTCACTTTCCCGGAGACCCAGAGAATCCTGCTCGATATGCCCGACATGGAGGGCGGGCCATTGCCCGTGACCGTCACGTCGCAGGCGATGACAATCACCACAGAGCGCAGCAGCGACGATATCGCCTTCAGGGGCGGCGCGACGGAACTGGGTGCCAGCCTGACGCAAACAACCGAAAAATCTGGCAAGGTCGATATCGCCTACGTGATGCGCGCGTTCCAGACATCCGGCAAGGTCGGCACGGAGCGATCGGAAATCGGGCTGCCACGGATGGCAATGACCTACTCTATCGACGGGCTGGACGGCAGCGCCGAGATCGAAGGCACAACCGACAAACCCGGCGGCACCGTCGAATTCCGCAGCGGCGCCGTAACGGGCGAGAACGACTCGCTCGGAACGGCGATAACAGGGACGATGACGATGAATGATCTCATCGCGACCCTACGCACGGCGAGTCTGGGCAATGCACCTCTGGAGTTCGGAATCGGCACGTTTGATGTCTCGACCCGAATACCAGACGACGCCTCCCCCGAAGCGCAGGATTTCGGATATCGCGTGGGTCTGAAAGACATAACCGTCGCCGATCTCGTGTGGAACATTTTCGATCCACAGCAGGCATTTTCCCGCGAGATCAACGCCCTGATCGTCGATCTTGACGGCACCGCGATCTTCAGCGCCACGCCCTCGAATGCGGAAGCCTTCGTAAAGGCGATGGAAAACGGTCTGCCTATCGACATGAAATCCCTGCGCGTCAACGACCTGACGCTCGATGCGTTGGGCGTGAAGGCGAAGGCGGAAGGTCAGGCAATGCTCGACGCTGGTGTGCCGCAGGGTACGGCGGGCCTATCGGTCGAAGGCTTTCCGACTCTGATGGACTCGCTGGTCAAAAGCGGCCGCATCCCGCCACAGCAGGCGATGGTCGTTCAGTTGATGGTCGAAAGTTTCGGCAAGATGGACGAGAGCGGCAAGACCGTGCGCTTCGATTTCGAGGCGAAGGACGGGATGATGTACGTCAACTCCGTCCCCATCGGCGAAGCGCCGATGATGCCACAGTAAGCCCTTGTACGACGACGAAATCGCGACTCCCCCGCCCGCTTTCCGAGCCTGACCTTCTCGGCGATTTCATAGAAGCTGGTCGTGCTTACGCGCAGCATCGTCGCACCGCTCATCGCCTGAGTCACAGTATGACAGACGTGCGACGGACTGATCCCGACGCTGCATTACGACGTCCCGGCCCGCCCGACTGCTTCGAGAGGCTGGAAAGCTGAGCCTTTGCCTCTGCAACATTCAGGTTTCGCATGGTACCCCCTTTTACAAGGATACCATGCCGGCAAAACATGACCGGGTTGGTCAGGTTTACGTCAATCCCCTGCGGCGCTGAGATCGAAGTTCACGCCGGGGAAATACTTCTCCAGCCGGATATCGGCGGTGCGGGCGTGGCCTTCCATGCCCTCCAGCCGCGAGATGCGGGCGGTGGCCTCGGCGACGGGGCGGGCCGCCTCGCGGGTCGCGCGCTGCCATGTGACCAGCTTCATGTATTTATGGACCGAGAGGCCACCCGTGTAACGCGCTGCGCCGGAAGTGGGCAGGACGTGGTTGGTGCCCGATGCCTTGTCGCCGAAGGCCACGGTGGTCTCCTCGCCCAGGAACAGCGACCCGTAGGAGGTCAGCCGCCCGAGCCACCAGTCCAGATCCTCGGCCTGCACGGTCAGGTGTTCGGGCGCGATATCGTCAGAGACCTGCGCCACTTCCTCGCGGGTATCGCAAACGATCACCTCGGCATAATCACGCCATGCGGCGAAGGCATTATCGCGGTTGAGTTCGGGCAGGCTCTCGATCATGCCCGGCACCAATTCCATAACCTTCTCGGCCAGCGGACGGTGCGTCGTGGCAAGCCAGACGGGGGAGTTGTAGCCATGCTCGGCCTGCCCCACCAGATCCCACGCCACGATGAAGGGATCAGCGGTCTCGTCGGCGAGGATCAGGCTGTCGGTCGGCCCCGCAAACATATCAATGCCGACGCGCCCGAACAGGATACGCTTGGCCTCGGCAACGAACTGGTTGCCGGGGCCAACGAGGATATCGGCTTTGGGCAGGCCGAACAGGCCGAAGGCCATGGCCGCAACGCCCTGCACCCCACCGAGAGCGAGGATCGTGTCGGCTCCACATAGATCGGCGGTATAGAGGATCGCGGGATGAACACCCGTATCGGGGCGCGGCGGCGAGCAGGCCGCGATATGTTTGACACCCGCAACCTTCGCCGTCGTCACAGTCATCATCGCGCTGGCGATATGGGCATAGCGGCCCCCCGGCGCATAACATCCGGCGGCATCACAGGGGATAGCCTTCTGACCACAGACGAGGCCGGGAATGACCTCCATCTGCATATCCTGAATCGTGCCCTTCTGCGCTTCGGCAAAGCGGCGTACGTTGTCATGGGCAAAGCGAATATCGTCTTTCAGCTTCTGCGGCACCTTGGCGGCGGCCTCATCGAGTTCAGCGCGCGAGACGACGATATCGCCCTCGTATTTATCGAACTGTGCCGCATAGCGTTTGGCCGCATCATCGCCGCCCGCTTCGATTTCATCGAGGATTTTCTGCACGGTTTCGCGCACATCGCCTGCACCGGTGGCGGATGTCTTGGTCGCTGTTTTCAGGTGTTCGATGGCCATGGCGTCGCTCTTCCCCAGAATACGAATCGGATTTCTATGGTGGAGGTATCGTGCATTCACGGCCTTTTGTGAAGAGTCTTATACAAGTTTCCTTCTATAAGTTTCACGCATGGCACCATCAGCCATCCTTACACCAGCTCGCAATTCCCGCGCTGTCAGCCCAGAAAAACCTGCCCTTTGGGATAGCGCACCTGAGAGCCGACATGGGTGGCGAGGAAGAAGCCCAGGGTCAACGGCCCGACCCGACCGAAGAACATGATGACCATGATGACGATCCGCCCCGTTTCATTCAGATCACCCGTCACCCCCCTCGACAGACCGACCGTGCCGAAGGCCGAAGCAACCTCGAAAACGACATCGAGAAAATTCCCGTCATGCCCGATCAGCAAGGCGAAGGTTCCGAAAACAATGAACAGGATCGCGGTCGTCGTGAGCGCCATGACCTTGAATACCTGCTCCAGACCGATGCTGCGCCTGAAGACCACAAGGCTGCGGCGACGGCGGAAGAACGCGACCGTGGCCAGCAGCAGGATGATCGCCGTCGTCACCTTGATCCCCCCGGCGGTGGAGGTGCTGCCGCCCCCGATGATCATCAGGATGATAAACATGAGCGCCGTGCTGTCGTGGATCGCCCCGATATCGGTGGTGTTGAAGCCTGCGGTGCGGGTCGTCACCCCCTGAAACCAGGCGACCCAGAGCCGGTCGCCTGTCGTCTCCAGACCGCCCAGCGTACCGGGATTGTTCCACTCAAGAAGAGCGAAACCGATCACAGAAACCGGGATGAGAACGCCGGTGCCCACCAGCATGAGCCTGGAATGCAGCGACCATACCCGCCAGCCGGAACGAGCGGCAAAATCCGCGAGAACGCCGTATCCCAGCCCCCCGACGATGAACATCACCGGGATCACGATATTGATGAGCGGATTCGTCTGCCACCGGGTCAGGCTGTCAGGATAGAGCGAGAAACCGGCATTATTGAAGGCCGAGATCGAATGGAACATGGAGGTCCATAATCCGTGGGACCATCCGAACTCGGGCACGAAGACAAAGGCCAGCACGGCGGCCCCGAGGGTCTCGCAGGCGAGAACAACCACGAAAATCACGCGCACGAGGCGCAGCAGGTCATGCACCGACGTGCGGTTCAGGTCATCGCGCAGCACCAGTTGATGACCAAGTCCGACGGGCTGGCCGAGGGCGGAAAGGACAAGAATCGCGAATGTCATCAGGCCCAGACCGCCAAGCTGGATCAGGATCGCGATGATCACCTGTCCGAACACGGTATAGGCGCTGCCCGTATCGACCACGACGAGACCCGTGACGGTTATGGCCGAAACGGCGGTGAAGATCGCATCCGACCAACTGATCGCACCCGTTGTCGCGGCAGGCAATTTCAGCGCAAGCCCGCCCAGCACCGAGATCGACGCATAGAGAACCATCAGAAGGACCGGCGGATTGATCCCGATGGTCGGCCTATGCCCGCGAGGCCGCCGTCCCATCGCTCAGAAACTCTTCGCGAAAGCGCGAAGATCGGGGCGGGTACCGAGGACGAGCAACCGATCATCCTTCCTCAGCACGGGATCGGCATCGTCATTCGTCAGCAAGTCCCGACCTCGCATGATTTCAAGGCATTTCACGTCGAACCGGTTCACCATATCCAGCGAGGAGACCGCCTTTCCCTCCAGACTGTCCGGCACCAGCATCGTGACCGCGAAGAAGCCGTTGCCGAGGCTGACATAATCCCGGACAGACGGGTTATGCAGCATCTGCGCGACGCGCTGGCCCATCTGTTCCTCCGGATGGACCACCCGGTCCACGCCGAGGCGCGAGAGAATGCGGTGATGCGTTCGCGTATCGGCTTTGGCCCAGATGCACTCGACCCCGATCAGCTTGACGTTCATCGCACAGACGATGCTGGCTTCGAGATCCTCACCGATGGAGATCAGAACCACATCACATTGCCCGATACCGGCTTCGCGCAGCGCCTGTTCATTGCGTCCATCCGCGATCACGACCTCACGCAGTTCCGGGGCCAGCGCCTCCACCGGCCCCTCCATGGCATCGACCCCGATGACATTGTTATCAAAGCGCGCCAGTTCGGTAGCGACGGTCGATCCGAAGGTTCCCAGGCCGATAACGCCAAAGGTTCTGGATTTGGGCATCTTGCTCACTCCGGCCATTGAAAATCGGGCGTTCAAAAAGGAAATCAGAGGCACTCTCGATCAGGTCGGGTCATCCTGATCGGGAGTGACTCTAATGCGAAAAGGGGAGGAAGCCATGCTTCCTCCCCTTTTCTGAAGTGTTGATCCCGCCGACCCTATTATCCGTCGGAATTGCCACAGCCGGTTTCTTTCGTGACGGCAACGATGCTTGCGATCCTGACAGACATTGCCGGTTCTCCTGCTGCATCTTTTCGATGACCCGCCAGCGGAAAAATATCGGCGATGTTCCCTGGAAAATCCGCCCCGTCCGTCCGCGCGATCATATCGCGCAGTCGCGACGCTTGATCGGATCGCCCGGATCGCCCAATGTGCGCGACAGTTCCCGAAGCCTGCGACCGGACCCGGATATCCATGAAAGACACTGTCAATCGTACCCCCGAGGGGATCAAGATCCATCCGTTCGAGGATTTCGAGGGGATGCGTCGCGCCGGAAGACTGGCGGCGGAAACGCTCGACATGATCGGACCGGAGGTGCAGGTCGGTGTCACGACAGAGCATCTCGATGCCCTGATTGAACAGTTCGTCGAGGACAATCATGCAACCTCGGCGACCATCGGTTATCGCGGCTATCGCCATGCAAGCTGCATTTCGCTGAACCATGTCGTCTGCCACGGAATACCGGGACCGAAGGCCCTGCGTGACGGGGATATCCTCAATATTGACGTCACGGTCATTCTGGACGGATGGTACGGTGATACCTCGCGCATGTTCGTTGCGGGCAGTCCGAACCGCCGGGCAGAACGCCTGATCGACGTGACCCATGACGCGCTGATGCGCGCGCTGGAAGCGGTGAAACCCGGCGACCGCTTCGGCGATATCGGTCATGCGATCCAGTCCCATGCCGAAGCGCAGCGCTGTTCAGTGGTTCGCGATTTCTGCGGCCACGGGCTGGGGCGCGTGTTCCACGATGCACCTAATGTGTTACATTACGGCAAGCCCGGCACGGGGGCGATGTTGCGTCCGGGAATGTTCTTCACCATCGAGCCGATGGTCAATCTCGGCAAGGCCGGCACGAAAATCCTCGCCGATGGCTGGACGGCTGTGACGCGCGACCGATCGCTCTCGGCCCAGTTCGAACATTCGGTGGGTGTGACCGAGGAGGGGTGCGAAATCTTCACGCTCTCGCCTTCGGGCCGGTTCCATCCATGGCGTGAAACGGCAGACGCGGCCTGATCCGATGCGCGAGGCGCCGCCCAAAGCGATTACCGCGCCCCCTTCTCATACCGGCCACCGCCAGCGCCTGCGTGACCGGTTCATGCAGGCCGGGCCGGATTCTCTTGCCGACTATGAAATGCTTGAACTCGTGCTTTTCAGTGCCATTCCGCGCGTGGACGTCAAACCCCTTGCCAAGACGCTGATCGCCCGGTTCGGGGATTATGCGGGCGTACTGGCCGCCCCTCCCGACCGCTTGCGCGAGGCGGGACTGAAGGATCGCGCGGTGCAGGAGATCAAGATCGTGGAGGCCAGCGCCACCCGGCTTGCCCGCAACAGCGTGATCGAAAAGCCGGTGCTGTCGAGCTGGTCGGCGCTGATGGCCTATTGCAAGGCGCGGATGGGTCGGCTGGAACACGAGGAATTCCATCTGCTTTTCCTTGATCGCAAGAACCGCCTGATCGCCGACGAGGCACAGGGTCGCGGCACGGTGGATCATGTGCCCGTCTATCCCCGCGAGGTGGTCAAGCGTGCGCTGCAACTGAACGCCACGGCGATCATCCTCGTCCATAATCACCCGAGCGGCGACCCCACCCCGTCGCGCGCGGATATCGAGATGACCAGGCAGATCGTGGACAGCGCCAAGCCGCTGGGCGTCACGGTCCACGATCATATCATCATCGGTCGCGAGAACGACGCCAGCTTCCGGGCACTGGGCCTGCTGTAGCGTTCGGAACATCCTCCGCACCGCACAGCCCGCTTCGCTCCGGGTCGCCAATTCGTGAACGGGTAAAAGGGTGGCGTCTTCCTTGCACGGTAAGGGGCGCACAGTGTATGGGAATCAGCATGGTTAACACATTCCGTTCAGTCGCCGTTGCGGCGATGATGCTGATGGTCAGTGGCGGTGCCGCGCTGGCCGAAGGCGATCTCTTCATCCGTGAGCTGTCGCTCACCCCCGAGCAGGTTGCGCGCAATGCCCCGCGACCGGCTGATCCTTTCGCACTGGAGCAGGCGCTCGCCGAGGCCGTGCTGCGCGAAGGAAATGCACGGCGGGCCGAAGCGGGGCTGAGACCGCTCTCCCCCGATTCCGAGCTGGCCGTGGCCGCGCGCCGCTACAGTCAGAAGATGCGTGATCTCGCCTTCTTCTCCCATGACGCGCCGGATGGAGAAAGTCTGGACAGGCGGCTGCCTGAAGAGGCGAAATTCCGCTATTCACAACTCGGCGAGAATCTCTGGTCAGGTCAGGGCGCGCTCGACTGGCGGGCCGATAGCCTGTCGGCTCAGGCGACCGAGGACTGGATTCTCAGCCCAAGCCACCGCGACAACCTGCTGGAGCCGGTCTATGACGTGGCCGGGGTCGGCGTCGCGGTCGATTCTGATCGTGTCTACATCACGATGCTATACGCCCGCCCGCAGATCGACGCCGCATCGGCACGGCTTGCCTCGACCTATGGCACACCGCCCCCTGATCTCTATGGCCTGACTACGGGCCTCGAACGCTCTGCGCTTCAGACACTGAACATCGCGCGCGGCGAACGCGCCCTGCCCTCCCTCGCCGAAGACCTTTCGCTGGCACGGGAAGCGCGGCTCCATGCGGAGGCCACCCTTGCGGCAGGCGGCATGAGCGCCGCCGCTCGTGAAGGTGATCCGGTTTTGCGCCGGGTACTCGACGATCCGGCAAATCGCACCAGCCGCCTCACGATGCTCGTCTGGGAAGCCACCAACGGCGTCATCTGGCAAGGAGATGCGCTTGCGCGGGCCGCACTGACCTCATGGCGGGAACAGGGGGCCAGTATGGAAGACGTGCTTCTGCCTGCCTATACCCGCGCCGGGATCGGGGCCGCGACGGATGGTACGCGCGTTTTCCTCTCCGTCCTGCTGAGTGAAACGAGCGATCCGGTCGTGCAGACGATATCACAGGCACCCTCCGTACAGCCCGCTCCGTTACAGGTCGCGCCCTATGTTCAGACGCAGGATATCGTGCCAATACCGCCTACCGTGCCCACCATCCCCTATGTCCAGCTTTCCGAAGGGGCTGCGAGTACGGTGACGGAGACTCAGGTCTTCTCGCAGAGTGCGCCCGCCGTAACGTCGCTGCCCGTGCAGACGGTCCCTTATGTCGAGCCGACCATCGCGACCGTGCCCGCCTCATCGGTGCAGATCGTGCCGGACGTTATTCCGTTCGTGAGTATGGAAACGGGTCTTCCTGTCGAACAGCCGGTTCAGGTTCTGACCGGAGGCGCACCGCTGTCATCCGTGAACGGCGATTCGCTTACGACGACGATGGGAAGCCGCTTCGTGACAGTTCAGTAGCAGAGAGCATC
>CAKZUT010000206.1 GCA_937922185.1 uncultured Neomegalonema sp.
GGATGCACTGCAACATGCAATGTTGCTGTGCTGGTCCGGGGCCGGGTTCTGACGCGGAGAGACCCCGGACCAGCAGCGCAGGACTGCGTCCCGCGCAGCATCCGGGGAAGCGCAGTAACGGTCAGCCATAAAGGCGGTTGGTATTATTGCGCTGCCTGAAAGGCTCCGCCCATCTCGGTCATGATCCGCTCCGCCGTTTCGCGGACGGTATTCCCGAGATGGCGGACCTGCTCCGCCCCGATGCGCGCGGTGGCGCCCGAGATCGAGATCGCGGCGGTGGGATAGCCCGTCTCGTCCAGCAATGCGGCCCCGACGCAGGTGACGCCCTCGGTATTTTCCTCAAGGTCGGTGGAATAGCCGATTTCCCTGGCGCGCTCCAGCGCCCCCAGCAGGGCGAGGCGGCTGTCGCGTGTATTGGCGGTGCGCCGCTCCAGCCCCCGGTCGCGGATAAGCTGCTCCACGATATCGGGCGACAGGCGCGACAGGATCGCTTTCCCGGCGGCGGAGGTATGCATGGGCAGGCGGTCCCCGACCTGTGCGATCACGTCGCTTGCATCCCGACCGGCAACCTGCACCATGCAGACCACCCGGTCCTCGGCGGCGACATAGAGGCTCGTCGCCTCGCCGGTCATCTCTGCGATACGATGAAGATACGGCCTCGCCGTGATGCTCACGTCTCTGGTCCGCAGAAAGGCGCTCCCGACCCCGAAGGCCCCGACCCCGACCTGCCAGATATTCGTCAACGGCTCGAATCGCACGAAGCGCTCGCCCTGAAGGGTCGTCAGCAGACGATGTGCCGTCGAGGGCGCGAGTTTCGCCTCCGCCGACAATTCTTTCAATGTCGCGCCGGTGGCGGATTCCGACAGAATACGCAACAGGCTGATGGCGCGGGTCAGGGACTGAACCTGACCGCTGCGTGGCGAAGGAGTGATTTTCTCTTTCATCACACGCACACTAGCTGACCCAGGGTCAACTACAATGCTCAGGTCAGCGTGATAAGGACGCACCCTTGCCGGGTGCCGCTTTCAACCGTTTCATGGGCCGCAACCACGTCGTTCAGGGGCATGTCGGCGGCGATCGCATGGCGCAGCGTCCCCCGTGTCAGGGCATCGGTCAGATAGGCGATACCCTCCGCGCGCGGGGCATCGGGCAGCAGATAGACCAGCTCCGTTCGCACCGTCACGCGCTTGAACATCAGGGTGTAGAAGGGCAGGGCAGGCTCACGAACCGCCGCAGAGCCATAGGCGACGATAGCCCCGTTCGGGCGGATCACCTGCGCCAGCGCCTCGATATTCGAGCCGAATTCCAGATCGACGGCATGGTCGATCCCATAGCCGTCCGTCGCGGCCATGATCGCGTCGGCCACGTTCTCCCGGCGATAGTCGATGGTGTGATCGGCCCCGGCATCGCGGGCATACGCCGCCTTTTCCGGGCTGCTCACCGTGGTCAGCACCCGCGCCCCCGCAACCCTGGCCATCTGGATCGCATAGAACGACACCGCCCCGGCCCCGCCCGTTATCAGGATGGTCTTGCCTGCGGGTGATCCTTCGGGAAAGAGGCAGGCATGGGCGGTCATCGCCGGAATGCCCATGCAGGCCCCATCCGCAAAACTCGCCGCATCGGGCAGGGGCACGGCCTGCGCCGCCGGCAGGGCGATACGTTCCGCGCAGGTGCCCTGCGCCCGCTGCCACTGGCCGTTCCACAGCCAGACCCGCTGACCCACGCGCGCCGGATCGACCCCCTCGCCGACCGCCTCCACGGTGCCCGCCCCGTCGCTGTGCGGCACGATCCGGGGCCAGCCGATACCGTCCACACCGGGCCTTCCCCCTGCGCGCAGCTTCACATCGGAGGGATGCACCGACGAGACGGCCACCCGTACCAGCACCTCTCCCGGTCCCGCGACCGGATCGGGCATCTCGCCGACCGTCAGCACATCCCGCGCGGCTCCGGCCCGTTCGTACCATGCAGCTTTCATCACTCGCTTCCTTTCGGCAGGGCGGGCGGTGCCGCCATTCTGGTATCGTCGCCATCCGATCCCAGCCCGTTGGCGATGAGATGATCGGTCAGATCGTTGACATACACGTAGAGTTCCTTCTCCAGCTCCTCGAACTGAGGAAGGATCGTGCCGTTCAGCAGCGCCCCATCGACGCGCATCATCACGGTCGTGCGCCGTTGCCGGGGATAGCGATACGGTTCGACCCCGTGCTTGCGGCACAGGGCGACGAACAGGCGAACGGACCACGGATTGCTGAAGGTCATGCCCTGCTCGGTCTGTCGGGTGCGTTTTCGCTTCGACAGCCGGTCGAGAGCCGCTCCCGCCGCCTTTGCCTCGCCCGCCGTGCCCGCGCGGCGGAACAGGGCTTCGAGCTTGGCGAGCTTGTCCTCCAGTTCCGCATCCGTCATTACAGCGACCAGCCGCCGTCGATCACATGCTCGCCGCCCGTCACGAAGGCGCTTTCATCGGAGGCGAGATAGACGGCCAGCATGGCGATTTCCTCCGCTTCCGCGATGCGGCCCATCGGCTGACGTGCGACGAAGGCGGCGCGGGCGTCCTCATAGGTGCCGGGCATCGCGTGGATGCGTTCCTCCAGCGAGGGCGACTGCACGGTACCGGGGCAGATACAGTTGCAGCGGATGCCCTGCGTCACGAAATCCGCCGCCACCGCCTTGGTCAGCCCGGCCACCGCTGCTTTTGTCGCGGTATAGAGCGCCCGGTTGGGCACCGCCTTGATGGTCTGGAGCGCCGAGGACATATTGACGATCGACCCGCCGCCATTCTCCAGCATTCCCGGAACGAAGGCGTTCAGGGTCCGCCACAGCGTCTTCACGTTCAGGTCGAAGCTGAAATCCCATGCCGTCTCGTCCACGTCGAGAATCGACCCCGCATGGACGAACCCCGCGCAGTTGAACAGAATATCGACCCGCCCCGCTTCCTTCGCGGCGGCATGAACGGCATCGGTATCCAGCGCGTCGAGCGGTCGGGTGACGATACCGGGGCCGTCCTCGGCCAGCCTGACCAGCAGATCGTCGTTCACGTCGGTCGCGATCACCTCCGCTCCCTCGCGCAGGAAAGCCAGCGCCGTCGCCCGCCCGATTCCCTGTCCCGCCGCCGTCAGGAACGCCCGCTTCCCCGCCAGTCTGCCCTGTGCCATGTCTTGTTCCCCTGTTGTTGCCGGGCGATAAGAACGAGGAGGGAATGCGATGTCAAACGATGCGGGCGACGACGGCGCGGGCGCGACCGGCGGATGCCAGTGCGGGGGTGTGCGCTTCCGGCTCGATGCCCCGGCGCAGCGGGTCTATTGCTGCCACTGCACCGAATGCCGCCGTCAGTCTGCCAGCGCCTTCGGCATCTCGGTCATCGTGCCGCCCGGTGCCGTCACGCTGCTGCGCGGCACTCCGCGCGAATGGACCCGCCCCACGACGGGCGGCGGGTCACTCGCCTGCGCCTTCTGCCCCGATTGCGGCTCGCGCCTGTGGCACCGGGCCTCGGACTGCATCTCGGTCAAGGGCGGGGCGCTGGACGATCCGCCCGTTCCGACCGCCCATCTCTGGCTGGGCAGCAAACTGCCCTGGGTCGTCATCCCCGACGGCGTCGAACGCCTGGAAGGCGAGCCGGAATGAGCGGCGTGAAAACCCTCTCGCAAACTGCGGGTGGTTGGGCCATGGTACGGGAAACAAACGACGCAAGGGAGGGGACTACCCATGAGAGTACGTGCAGCCGTGGCCTTCGAGGCCGGAAAACCGCTGGAAGTCACCGAGGTCAATCTGGAAGGCCCCAGGGAGGGCGAGGTACTGGTCGAGATCAAATCGACGGGCCTGTGCCATACCGACGAATTCACCCGCTCCGGCGATGATCCCGAAGGGGCCTTTCCCGCGATCCTCGGCCATGAGGGCGCGGGGGTGGTGGTCGATGTCGGACCCGGCGTGACGAGCCTGAAGAAGGGCGACCACGTGATCCCGCTCTACACGCCCGAATGCCGCACCTGCGAGTATTGCCTGAACCCCAAGACAAACCTCTGTCAGGCGATCCGCTCGACGCAGGGGCAGGGCCTGATGCCCGACGGCACCTCGCGCTTCACCACGCTCGATGGCGACCCGATCCTCCATTACATGGGCTGTTCGACCTTCGCGAACTACACCGTGCTGCCCGAGATCGCGCTGGCTAAAGTGCGCGAGGACGCGCCCTTCGAGAAGATCTGCTATATCGGCTGCGGCGTTACAACGGGCATCGGCGCGGTCATCAATACCGCGAAAGTCGAGATCGGCTCGAACTGCGTGGTGTTCGGTCTCGGTGGCATCGGCCTCAATGTCATTCAGGGATGCCGCCTCGCGGGGGCCAACAAGATCGTCGGCGTCGATCTGAACGACTCGAAGAAGCAGATGGGCGAACGCTTCGGCATGACCCATTTCGTGAACCCGTCCGAGGTGGAGGGCGATCTGGTCGCGCATCTGGTGGAGATCACCGGCGGCGGGGCCGATTACTCCTTCGACGCGACCGGCAATGTCAACGTCATGCGCGCGGCCCTCGAATGCGCGCATAAGGGCTGGGGCGAGAGCATCATCATCGGTGTCGCCCCCGCCGGAGCCGAGATCGCCACCCGCCCCTTCCAGCTCGTCACGGGCCGGGTGTGGAAAGGCACCGCCTTCGGCGGCGCGCGGGGCCGGACGGACGTGCCGAAGATCGTGGACTGGTACATGGACGGCAAGATCGAGATCGACCCCATGATCACCCACACCATGGGCCTGGAAGACATCAACAAGGGCTTCGACCTCATGCACGAGGGCAAGTCGATCCGGGCAGTGGTGAATTACTGATCCACGATCACTCCCGCCCTGCTCTTGCAAAGCCCCGGCCTTTCGGTCGGGGCTACCGCATTTCCGGGAACGCAGATGTGTAGTCCGTTTACCCTGAAATCCGCTAGGATCACTCCGACAGATGACCGACCGGAGATCACTGATGTTGCTGAGCCGCCGCCTCTTTCTTGCCGCCCCTGCCGCCTTGATGGCCTTTCCCGTCTTCGCGGCGGATGTGCGGCACTTGTCCGTCACCGAAGCCCATGAAAAGGCCAGGGCCGGGGACATCGTGCTGATCGATATCCGCCGCCCCGACGAATGGGCGCATACGGGTATCGCGGACAGTGCCGTTCCCATCGACATGCGGGTTCCCGATCTGGGCGCGCAGCTTGATGCGGCCCTGGGCGGCGACCGCGACACGCCGGTGGCGCTGATCTGCCGGAGCGGGGTGCGCTCGAAATACCTCTCGGACATCATGGCTAAGGCGGGGTTCACGCAGGTCTACGATGTCGGTGGCGGCATGGTCGGATCATCGCGCGGCGAGGGCTGGCTGCGCCGGGGATTGCCGGTGAAACAGCCGGAGTAGCGTCTCCGGCATGTGGCGGTCCGTCGGGGGAAGCCTAATTCCTCCGCATGAAAGCCTTTGCCCGCCTTCTCGAAGCTCTCGTGACGACCCCTTCGCGCAATGCGAAGCTGACCCTGCTGACCGGATATTTCCGTTCGCAGCCGGACCCGGATCGCGGCTGGGCGCTGGCCTGTATCGCGGGGTCGCTGGCGCTTCGCAACGTCACCGGCTCGACCTTGCGGACCATGGCGGAGGAGCGGGTTGACCCGGTGCTGTTCCGCATGTCCTACGACTATGTGGGCGATCTGGCCGAGACGGTGGCGCTGATCTGGCCGACCCCCGCCGAGCCGCCGGACCCCATCCCCCTGCGCCTGTCGAATGTCGTCGAGACGCTGGCCACGGCCACCCGCCCCCAGGCGATTCAGCATCTGGCCGGCTGGATGGACCGGCTGGATGCCTCGGAGCGGCTGGCCCTGCTGAAGCTGGCGACGGGGGGCCTGCGCGTGGGCGTATCCGAGCGGCTGGCCAAAACGGCGCTCGCCGCGATGCACGGTGAGGATGTTCTGGGCCGGATCGAGGAGATGTGGCACGGGCTGGAGCCGCCCTACGTGCCGCTGATGCAATGGCTCGACGGATCACAGCCCGCCCCGCAGGTGGATCTCACCCACGCCTTTCGCCCGATGATGCTGGCCCATCCGCTCGACAATGGCCTCTACAGCGTGGAGGAACGGCGCGAGCGTCTGCATGAGAGCGGGGAGAGCGATGCGATCACGACCCGGCGTCTGACAGAACGGCTGGACCCCGCCGAGCATTCCGCCGAATGGAAATGGGACGGCATCCGGGTGCAGGCGGTCTCGCTGGGCGGTGAGCGGCGGCTCTATACCCGCATGGGCGAGGAAATTTCGGGCAGCTTCCCGGATGTCGTCGCGCAGATGGATTTCGAGGGCGTGGTCGATGGTGAATTGCTGGTTGTGAAGGACGGCAAGGTCGCGATCTTCGCGGAATTGCAGAAGCGGCTGGGCCGCAAATCGCCGGGACCGAAGATCATCCGGGACGCGCCGGGGCATATCCGGCTCTATGACCTGCTGCATGACGGCAGCGGGGACAGTCGCGGATTGCCCTTCGGCGAGCGGCGGGCGGCCCTGGAGGCATGGTTCGCGCGTCAGCCGCTGAACGGCGGCATCGACCTGTCGCCGGTGATCCCCTTCGATACGTGGCGGGACCTGTCGGCGGTGCGCGCCACATCGCGGGATATCGGGCAGGAAGGGCTGATGCTCAAGCGGCTGGATGCGCCCTATGTGGGGGGGCGTCCGACGGGGCCGTGGTGGAAGTGGAAACGCGCGCCCCTGACCGCCGATTGTGTGATGATGTATGCCCAGCGCGGGCACGGCAAGCGGTCGAGTTTCTACTCCGACTACACGTTCGGCGCATGGCGCGACGGGCCGGAGGGGACGGAGCTGACCCCCGTTGGCAAGGCGTATTCGGGCTTTACCGACGAGGAGTTGAAGCGCCTCGACAAATGGGTGCGCGACAACACCACCGACCGTTACGGTCCCGTACGCGCGGTGACCTTCGCGCTGGTGCTGGAGGTGAATTTCGATGCGGTGCAGCGGTCGAGCCGCCACAAATCCGGCATCGCCATGCGCTTTCCGAGGATCAAGCGCATCCGATGGGACAAGCCCGCGCATGAGGCGGACAGGATCGAGACGCTGGAGGCGATGATACCGGCGGTGTGAGCGTCCCGCGTTCGCGCAAATGCCCGATTTCAGGCAGCAAGCTGTCCCTCGATCAGGCGGATCGCCTCCGTCACGGCGGCCTCGATGCTCATCTGCGTGGTATCGAGCAGAGCGGCGTCCCCGGCCTGCCGCATGGGGGCATCGCTGCGGGCGGCGTCGCGGGCGTCGCGGTCCTCGATATCCTGCAAGACGGTGCGATAGGCGATGTCGCGATCCTTCGACAGTTCGCGCCAGCGACGGGCCGCGCGCACGTCCGGTTCCGCCGTCACGAACAGCTTCGCGCGGGCCTCCGGCAGGACCACGGTGCCGATATCGCGCCCGTCCAGCACGGCCCCCGGTGCGAGCATCGCGAAATCGCGTTGCCAGTCGAGCAGGGCCGCGCGCACGGGGGGATGGGCGGCGACGACCGACGCCCCGCGCCCGGCGGCGGCGCTGCGAAGGCCCGGCCTTTCCAGATCGCCCGGATCGAGCCGGTTGGCCCGCGCCCCGGTCGCCGCCGCATCGGCCAGCGGTATGCCCTCGGCGGCACAGAGCACGGCAACGGCACGGTAGAGCAGGCCGGTATCGAGATGCCGCAGCGCATATTTCTCCGCGACCCGGCGCGCGATGGTGCCCTTGCCCGAGGCGGCGGGTCCGTCGATGGCGATGGTAAGGGGAGCGGTCATACTCGGTCGTCCTGTTGGGATGCGCCCCCCTGATCCGCCCGCACCAGAGCGTCGATCTCCGCTGCGAGTACCGGCCCCTCACGCAGGCGGGCGGCCCAGAGGGGGGGTGGTGGATCGCTTGCGCCGAACAGGGCGCCGAGGAAGATTGCCCGCCCGCAATTATCGCCCCCCACCCGCGCATTGATCTCGACGGCCTCGACATAGCTTTGTGCGGCGGCGGCGATACGGAAGGCGACGGGCAGGGTTTGCGGCAGGGGGCAGGCCCGTCCGACCTCGCCCCCGTAGGCGACCGGATCGGCGGTGTCGATCAGGGCGGCACCGAGGGGCGCGCGGGCGGCGGGTCCGGCGGCATCGACACCACGGGCGAGGGCTTCCGCGATGTTCCGGCCCGCGAAGGCCGCGCGCAGGGCCTCGGTTGCGGCGGGGGCATAGGCGGC
Source organism: uncultured Neomegalonema sp. (assembly GCA_937922185.1). Lineage (GTDB taxonomy): Bacteria > Pseudomonadota > Alphaproteobacteria > Rhodobacterales > Rhodobacteraceae > JAHDDY01. The sequence continues at coordinate 8,198 of CAKZUT010000206.1, forward strand.
GGTCGTCTCGTGATTGCTGATCTGCGCCACGGCCTGCGCGCAGATATCGGGGGCGGCCCCGGCGGCGATCAGCGCGGGCAGGGCCGAGAGGGCGGGGATTTGATCATCATGCGCGCCCGTCGGGACCGTACCGGCGGCGATATGGGCCAGCGTGCCTTTCGTCGCCTTGTCGATATAGCCGTGCCACCAGCCCCCCGGCCCGAAGGCCGCGCCGAACGCCCTGTGATAGTTCTCCGCCTCGAACGGTCCCTGCGCCAGCGCCTGAAGCATCACCCGCATCTGCGCTCCGTATTGCGAGATATCGCCCCTGCGCTTGCCGTGATGGACGAAGACGCCCTTCGCCCCGTCGAAATCCGCCGGGTCCGGCTCCCGCCACAACGCCTGCCCCAGCCGCGCGATCCTGTCCGGGTCATAGAGCCAGTGGACGCCCAGCGTCGCGGCATCGGCGATACAGGCGCCCATCAGGGCATTGGCGGGGCGATTCATGCGGATGACCTTTCCATGCTGCGCCGGACACCGGCTGCGCCCGAGGTATCGTCGATGCTCACATCGGACCAGCGCACGGTGTCGCCTGCGGCAACGTCACGGGTCAAGGGGACATCCTGCGCCAGCCCGATAGGCAATGCGCCCGCCGCCAGCGAGGCGGGGGCGGGCATCAGCCTGCCCCAGACGCAGCCGCCGCCCTCGCCGTCGAGTCCCTCGCCCGCCTTCAGGTCGCGCTTGGCCACGGCCACCACATCGCCGCGCCAGTCGCGGGTCGATCCTGTCGGCTGGCCCAGCAGGGCGGCGGAGAGGACCGAGATGCCCAGTTCCAGCCCGATCAGGTGGAAGGGCTTGTACATCGCCGAATAACGCCCGCCGGCATCCGTGTTCATGCCGTATTGCCGAAAGCAGGCGGCGGCATAGTCGGTCGGAGCCTCGATCACCACATAGACACCCCAGCGCAGATCCTTCGCCACCGCGCGCCCGTCGCGCTCCATGGAGGAAACCACCTCGACCATCCCACTGCCGTCCAGCACGCCGCCCTCGGCACGGGGGCGCAGCACATGGGCCAGATCATCCATGCCGCAGGGCGGAAAGGTCAGCCCCGTCTCCGGCACGGCCAGATCGCAGGCATTGGCCACCGCCGCCATTTCCAGCGCCGATTTCGTGCCGTCCAGAAACGAGTTGAACATTTTCGGGTTCATCCCCGCCTCGCGCGCCTGCTGTGGTGTCAGGCCGTAATGATCCCACACGGTTTCGGGCGTGGAGGCATGGTAACAGGGCATATATTTCGTGCCTTTGCCCGCCGCCGTGACGGTGAACCCGCAACACCTGGCCCAGTCCACCATCTCCGCGATCAGGGCGGGTTGATCGCCATAGGCCAGCGAATAGACCACCCCCGCCGTCCGCGCCCGTTCGGCCAGCAGGGCACCGGCCAGTGCGTCGGCCTCGACATTGACCATCACGATATGCCGTCCCGCTCCGATGGCCGCCGAGGCATGGACGATCCCCGCCGCCGGATGCCCGGTCGCTTCGATCACCACGTCAATATCGCCCGTGGCGATGGCCTGCGGTGCATCGTCGGTGAAGGTGGTGGCGGCGATCCGCTCCTCGCTCCAGCCGACGCTGCGACAGGCATCGCGGGCGGCATCGGGACGCAGATCGGCGATGACCGCGACTTCCAGACCGGGGGTCGTCGGCACCTGCGCCAGAAACATCGAGCCGAACTTGCCCGCCCCGATCAACAGGACGCGAACGGGGCTGTCGCGGCGGATGAGGGCATCGTGAAGATACATGGCGCGCTCCTGTCATTGCCGCGCCAGCATTCACCCGCTAGGCCCATCGTGCAATCCCCGGATGAGGAGGCGATCATGCCCGATGCCGATTACGCCCGCACCATGGCCCGCTACACCGCGTGGCAGAACGAGAATGTCATCATTGCCGCCGACGGACTGGATGACGAGGCGCGTCAGGCGGACCGGGGCGCGTTCTTCGGGTCGATCGCCGGGACGCTCAACCATTTGCTCTGGGGCGACCGCATCTGGATGAGCCGTTTTGCGGGCACCGATGCGCCGGAGACGGCGACGATCCCCGACTCCGTTCGCGAGACAGCATCATGGCAGGGCTACGCTCTCGAACGGCGGCGGATGGACCGGACCATCCTCGACTGGACCGCCGGGCTGGATGAGGGCTGGTTCGCCGGTGACCTGACCTGGTGGTCCGGCGCGGTGGGGCGCGAGGTTACCCGGCCAAAGAGTCTGCTGCTGATCCATTTCTTCAATCACGGCACCCATCACCGGGGTCAGGTCCATGCCATGCTGACCGCTGCCGGGGCCGATCCGGGGGATACGGACATGCCCTTCATGCCGTAGGCCTCATACCAACGGCCCTAAACGCTGACTGTTCTTCCCCGGATGCACTGCAACATGCAATGTTGCTGTGCTGGTCCGGGGCCGGGTTCTGACGCGGAGAGACCCCGGACCAGCAGCGCAGG
>CAKZUT010000207.1 GCA_937922185.1 uncultured Neomegalonema sp.
AAAAGCCACAGAGAGACCGTCAGGCCATCGGCACCCATGGTTTCAGGAGCGGGAATTTCGCGCCAGTCGAGGGGATCGAACCCGGCGGCATCGGCGAGGGCGTCGATTTCCTCACGCTCGAAGCCGAGGCGGCGATGGGCATGTCGGTCGCGCAGGAATTCCAGATCGTGCCGGGCGAAATCGACCACCAGAAGCCGCCCGCCGGGGGCCAGCACCCGTGCGGCCTCGACCAATGCGGCACCGGGATCGGTAAGGAAATGCAGCACCTGATGGATGACGGCGGCATCGGCGGCATCATCCTCCTCGGGCAGGGCGAGGATATCCCCCTGGCGCAGTTCCGCATGGGCCGGGACCGTGCCGTCCTCCAGCCGCGCCCGCGCCAGAGTGAGCATGTCGGAATTGATGTCGAAGCCCGTCATGGCCTGCGCGTGATCGGCGAGGACCGACAGCATCCAGCCGGTGCCGGTGCCCAGATCGAGCAGGCGGTCGAAGGGCTTGCCTTCGACGGGGGCCAGCAGGTCGCGCGCCGCTTTTTCCACCGCCTCCTCGGAGGCATGGAGCGCGCGCAGGCGATCCCATTCCGAGGCGTTCTCGCGGAAATAGGCCTCCGCCGCTTCGGCCCGCCGCCGCCTCACCCGGTCAAGCCGTTCGGCATCACGGCGCAGATCGGCGGCATCGCCCTCCATCGCATCCAGGGTGAAGGTGGCGAGGCGGGCGGCGAAACCGGTGCGGGCCAGCCGGAAGAAGGCCCAGCTTCCCTCGCGCCGACGTTCGATCAGACCCGCATCGACCAGCAGCTTGAGATGCCGCGAGATGCGCGGCTGACTCTGGGCCAGAACCTGCGTGAGTTCGCTGACGGTCAGTTCTCCGCCCGCCAGCACGCGCAGGATACGCAGGCGTGTTCCCTCGGCGGCCCCTCGCAGGGCGTCGAGCACCACATCCATGGGGGCGGTCGCGTCGTCCGTCATCACGATCCCGTATGCCCCGCCATGGCGAGAAAGTACAAGGGGCCTTTGCGGAGAAGCGGTGTTCGAGGGCAACATTAACGAATTACAAAGGAGTATGGCATCCATGTAGGACTTTGAATCGGGAATGGATGCTCTATTCTTGTTACAGTTCAATGTAATTTCGATGTGGTGCCGTAGATGACTTCGTTTCGATCCATGGCGAGCGTTATCACGCTTTGCCTTATCGCCCTTTCGGGCTGTGCCCAGTCAACGACCGTGACGAACGGCTACGACCCGGCTGAGTATCTGAACCGTCCCTTCCATGCGGTCAACAAGGGCCTCGACACCGTGCTCGTGCGCCCGCTGTCGAAAGGCTACGGCGCGCTTGTTCCGGCGACGATCAAGCATATCGTCGATAATGAGGTGCGCTTTCTCTCATTGCCGAAGACACTCGTGAACTCCGCGCTTCAGGGCAATATCGAGCGCACGGGCGACACGGCGGCGCGATTGTTCGTCAATGCGACGCTCGGCGGGCTGGGTCTGCTGGACCCCGCGACGGACATGAAAATCCCCGAACATGACGAGGATTTCGGCCAGACCCTCGCGGTCTGGGGCGCGAATCAGGGGCCGTATTACGAATTGCCGCTTCTCGGGCCATCCTCGGCGCGTGATTTCGCGGGAACCGTGGGGGATTTCGTCCTCAACCCGCTCAGCTATGTGGGCAGTGGCAGCGGCAGCACCCTGCTCGGAGCGGGGCAGCGCGCGGCGAGCATCGTGGATACCCGCTACCGGTTCAGCGATCCCATCGACGGGGCGCTCTACAAAAGCCCGGACAGCTATACGACCGTTCGCAATCTGTACCTTCAGCGCCGCAACAACGCCATACTTAACGGTAATATTGATACCGAGGCGCGGCCCGATATCTACGAAGCGGGCGAATTCTAGCTTTCTGGGCCGCATACCTTATCTACCGTGCCGCGAGGGTCTGCCCGGTTTCCGGTCAGGTCTTCCCGCGCGTTTCAATCACTGCCCTGGCTGGAGTATCCTATGAACCGCCGCTTCTTCCTTGCCCTGACCGCCGCCGGTCTGGCCACGACCCTGCCCCGAATCGCTTTCGCCAAGAGTGCGGAAGACGCGAAAGCCCTCGTCCGGCAGGTTTCCGACGAAGTTCTCGCCCTGATCCGCTCCCCCTCCAGCACGGAGGAAAAACAGGCCACATTCATGGCCATGATGGATCGCTATTCCAATATGCGCCAGATCGCGGGCTTCGCGCTCGGACGCTATGGCCGGGGCATGTCAGAGCCTCTCAAACTGCGCTATATCGAAGCCTTCAAGAGGTTCGTCGCATCCACCTATGTCAGCCGCTTCTCGGAATATTCCGGCGAGGTCATCGAGATCGGCACCGTCCGCGAGACCGGCAGCGGCTTTGCCGTGGATACATCGGTCAATCGCGGTTCACAGCCGCCGCTGTCGGTGCGCTGGGAAATCTCGGAGCGGTCGGGTAAGCCCCTTGTCGAGGATTTCGAGATCGAGGGCATTTCCATGGCCGTGTCACAGCGGGGCGAGTTCACCTCGCTCATCAACAGCTATGGCGGCGATATGGAAAAATTCGTCCAGTATCTCGAATCGCGCGGCTGACGCATTCTGAGTTCTGTCTGAATCAGCAATATGCCCCTTCGCACACGGTCCCGGTGCGAAGGGTGGTCCGCCTGAAATCAAGTGTGCTCCGAGGTCATTCCTGACCCGACCGGATCAGTCCGATCAGGATCGACCGTGGCGTGATCGCCGGGAACACCGACGTCCCGGATTCGGGGACGCCGGTTTTTATTCCGGCACCCCGGTATCGGCATCGTCCACCCCCTGAACGCCCCGGTAGGAGCGCCAGATATGGGACGAAATCGTGAACCAGCCGAGCATGATGCCGCCCCCGATGATCGCCGTGATGATGAGCTGATCGGTATTGCCCTCGTCGAAGAGGCCGTTATCACGCAGCGCGAAGAGAACCACACCGATCATCGCCAGAAAACAGATCGCGCCGAGAACCTGGAACTGCCTGCGTGAGAGCGGCAGATTCAGGCCCAGCAACATGATCCACAGCGCGCTGCCCAGCGTCACGATATACGGGTTCTGATCCACGCGCTCGACGGCCATGTAAAACAGGCCATAGTCCGGCCAGAACGCGACGGCGAGCAGGAAAATGGCGAACCCGACCTGAAGCAGGCGAAAGGCGATTATGTGCATGGCTTGGGTTTCCCTGAGCGATTTCAGCACCCGGCATCGCACGGGCGCGGTAAACGAAGTGTTCACCCTGCAACGCGGAGGGTGCGGCGACAGCGCCCGCATGACGCGCGCCGCGATCTGCGCTATGTTCGGGATATGATCGAGATCGTCGCCCATCGCCGGTATCCCGTCACCGACTTGCCCGATGACCGGCAGGCGCTGGCCGAAGCATGGCGCAAAGGGCGGTACAGCATCGACCGGAGGACGGCGGAAACCCTCATCCGCATGAAAACTGCGGTTGCGGGCGCTGCTCCGCCGCTCGTCGCATGACCGCCTACCCCCTCCCCGATACCCCCGGCAGGCTGGCCGACAACATCGCTCATTTCGCGCGGGCGCTGCGGAAGGCAGGGGTGCCGGTGGGACCGGCGCATATCCTCAATGCGGTCCATGCGGTGGAGGCGGCGGGGTTTTCCAGGCGCGAGGATTTCTATCATACCCTGCGCGCCTGTCTGGTGACGCGGCGGGATCAGATACCGCTGTTCGACCAGTGTTTCCGCATGTTCTGGCGCGATCCTCAATTCATCGAGAAGATGATGGGCGCGCTGATGCCCCAGATCCGCGCGCCCCGGAACGAGGAAAAGCGGGCGGCGGAAACGCGGGCGGCGGAGGGCCTGCTGGACGGGGCCGACACGCCCCTGCCGCCGCCACAGACGGAGGAGGAAGAGGAGAAGATCGAATTCGATGCCACGCTGACGTATTCGGGCACCGAAAAGCTGGAGGCCCGCGATTTCGATCAGATGACGAGCGCCGAACTGCGCGAGGCCGAACGCGCGATCGCGACTCTGCGCCTGCCGGTTAAGCCGCTGCCGACACGCCGCACCATCCGCTCGCACCGGGGGCGCACGCCTGACTGGCGGGCGGCGATGCGCGGAGCGATGCGGCCCGGCGGCTCGATGACCCTGCCGGTGAGGAACCGGCGCGAGGACTGGCCTGCATTGGTGGCGCTGTGCGATATCTCCGGCTCGATGAGCGGGTATTCGCGGATGTTGCTGCATTTCCTTCATGCCGCCGCCAGACGCGAGGGGGACGGATGGTCGAAGGTCCATGCCTTCACCTTCGGGACGCGCCTGACCAATATCACCCGCGCCCTGCAAAAGCGCGATCCCGACGAGGCGCTGGAGGCGGCGGGGGCCGAGGCGCTCGACTGGGAGGGCGGAACGCGGATCGGGCCGAGCCTGCATGAATTCAACCGCCTCTGGGGGCGTCGGGTGCTGGGGCGGGGGGCCACCGTGCTCCTCATCACCGACGGGCTGGACCGGGAGGAGCCGGACCTGCTGCTCAGGGAGGCAAAGCGCCTGCGCCTCTCATGCCGTCGATTGATCTGGCTCAACCCGCTGCTGCGCTGGGACGGATTTGCCCCCCGCGCACAGGGGGTGCGTGCGTTGCTGCGCGAGGTCGATGCCTTCCGCGCGACCCATAATATCGCTTCCCTGCGCGATCTGGCCGCGACGCTGATGGATGACGGCGACAGCGGATTGCAGGCGCGCTACACGGCGATGCTCGACGAGCCGGCCCCGCCCCCGAAGCGCCTGACCTTCGAGGGTTTCGAGGGGTGACGGCGTATCCCCATACAAAGAGGATTGTGAGATGCTGACGGAGTATTCCAGCGTCGTTTTGCTTGAGGATCAGCCCGGAACGACGCTGAAGGCAGGCGATATCGGTGTCGATGCGCGGGCCGTCCCGGAAGCCGCCGAATGATCGACCATGATGCCATTCCCGAAACCGCTCTGCGCTGGGTGGACGGGGGTATGCCCGCCGCGCTGGCTACGGTGATCGAGACCTGGGGGTCGGCGCCGCGCCAGCCGGGGGCCTTGCTGGCGATTTCGGCACAGGGGGATCTGGTCGGGTCGGTATCGGGGGGATGTGTCGAATCGGCGGTGGCCGCCGAGGCTTTCGAGGCGATGGAGGCGGGCGATTGCCGCCTGCTGGAATTCGGCGTTTCCGATGATGATGCCTTTGCGGTCGGTCTTGCCTGCGGCGGCAGAATTCAGGTCTTCGTGGAGCCTGTGGGCACCGGCGAGGGCATTCCGCTGCCCATCCTGCGCGCATTGGTCGAGGCGCGGGCCGAGCGGGCGCGCACGGTGCTGGCCACCGATCTTGAGACGAGGGAACGGCGGCTTCTGGCGCTCTGTGATGACGATGCGCTGACGCAGGCGGCGCGCGTCGCCGCCGACGGGGATCGGTCGGGCTTTACCGAGGCGGACGGGCGCAGATGGTTTCTCGCGGTCCATAATCCGCCGCTCCGCATGGCGATCATCGGCGCGGCGCATATCGCGCAGCCCCTGAGTCGCATGGCGGCGATGACCGGGTTCGACGTGACGATCATCGACCCGCGCGACAGCTTTTCCTCCGCCGCGCGCTTCCCGGACATGGCCCTGTCGCGGGAATGGCCCGATGCGGCGCTGACCGCCTTTGCCCCCGATACCCGCAGTGCCGTGGTATGCCTGAGCCATGACCCCAAGATCGACGATCCGGGGCTGCATGTCGCCCTGCGCTCACAGGCGTTCTATGTGGGGGCGCTGGGATCGAGGCGGACGGGGGCAAAGCGCGCGGAGCGCCTTGCCGGGGCCGGGTTCAGCGAGGCGCAGATCGGGCGGATCGATGCGCCTGTCGGTCTTGATATCGGGGCGAAATCCCCTGCCGAGATTGCAGTGGCCGTCATGGCACGGGTGGTCGAGGCGCTGCGTCGGCCCGAAACCCGATGATATTCGCGACCGTGCCGCTGGCCGCAGCGGAGGGGGCTGTTCTGGCCCATTCCCTGCGCGCGGGCGAGGCGGGAATGCTGAAGAAGGGAACGGTGCTGACCGCCGATCATCTCGCCGTCCTCGCCGGGGCGGGAGTCCCGGAGGTGACGGTGGCCCGGCCCGACGCGCATGATGTGTCCGAGAACGATGCCGCCGAGGCCCTTGCCCGCGCCGCCTGTGGCGGGGGGCTGGCGGCGGCTGCGCCCACGACGGGACGCTGCAATCTGTATGCGGAGGCCGCCGGTATCCTGCGCGTGGATGCCGGAGCCATCGACGCGGCCAATGCGGTTGACGAGGCGATGACCATCGCCACGCCGCCCGATTTTGCCCGGCTGGAGGAGGGCCAGCTTGCCGCGACGGCGAAGATCATCCCCTATGCGGCCCCGCGTGCCGCTCTCGACCGGGCCACCGCCGCGCTGGCGGGGGCGCTCGTGCTGCACCCGTTCATGCCGCTGAGCACGGCCCTGATCGTCACCCGGTCGGATACCCTCAAACCCTCCGCACTCGACAAGGGCATCCGGGCGGTGGCGGATCGGCTGGTCTCGCTGGGATCGGTTGCGCCGGAAGCGACCGTATTGCCCCATGAGGGAGCCGCGCTGGCCGACGGGATCGGCGCGGCCATGCAGACGCGGCCCGACCTGCTGCTCATCCTTGCGGCGACGGCGACGTCGGATCGGCGTGACACGGCCCCTGCCGCTGTCGTCGCCGCCGGAGGAACCATCGCGCGGTTCGGGATGCCGGTCGATCCGGGGAATCTGCTGGTCCTCGCCCGGATCGGCGAGACGCCGGTGATCGTGCTGCCCGGCTGTGCGCGGTCTCCGGCCCTGAACGGGGCCGACTGGGTACTGGAGCGCATGGCCGCGCGGCTGCCGGTGACGGCATCGGGGATCGCGGCGATGGGGGTGGGCGGATTGCTCAAGGAAATGCCGGGCCGTCCCCATCCACGGGAGCCGCGACCACGCGGAAAACGGTCATGAAGGTCGCGATCATCCTGCTTGCTGCCGGTGGTTCGACCCGGATGCGCGGCGGTGACAAGCTGCTCGAAATCCTCGACGGCGAACCCTTGCTGGCGCGCAGTGCCCGGATGGCACTGGAAAGTGGGGCGGGGGAGGTCATCGCGGTGACGGGGGCGAATCGGGCGGCGCGCGAATCGGTGCTGGCGGGGTTGCCCCTGCGGATTGTTGCGAATGAAAACTGGCGGGAGGGCATGGGCCGGTCCATCGCCACCGGGGTCGCCGCACTGCCCGCCGATACGCGCGGCGTCATGGTTCTGCCCGCCGATATGCCCGACCTCACATCCGCCCTGCTCGACACCCTGATCGCGGCCCTGCCGCCACAGGCTCCCCGCCGTATCCTGAGACCGCGCACCATGCAGGGAGTCCCCGGAAACCCTGTACTTTTCGGGGCCGCTCACCTGCCCGCGCTCGCGGCTCTGACGGGGGATGCGGGGGCGCGGCAGGTGGTGGCTGCGAACTCTGAAAACCTGTGCTTTATGGAGGGGGCGGGGGAGGGCGTTCTGACCGATCTCGACACCCCCGAAGCATGGGCCGCCTACCGCTCCCGTCCCGTTTCGGATAAGGGGGGTTAACCCTATTGAAAGCGAAATACTGCAACCACTTGGGAACAGTGAGTGCGCCCGACACGGGTGCCCCTCCATGAAAAGGGTCCGGCCCGGATGATCGACAGGCAGTACATTCCCCTCTTCGTCTTTGCTACCTGTCTGGCTCTTGCCCTTGCGCTGGCGGTTTTCACAACGGAATGGCCGTCCGCCCTCGCCGTCGCGCTGGCGGGCTGCGCCCTCGGCTATGCGATGCGTCAGCCGGAAGTCGAGGACCATGACACGGCGTTTCTGGAAGAGGATATCGCCGAGGTTCGCGCGGCGGCGGAACGGCAGGCTCAGGACATCACCACCCTGCGGTCATCCATCGACGAGATGGCGCAGATCGTCGAATCCCTCGCGACCGACATGGAGCGCCTGTCCACCAGTTCCGATGCGGCGGAAACCGAGAAGCTGCGTGCATTGGTCGATGCGATGGGCAAGCGGGTCGCGGCTCTCGACGGCCCCGGAAAACAGGCGGCGGCCCGCCTTGATACGCTGGAGCAGAGCGTGGCCGCATTGCGTGTCGAGCGGGCGCAGGGCGAGGAGATCGCCGAACTGCAAACCGTCGAGCCGGTCGCTCTCGCCGCCGGTGGTGCCGCCGTTGTGGGCGCGGGGGCAGCCATCTCCGCCGCCAACCCCTCCTCTGCCACAGGCGCATCCATCACCGAGCGTGCCGGACGCCTGCGCGACCGGTTCACGCAGAAGCGCAAATCCGACAAGGTGCGGGTGGTGCCGCTGTTCGATGCGGGCCGCGCGCCCGCCAGCCTGCTCATCGACGACCCGGAGACCCCGGCCTCGCTCGAAGGCACGATGTCCGTCATCCGCCATGCCCTGTCCCTCGTCGGACCATCGGACGGCCCCTCTGCGCGGATCTTCGTGCGCCTGTCATCGGAGGCCGTCGCCGAGGATGCACTGGCCGATTCGCTGTCGGACCTGATCGCCGGGGCCGGGGATGCGGTAGGCCGCCTCGTCATCATCATTCCCCAGTCGAGCATTCAGTCCGGCCCGCCCAAAGCCCTTGCGGCCCTGCTGAAGGCGGGGGCGCGTTTCGGTCTCGAACGCATAATGGACTGGTCCGCCGATCTTGATGCGCTGGCCGGTCGCGGTCTTGCGGTCATCGCCGTCGATGGCCCGGCCATGGCCAAGAGCGCCATTGCCCAGAAGGGCGACCCGACCCGCCTGCGTCAGGTGCTCCATGCGCGCGGGATCGAGTTGCTGGCGGGCGATATCCAGACACGGATGCAGCTTGATGCCGTCAATTCCCTCGTGCCCGACCTTCTCGCCGGTCCCGGTCTGGGCGACGCGACGCTGATGGAGGTCTCCGCATGAGCGACCGGCCCCCTGCCGATCCGGTCGCCTGTCCCCGCTCTGCCACGGTCATGTGGATCAACTGGACGGGCGTTGCCTGCATGATCGCCGCCGTCTGCGTCCTGCGCCAGATGCCCGGCGTGGCCGACCTGACCGCAACGCTCATCGTCGCCGCCGCTTTTGCCCTGCCGCTGATCGGTCTGGAGGCCCTGTTGCTGCGCGGTCGCCGCGCGCCCGAACAGGCCAGCGATGCGGTGCCCGGCGGTCCCGGTCTTATCGGCCATACGGTCGATTATTCGCAGGAAGGCATCGACTGGCATGGCCCCGCCGCACCGTCCTTCTCGCGCTTCGGCGTGAAGCTGATCGGGCTGTGGACGACCCTCGCGATCATCGCGCTGATCTACACGATCGTCCCCGAATACTCGGCCACCCTGTTCGATCCGTTCTACGAGATGCTGAACATCACCATTCCCGTCTTCCTGCTGATCTCGCCCGCCTATTTCTGGTGGGCCGACGGGCGGATGCGCCGGCCCCATGACGGGTACTGGCATGTGGGCGCGCTGATACTGGGCTGGACAACCGAGGTGAGCCTGTCGAAGATTCGCCAGCACGCACTGGGCTGGACGGTGAAGGCGTTCTTCCTGCCGCTGATGTTCGCGTATTTCCACGGCAATATCATCAATTTCCGGGGTGCGGATTTCTCTCAGCTCGACCTGATGGGCTGGCATCACTTCTTCTACAATCTTCTGATCCTCGTGGATCTGGGCTGCATCGTCGTGGGCTATGCCCTGACCGTGCGCCTGTTCGACAATCATATCCGCTCGACCGAGCCTACATGGTCCGGCTGGCTGCCCGCCATCATCTGCTACCAGCCGTTCTGGGGCCTGATGGGGCCGCAATATTTCGCCTATCGCACCGATATGGACTGGGGATCGTTGCTGGCCCCGTATCCGGCCCTCCAGATCGTGTTTTCGGTCATCATTCTCGGGCTGATGGGCATCTACACCTGGGCATCGGTCAGCTTCGGGCTGCGCTTCTCGAATCTCACCCATCGCGGCGTCATCACGAACGGGCCGTACCGCTTCTCGAAGCATCCCGCGTATCTGTCGAAGAACCTGTCCTGGTGGTTCGAGGCCCTGCCTTTCATCGCGCCCTTTGTCTTCGGGTTCCGGGGTCAGGGCTGGAACGGGCACTGGGCGGCGGCGGCGGGCAATACCCTGCGCCTGCTGGCCGTGAACCTGATCTACTACATCCGCGCCCGCACCGAGGAGCGGCACCTGTCGCATGATCCGCTCTACGTCCGCTATGCCCTCTGGATGGAGCGCCACGGCATCATGGCCTGGGCGCAGCGTCTGGCGCGGTTCGTGAGATATCGCCCGCCGTCTCAGGGCCGCGTGGATGTGCGCCGCGAGGATGTCGATCCGGGGGCTTGAGTCCGGTGTCGTGAAACACGCGGCGTCGCTCTGCCGCTCCGGGGTCTTTCTCCGCGTTGATCGCCGACAGCCCTATCCCAGTATCCGCTCCATCTGCGGCGAGGTCTTGCCGGTGTAGAACTTCCGGTAGCGATCCGCGATGCGGCTGGTTTCCATGATGAGGCAGACATCGACCGTGTTGAAATCGCGGTCGATATAGGCCCCGTCCCCGACAAACCCGTTCAGACGCAGATAGCCCTTGATGAGCGCGGGCACCGCGCGCATGGCCTCGCGGCGGTCGATCCGGTCTTCAGGCATCAGGTCGAGGGAATTGTAATGCTGCGGCAGCACACGCGCGCGCAGGGGTTCGGGGGCGAGATGATGGTGATGCAGATGCGCCAGCGGCATGGCCAGCGGTGCCAGATCGGTTCCGTGAAAGCTGGCACAGCCGAACAGCAGGCCGAGATCATGGGTGTCGATATACTGCGCCAGCGCCATCCACAGCAGCTGCATGGCCGAGCCGCCCCGGTAATCGGCATCGACGCAGGACCGTCCGAGTTCGAGGGTTTCCTGCGGATAATCCTCCAGCCGGGACAGGTCGAATTCGGCGGCGGTATAGAAGCCTCCGTTCTTCCGGGCGACGGAACGGCGCAGCAGGCGATAGACGCCGACCGCCCGGTCCAGCGGGTCATCCACCGCGCGGCTGTCATCTTCGAGAATCAGGTGATCGCAGAAGACATCGAAGGCGTCGGTTTCACGGCGGGCGGCGTGTTCGGCCTCGCTGGCCTGCGCGCCCATTTCCTCGACGAAGACGCGATAGCGCAGGCGCTGGGCGGCTTGCACATCCTGTTCGGTCTCGGCGAGGCGTGCCCGGAAGCGTCCGGCGACGATATCCATGGGGTTCCTTCCCTGCGGGGGCCGCGCAAACGCATGGCCCGAACCCGCCCCCGGTGCAACCGAAAAGACGTCAGGAGGCGAAGACCGACCCCTGCGGCTTTTCCTCTTCGGGCAGCAGGGGAAAGATGAGTTCGAGCCGCATTCCCGGCTCTCCCGCGCCATGCCTGACCGTCCCGCGAAGCTGTGCGGTCACGGCGGCGATCAGTTTCATGCCCAGTCCGGTGCCGACCTCATAGCCCTCGGGCGGGCCGATCCCGTCATCGGTGCAAACGAGTGTCACGACGCCCGGATCAGGGCGTGACAGGCTGAAATGTACCCGGCCTGTCCGTCCGTCGGGGAAGGCGTATTTGAAGGCATTCGTGGCAAGCTCATTCAGCAGTGTTCCGACCCCGGCGGCCTGTCGCGATGTCACGGAGACGGGGGTGGTCTCGCAGGTCACATCGATTCCGGCAGGCGCGACCCCGGACAGGAAATCCACGACATTCCCGATGAACCGGCCCAGATCGACCGATGACCCCGCCTCGGTCTTGTAGAGCAGTTCGTGCAGCATCGAGACGGTGCGGATGTTCTGGGTCACCGATTCGAGAACGTCGCGCGCTTCGGGCGAGGTGGTGCCTCGTGCCTTGATGCCCACGAAGGCGGAGAGCGATTGCAGCGAGTTCTTGACCCGGTGATCGACCTCCTGCCGCAGGGTCTCGGCATTGGCCAGCGAGTGGCGCAGATCGAGCTGTGCCATGACCTGCCGGGCCAGCACCTTCATGGCATCGCGCTGTACCGGCGACAGCGCGCGCGGTTCGTAATCGAGGACGCAGAGCGTACCGATGGGCAGCCCTGCGGCGGTTGTCAGCAATGCCCCCGCATAAAAGCGCAGACCCGGCTCCCCGCAGCAGAGCGGATTGTCGATCATGCGCGGGTCCTGAAGCGTGTCGTGGATCTCGACGAATTCATGTTCGAGGATGGCATGGGAGCACAGCGATGTGGGCAGCGGTGTCTCGCGCACCCCCAGCCCCACCTCGGCCTTGAAGAACTGTCGTTCCCCGTCGATCAGATTGACCACCGCGATGGGCGTGCCGCATAACCGGGCGGTAAGGGTCGCGATATCATCGAATTCGACCTCCGGGTCGGTATCGAGAACCTCATAGAGTCGCAGTGCGGCCAGTCTTTCCGGCTCTCGCGGATGCTTTGCTGCAATCATGTCTTACCCCCCGCGTATCGCGAATGCGCGACATAATGGCGGACGCTTCTTCGACAGGACATATTTATTTCGATTACAGGCGTTCTCGCCGTCAGAGACGGTGGCCGATCATGTCGCGGGAACGGATTTGAGGGGTGTGCCCGCATCCGCAATGGCCTCCGGTTCGGGCGAGACTCCGGCTTCGATCCAGCGTTTGCCGGTCATATAGGCGCGCGGGTCGTTCATGGCCTCCACGCACAGAAGCCGCTCCGCCGCATAGAGCCAGCAGGAGCCGGAACGCGGCCTGTCGCCCGCCCGCCAGACTGCCCGGTCATAGCCCTGGGGCAGGCCAGCCGATTGCAGCTTCACGTCATACTGATCCGACCAGAACCACGGAATCGCATCGTAGGGGGTGGCCTCGCCCAGCATCGCCGCCGCGCAGACCTTGGCCTGATCCAGCGCGTTCTGCACGGATTCGAGGCGGATATCGCCCCAGCGTCCATGGGGATGCCACGCCACGTCTCCGGCGGCGAAAATGGCCGGATCGTCGGTTCGGCAGGTCTCGTCCACCGCGATGCCGTCTTCGGTCATCAGACCGGCGGCGATCGCAAGGGACTGATTGGGCAGGACGCCGATGCCCGCAACGACCAGATCGGCGTCGATTTCTCCATGGGAATCCGCCGCGAGATGATCGACCCCCACCCGCTCGATCTCGACCCGCTCCACCCGGCCCGCGCCCTCGATGGCGCGCAGCGTGGTGCCGAGGCGGATATCGACGCCCTCCTCGCGGTGCAGGGCATCGAAGAACCGGGCCGTATCGACGCTGGCCACGCGCGAGAGCAGGCGGGGCGAGCGGTGCAGCAGGGTGACGGCCAGCCCGCGCTTTCGCAGGACCGCCGCCGCCTCCAGCCCGATATATCCGCCGCCGACCACCACCGCGCGGGCGGCTCTCTCCACGGCGGGCATCAGCCCGTCTATATCATCGATGCCGCGCACGTAATGCACACCCTCCAGCCCCGCGCCGGGACAATCGAGAGGGCGCACCCGCGCACCGGTCAGCAGGGCAAGGGCGTCATAGGGCAGGTCGGTGCCGTCCGACAGATGAACGTGCCGCGCCGCCCGGTCTATTGCCTCCGCGCGGATGCCCAGCCGCAGGTCGATCCCCGCCTCGTCGTAGAAAGTCCGGGGCTTCACGAACAGCCGTTCACGCTCGAAATCGCCGAGCAGATAGGCTTTCGACAGCGGCGGGCGCTGATAGGGCAGCCACGCCTCCTCGCCCACAAGGGTGATTGATCCCCCGTACCCGCCCTTTCGCAGGCTCTCGCAGAGCTGGGCCGAGGCATGGCCCGCCCCGATGATGACGATGCGTTTCGGATGGGCCATGACGTCAATCCTCTCGTCAACCGGACACGGAACCGCTATTTCACGCTCGCAAGACCGCTTCAACCGCAAAACGGGGGATACCACCCATGACCATCCAGACCGGCGACCGACTGCCCGACGCCACTTTCGCCACCATGACCGCCGATGGTCCGAAGCCCATGACGACCGGCGAGGCGTTCAGCGGCAAGACCGTCGCCGTCTTCGCCGTACCGGGAGCCTTCACCCCGACCTGTCACCTCAATCACCTGCCCGGCTTCATGGCGAGGGCCGATGATCTGCGCGCCGCAGGGGCCGAGGCGACCTATTGCATCGCCGTCAACGATCCCTTCGTCCTCGGTGCATGGGCCGATGCGACCGCTTCCGCCGGGGATATCACCATGCTGGCCGACGGATCGGGCGATTTCACGAAGGCCATCGGCATGGAGCTGGACCTGACCGAACGGGGCCTTGGCCTGCGCTCGAAGCGGTATGCGATGCTGGTCGAGGACGGCGTGGTCAGGACGCTTCTGGTCGAGGACAATCCCGGCGAGGCCGTCAAGAGCACGGCGGATGCCCTGATCGACGCGATGGGCTGATGCCGGGGGCCTGATAACGGACCGTTTCTGCGCTGTATCCGGTGCAGAACGGTCGATATCGCGGGCCATCGGATCATGCCGCAGAGCGTGACCCCAGCGCGAACGCGCTCAGCGCCGTGAAATCATCGAATCGCAGCAGGGCGGGCAGGTCCTGTGCCGGGGTCTTGCGATAGCCGTTCGTGTGCAGCGCATAGTCGATCCCGGCGGCCAGGGCCGTCTGCGTATCCACCTCGCTGTCCCCCACGAACAGCACCCGCTCCGGGGACACCCCCAGTTCCCGGATCGTATGGAGCAGCGGCTCGGGGTCCGGTTTTTTGGTCGCCAGCGTGTCCCCCGCCACCACCGCCCCGAAACGGTTTCGCCACCCCAGCGCATCCAGCACATTGAGCGTCGGGTCATACGGTTTGTTCGTACACATCCCCAGCGCCAGCCCGGATAATGCATCCAGCATCGCCTCCGCGCCGGGATAGGCCGGATTCTCCTCTCCCGGTGCCATGGCATAGAGTTCGAGAAACCGCGCGACATGGGCGTCTCCCCCGGCCCCTTCCGCCTCCAGCCCCCGCGCGCGCAGCATCCGCCGCGCGAACACATCGCCCCCGTTTCCCACGAATTCCCGCGTCTCCTCAATGCTGATCGGCGGCGCGCCCTGTTCTGCCAGAAAGCGCCCCGCGATCAGCATGATCGCTTCGGCGCTGTCGATGAGGGTGCCGTCCAGATCGAAAATCACGGCGTCATAGGGGCGGGTCATGGCTCTCGTTCCTTCAGGGGGATGGAGGCGGGGCGAACGGCGCATTCACTTGCCCCCTATCGGTCGCGACGGTAAGCAGAGACTCGTATGTGTAGCCGGATCGGCATAATGGTACAGAGGAACATGCCCCGTCCTGATACAAGCATCTTCTTGATCGTATCGACAGGTGGTATGATAATCCGGTGGAAAGACCCGAAAATGGCCCGGTATTCGCATTGCGTATGCACACTCTCAGACTTGGCCGGCGATTTCGATGGCGTCCTGAAACTGTAAGACAACAGGAAAGAGACCGTGGCAGTGAAGATTTCTCCCCGTAAAGCCGTATTCTCCGGTGTTCTCCGATCCGCCGCGCTCGGCGTTACGGCCAGTGCATTGCTCGTGGGCTGCGGTGCCGTTTACTATCCGTCCTATGTCCCCAGCGAAAAATCCCTCTTCATCAATGATGACGAGCGGTTTCCCTATGACCTCCAGATCGTCAATCTGACCATCGCGGCGGCGCAGGAGGCCAATGTCCGCTGGCCCTACCAGCCCCGGCCCGTTCCCGGTCAGTTGGGCGGCGGGGGTCAGCAATCCGGTGCTGTGATCCCCGCCCCCGGCTCCTATGCCCCCGCACGGCTGGCACAGGCCGAGGGTCCGGTCGTCGCCTATGCGACCTCCCAGTCCGCCGTCTCCGACAGGCTGCCGGAAGATCCGATCAGTTCCTACAAGATCGGCAAGGGCGACGTTCTCCAGATCGCGAATGTCGCGAGCACCGAACAGAACAATACGGAAGCCCAGCTTCAGAATACCTATCTCGTGGACCGGCAGGGCCGCATCTTCGTGCCGCAGCTCGACTATATCGACGTCGGGGGCAAGGATGTCGAACAGGTGCGCGGCGAAATCCTCGAAAGGATGAAGAAGGTCTATATCTCGCCGATCGCCCTCGTCCGCGTGATCGACTTCAAGAGCCAGAACTATTCCATCACGGGCCGCAGCATAAATCCCCTCGCCGCGCCCGTGACGATGGACCCCGTTACCCTGCGTCAGGCCCTTCTCACCGTGGCCGGTCAGAACAGGATCTATGACGAGGCCACTGTCGAGCTTGTCCGCAAGAACGGTCAGCGTTACCGGGTGCCCTATTCCCGGATCGCCTATGAAGGGGCCGGATCGCGCACCCTGATGCGTGACGGGGATCAGGTCATCGTCCGTGACCCCTCCGGCGAGGGCGCACGGCGGGCCGAACTGACCCGCACGCTCGAATCCGTCAATCTCGACAACGAACGCCTGCGCCTCCAGCGTGAGCAGATCGTTTCGGCGGAATCCCAGCGGGTTCTGGCCGAGCGGCAGCTTGAGCTTTCCGTCAATAGCGACCTGCGGGATCAGGAAAACCTGCGCCTCGGTCAGGAACGGGTCTCCCTCGAACGCGCCCGGCTCGAACAGGCGGAGCGGGAAGCCCGCCGGGCCGAGCAGCAGCTCGAACTCCAGCGCCTGCGTGAGCAGCGCGAGGAACAGGCTCTGGAACTCCAGCGTTTGCGCGAACAGCGCGAGCAGGAAACGGCTGTACTCCTGACCCAGCGTGAACAGCGCGAGCAATCCGCTCTCGAACTGCAACGTCTTCAGGATCGCCGTGAACAGGCCCAGCTTGATCTTCAGATCGCGCGCGAGGACCGTGAACGCGCGGCCCTCACCCTGCAACAGGCCCGCAGCGACCGCGAACAGGCCGCCCTCGAACTGCAACGCGCCAATCAGCAAGTGACAGCGGCGACCCTTGAACTGCAACGGGCGGCGGCGGAACGCGAAAGCGCCCAGCTTGCTCTCCAGCAGCGTGATGCCGCGCGCAGCGATGCCGATCTTGAACTGCGTCAGGGTCAGTTCGATCTCCAGCGCGAAGCCCAGATCCTTCAGGAACGCTCGGATCAGCGCGAACGGGCGCAGCTTGAACTCTCGCGTCTCAACGCGGCGGACAGTCTGAACGCTCTCGACCGCGATTACGTCTTCGTCACCGGCGAGGTCGGCAGGACGGTACGGATGCCGATGCCCTTCGGATCGTCGATCAGCCTCGCGGATGCCCTGTTCGAGGCACAGGGCCTGAACCCCAGCGAGGGCGACCCGCGCGGTATCCATGTGATCCGAACGGACAATGCGGATTCGGTGCGGGCAAAAGTCTATATCTTCAAGCTCAATGCCCAGAACATCGCCAACCTGTCCGCCGCGACCGTCTTCAAGATGCGTCCCGATGACATGATCTATGTCACGCCGCAGCCGGTCACGAACTGGAGCCGGACCCTCACGCAGATGCTCGGCGGCACCAACTCCCTGCTCGGCCTCGGCTCACGCCTCATCACGCCGTAAGAAGCGGGCCGTCCCCTTCCGGGGGGCGGCTTCGTGTCTTCAGTGCAAGGTCTGATCGGTCAGTAACCGGCTTATCCCAACGGCCCTAGAGCACACTGAATTTCATACGAATCACCATTCACACCAAGACGTGTGTGAATGGTGATACTCCTGATTCAGATAGAATTCAGAGTGCTCTAAACGCTGACTGTTCTTCCCCGGATGCACTGCAACATGCAATGTTGCTGTGCTGGTCCGGGGCCGGGTTCTGACGCGGAGAGACCCCGGACCAGCAGCGCAGTAACGGTCAGCCATAAAGGCGGTTGGTTCTCTACATGAGGTCGCTGCGTCAAGGTTT
>CAKZUT010000208.1 GCA_937922185.1 uncultured Neomegalonema sp.
CTCCTGCTCGTCCCCCTCATCTTTGCCATCGTGTTCGAGGTCTTCTCGCGCACGGCGTTCGGGATGCTCTCCGCGCAGGGCATGGATCAGCAGGCCCGCGAATGGGGCCTCGGCCCGACCCTATGGGCCTATGACATCAGCCGCATGACCGGCGGCGTGCTCTTCATGGGTGCGGCGGGCTACGCCCTGATGCGCGGCGTGCATATTCGCGCCGACTTCCTGTTCCGCAACTGGTCGCCGAAGACGCAGGCGACGGTGGATGCCATTCTCTACATGCTGTTCTATTTCCCGGCGATGCTGTTCTTTTTCTGGAGCGCGCTGGATTTTGCACTGGATTCGCTTGGCTGGCGCGGCTGGGGCAAGCCTCTGGGCATTCTGGAGAGAGCCAGCGATTCGACCTGGGCGCCGATTCTGTGGCCCGCCCGTATCTTCATGCCCATCGGGGCGCTCCTGCTGTTCCTGCAAGGTTTTGCCGAACTGTTCCGCGCCTTCCATCAGATGGGCAAGGACCGCGAGGCGATCTTTCTCAAGATATTCTTCCCTTATCTGATCCTGCTCGCGATCATCTTCGTCGGTGTCTTCTATCCGAAGATCCTGCCGCTGGGCGATTGGCTGGGCGGCGCATTCGGCGGCCTCGGCGATGTCTCGAAGCCGACCATCGGCCTCTACATGCTGGCGGCGATGCTGTTCTCGATCTTCGTCGGCTTTCCGATCTCCTTCACGCTGATCTTCCTTGGGTTCGTTTTCGGGTCGTGGGGCTTCAACAGTGATCTGACCTTCTATCTGCTGACTCTCCAGACCAACTCCACCATGCTCGACGATCAGCTCGTCGCCGTGCCGCTGTTCATCTTCATGGGCATCATGATGGAGCAGGCGGGCCTGATGGAGCGCCTGTTCAACGCTGTGCAGATGATGATGTCGCGCACGCGCGGGGCCTTGTTCCTCGCGGTCCTGTTCGTCTCGACGATCTTCGCCGCCGCGACCGGCATCGTGGGGGCATCGGTGACGATCCTGGGCATCATGGCCGCCAAGACGATGAACCGCTCGGGCTATGACGTCAGAATGGCCGCCGGGGCGATCACCGCCGGGGGAACGCTGGGTATCCTGATCCCGCCGTCGATCATGCTGATCGTCATGGGGCCGGTGCTGGAAGTGCCGGTGACGGACCTGTTCCGCGCCGCGATCATTCCCGGCGTGATGCTGGCCAGTCTCTATATGCTGTATTCCATCGGACGCTGCTGGCTGAACCCCAGCCTCGGCCCGATCCTGCCGCCGGAGGAACAGCCCGAAACCTCGCCCTATTACCTGCTCGAAGTCGTGATGGTCATGGCGTCGCTGGTGGGGCTGCTCTGGCTCGTGACGCTGGGGGCTGCGGGCAAGCTGGCCTTCTTCCCTCTGGGCGGGCTGGTGATCCCGCTCGTCTGGATCGGCATCATGTTCATCGCATTCAGGGTGATGCGGGTCATCAAGCCGGGCGGGTTCTATTTCTCGGACCTCTGGTACGAATTCTTCATGGGCCTCGTGCCGCCCACGGTGCTGATCGCCTTCGCGCTCGGCTCGATCCTGCTTGGCTGGGCGACGCCTGCGGAGGCTGCGGCCTGCGGCGCGTTCGGGTCGATCCTGCTGTCGCTCATGTATCGGAAGTTCAAAATCCGGGGCTTCTACGACGCGCTTATCAAGACGCTGGAAATCACCGTCCTGATCATGTTCCTCGTGGCGGCATCCAACTTCTTCGGGGCAGTATTCTCGAACCTCGGAACGCCGAAGATGCTGACCGAGCTGCTGCTGGCGATGGAGTTGTCGCCGGTAATGACCCTGATTCTCATCATGGCGCTGATCTTCCTGCTCGGCTGGCCGCTGGAATGGGTGCCCATCGTTCTCATCATCGTGCCGATCCTGATGCCGGTGGTCGAGACGCTCGGCCCCGCCTTCGGGCTGGACCGGATCGAGCTGCTGGTCTGGTTCGCGATCCTCGTGGCGGTGAACCTGCAAACGGCGTGGCTGTCGCCGCCCGTGGCGCTCTCAGCCTATTTCCTCAAGGGCGTGGTGCCCGAATGGGATCTCAAGGATATCTATTTCGGCATGATGCAGTTCATGGTCATTCAGGTCATTGGCCTGACCCTGATCTTCATGTTCCCGATGATCGCGCTGTGGCTGCCGGCATGGCTGGCCGGATAGCGATGAAGCGGCCTTCCGCTTTCCCGGCGATCCCATGGAGCGTCGGGAAAGGTGGCCTGTCCGCCGTATGACACCAAAGAGGCCGCGCCGGGATAACCGGGGCGGCCTCTGTCTGTATGGGCGCAGTCGGTTGAAAGAATTGGGTCAGGCCCGCTTCAGAATCGAAATGCGAACTGTGTTTCGGGCAGGGGTGGAACGGCATCTCATGCTGTGCCGCGTTCGGGACAGTGGATATCTGCCCCCTATGCGATCACTCTGATGTCCCTGCGATGTGAGGTTCGCGTGTCGGTTCGGCCCCGGTATCAGGCCTTTTCCTGCAAACGCTCTTCCAGAACCTCCAGATCGGCCTCCAGCTTTCGCATGGCGACCTCATCGGCCTGTTCGGTGATACGGCCAAGCTGATCAGCGGCGCGGGTCAGGGCATCGACGCTGGCGGTGATGACCGCATCGCGCTCCTCGCCGGGGGAGCGATGGGTTGCCCGTGCCGCGCGCTGCACGACGCTGTAGAGCGCCAGCAGCAACCGCTTCACCGGCTGATGTACCCGCCGGGCAAAGCCTTCGTCGGCGCTCACACGCCGTTGCAGGCCGGAGGTCTTTTCCGCGAGTGATCCGATGGCCGTCCGCACGGCATCTGCATCCGCCGCCACATCGCCCCGCGATTCCAGAAATGCCGCCACCGCATCGCGCAACTCGGTTTCCAGCGGTGCATCCGGCACGAAAGGCTCGTCCGGGGTTTGCTCGACTTTCGGGACGCTTGCGGTTCCAGGCAGGCCCTCCTCGCGTTTCAGCGACCAGCGCAGCCAGATCGCCACGGCGATGATGGTTCCCAGCAGGATCAGAAAACGCATGGTTCCTCGCAGTATTGGCCGGGCCTGTAGGCCCGTCGTGAATAGCGGATGATAACCGGTTTCGCATACAGCGAATGACCCCGGAACACCACTAAAGGGAACGCGGCCACAGGGCCGCATCCGCCGTTCGGATTATCGGAATGGAGCGGTCCCTGCCCGCCTGCGGGGAGGGGCGTCCCGTTATGCGCTGTTGGAGGAGGCGAGAATCCACATCAGGACGATAAGCAGGGACGCCAGAACCCAGACCCATGACGCCACCCAGCTTCGCCGCAGGGGCCGGTGTTCGGGGTCGTTCATGAAAGCCTTCACCCGCGCCGTCCGGTCCGTCGCCGATTGCGGCGTCGGGGGAATATCGGTCGGGCCGCCCGGTCGTTGCATCCGGCGCATGACCAGAACCTGCACATAGATCATGCGAAGGGTGGTCAGTGTCAGAACGAGGAAGAGAAAGGGGCGGATCAGATACGTCAGGGTTTCCATGGAGTTCCTTTTGAAGAAAGGCGACGGGATTCAGCCCGCCGCCTTCATCGATCAATGGACCGTCAACGCCTCCCCTCCATCGGCAGGGGGAGGTGCGGGGGCGATGATCGCATCACCCATGACCAGCCCGTGTTCATTGGCCGTGACCTCGACCGTTTCGCCGTCCTTCACCGCACCGGCGAGGATGCGCTCGGCAAGAGGGTCTTCCAGTGCTTTCTGAATCACGCGCTTGAGCGGGCGCGCGCCATAGGCGGGATCATAACCTCGATCAGCCAACCATGTCCGTGCCGCATCGTCCAGCAAAATGCCGATCTTGCGACCTTGCAGCCGTTTCTCAAGACGGGCGAGCTGGATATCGACGATTCCGGCCATGTGATCGCGCGCCAGCCGGTCGAAGATGATGATCTCGTCCAGCCGGTTCAGGAATTCGGGCCGGAAATGCGCCCGGACCGCCTCCATCACCTTGTCCCGCGCCGGACCCATCGCCGCCCCGTCCGCCACTTCCGTCAGCGCATGGGCACCGAGGTTGGAGGTCAGGATGATGATGGTGTTGCGGAAATCAACCGTTCGGCCCTGTCCGTCGGTCAGGCGGCCCTCATCGAGCACCTGAAGCAGGACATTGAACACATCCGGGTGTGCCTTCTCCACCTCGTCGAACAGCACGACCTGATAGGGCCGACGCCGAACCGCTTCGGTCAGCACACCGCCCTCGTCATAGCCGACATAGCCCGGAGGGGCACCGATCAGGCGGGCCACGGAGTGCTTTTCCATGAACTCGCTCATGTCGATACGGGCCATGGCCGTGTCATCATCGAACAGGAACATGGCCAGAGCCTTGGTCAGCTCGGTCTTGCCCACCCCCGTCGGGCCGAGGAACAGGAAAGATCCCAGCGGTTTGTTGGGGTCGGAAATGCCCGCGCGGGCGCGGCGCACGGCGCTGGAGACGGCGGAAACCGCATCTTCCTGACCGATGACGCGCCTGGCGATCTCCTGCTCCATACGAAGGAGTTTCTCGCGCTCGCCTTCGAGCATCTTGTCCACGGGTACGCCGGTCCAGCGGGAGACGACCGAGGCGATATGCTCCGGGGCGACGGCTTCCTCGACCAGCACGTCGCTTTCCGCGCCCTCGGCATCGGCCAGCTTCTTCTCCAGATCGGGGATCGTGCCGTAGGACAGCTCACCGGCTTTGGCCAGATCGCCGCGTCGCTTGGCATCGTCCAGCTCATTGCGGGCATGGTCGAGTTGTTCCTTGATCGCGCGCGCATCGGCCAGCTTGTCACGCTCGGCTTCCCACTGAGCGGTCAGGGATGTGGACTGTTCCTCCAGTTTGGCGAGGCTCTCCTCCAACTTTGCGAGGCGATCAACAGAACCTTGATCCGTCTCCTTCTTCAGGGCCTCGGCCTCGATCTTCTTCTGGATGACCTCGCGATCAAGCGCATCAAGTTCCTCTGGCTTGGAATCCACTTCCATCCGCAGGCGCGAGGCGGCCTCGTCCATCAGGTCGATGGCCTTGTCGGGCAGGAAGCGGTCGGCGATGTAGCGGTTCGACAGGGTGGCCGCCGAAACCAGCGCGGCATCGGAGATGCGGACCCCGTGATGGACCTCGTATTTCTCCTTGAGGCCGCGCAGGATCGACACGGTATCCTGCACCGTGGGTTCGGCCACGAAGATCGGCTGGAACCGGCGGGCCAGAGCCGCGTCCTTCTCGACATGCTTGCGGTACTCGTCAAGCGTCGTGGCCCCGATGCAGTGCAACTCGCCCCGCGCCAGAGCGGGTTTCAGCAGGTTCGACGCATCCATCGCGCCGTCCGACTTGCCCGCCCCGACCAGCGTGTGCATCTCGTCGATGAACAGGATGATCTGTCCGTCCTCGGCCATGACCTCGTTCAGCACGGCTTTCAGGCGTTCCTCGAATTCCCCGCGATATTTCGCGCCCGCGATCAGGCTGCCCATATCCAGTGACATCAGCTTCTTGTCGCGCAGGCTCTCGGGCACGTCCCCGTCCACGATCCGCCGCGCCAGACCCTCGGCGATGGCGGTCTTGCCGACGCCGGGTTCGCCGATGATGACGGGGTTGTTCTTCGTGCGGCGGGAGAGAACCTGCATCGTGCGGCGGATTTCCTCGTCGCGCCCGATGACCGGGTCGATCTTGCCCTCGCGGGCCGCTTCGGTCAGGTCACGGGCGTATTTCCGCAGCGCGTCGAAACCATCCTCGGCCCCGGCGGTATCGGCGGTGCGGCCCTTGCGAAGCTCGTTGATGACGGTGTTCAGCGATTGCGCGTTCACGCCCGCATCGTCGAGTATCTTCGCGCTTTCGGAGCGTTGCACCATCCCTAGCGCCTGAAGGAGCCGCTCGACGGTGACATAGCTGTCCCCGGCCTTCTCGGCCAGTTTTTCGGCCTGCTCGAACACGCGCGCCAGTTCAGGCGACAGGTAGACCTGCCCCGCGCCGCTGCCGGAGACCTGCGGCAGTTTTCCAAGGGCCAGTTCGGTATCGCGCAGGGCGGCGGCAGGGTCGCCTCCGGCCTTGCGGATCAGATTCTGGGCCAGCCCCTGATCGTCATCGAGCAGGACTTTCAGCAGGTGCAGGGGGGAAAAGTTCTGATGGCCTTCGCGCAGTGCCATGCCCTGCGCCGATTGCACGAAGCCTTTCGAGCGTTCACTCAGCTTATCGACGTTCATTTCTGTACTCCCAAGCGTGGGGCCGTCTCCGCCCGCAGTGCGGCACGAAACTTGCTCCACCTCATACAACGAAATTGGCCAGTCTGGCCGGTTGAGTCACAGGTGGGTGCGAGACGCACGTTTGCCAAGCCTGTGATCGCACTGAAAATGTTAATTTCCTCAGCCTATGATGGCGTCGGGGATCACGGGATGGATAGGGAGACTATGGGGACTCGCATGATATCGACTCGGCGCGCCGTGCTGCTTGGCATCGGTGCCAGCCTTACTGCGCCTGCCCTGGCGAGAGCGCGCGTTCCGAACACGCGCTCGCTGTCACTGCATAATGCGCGCACGGATGACCGCTTTGACGGCGTGTACTACGCGGACGGTCTCTATGAACCGGAGGCCATGGCGGCGCTTGATCGCCTGTTGCGGGATCACAGGGCCGATGAAGTCACGGTCATGGACGTGCGCCTCTACGACCTGTTTTCGCGCTTGCAGGAGACACTGGACAAGACCGACCCGCTCCGCATCACCTCCGGCTACCGCACCCGCGCCACGAATGACGCGCTGCGAAAGCGGACGCGCTGGGCGGCGAAGAACAGCCTGCATATCGAGGGCATGGCGGCGGATTTCAAACTGCCGGGGGTTTCGGGGCGTACCCTGTCGCGGGCGGCGAAAGGGCTGAAGATGGGCGGGGTCGGCACCTATCGCGGGGCATCGTTCATCCATGTGGACGTGGGCGACGTGCGTAACTGGACCCGATAGCGAAACCGCACCGCGCGGACGGACCACGCGGTGCGACAGAAGCGATCAGGCGGCGTAGCTGACCGGTTTTTCCCGCGTGACCTTCGCCTGCAACTCTGCGCGCTGGCGGGTGAGCAGGTCGCGGATACCGGCGTCGGAGACATCGGGTTTCAGGGCCTCGTCATAGAGATCGAGGATTGCCTCCTCGCCCCGCACCACGTCATCCTTCACGGACTGATCGAGTGTGCCGACGGCCCCGCGCACTTTCATGATGCCTTCCTGCACCCAGGTCATCCATGAGCCGTCGGTCTGCGGCTCGAACCCTCTGGCGCGGAGCAGGGCGTCGATATCGAGCGCGTGACGTTCGTGCAGTGCCTTGAAGCCGTCGAAGAAGGCGATGACCTCGCGGCTATCGGTCTGTTCGATGCCCTCCGCATAGCCATTGGTCGCATCCACGATCCGGGCATGAAGCTTTTTCAGGGCGTCGCCATTATCGGCAAGGGACATGATATCCTCCTGTGTGGGTTAATGCGGAGGATAATGGCGAAAGGGCCATCTTGTTCCTGCCTGTTCGTCAGGCCATGACATCC
>CAKZUT010000209.1 GCA_937922185.1 uncultured Neomegalonema sp.
GACGAGCGACGGGGAAACCTACGGCTTTAAATATGTGAACGGACACCCCGCCAACATGGCGCGCGGATTTCAGACTGTGACAGCCTTTGGGGTGCTTGCGCGCGTTGATAATGGCTATCCGGTCTTGTTTTCAGAAATGACCATCCTGACCGCGCTGAGAACAGCGGCAACCTCTGCCGTGGTGGCCAAACGGCTGGCCCCAAAGGGTGCAAAGGTCATGAGCATGATCGGCAATGGCGCGCAATGCGAATTCCAAGCGCTTGCGTTTCAAGAAGTCGTAGGGATTGATACCGTGCGACTCTACGATATCGATCCAAAGGCAACCGAGAAGGCCGCTCGCAACCTCGCCGCCAGTGGCCTAAACGTCGTTCAATGCGCGTCTGCCCAAGAGGCCGTGGAGGGCGCGCAGATCATCACAACCTGCACCGCCGACAAACAATGCGCCACCATTCTGACCGACAATATGATCGGCAGCGGGGTCCACATCAATGCCATCGGCGGGGATTGCCCCGGCAAAACCGAACTGCATAGAGACATCTTGTTGCGCTCGGAAATTTTCGTGGAATATCCTCCCCAGACACGGATCGAAGGAGAGATTCAGCAATTGGATGACGATCACCCTGTCACCGAGATGTGGCAGGTTTTCACCGGCGCTCATCCGGGGCGAACATCTAAGGATCAAATCACTCTGTTCGACAGCGTCGGTTTCGCAACCGAGGATTTCTCCGCATTGAGATATATCCACGACCAACTGCCAAAGGTCGGCCACTTTGTCGAACTTGATCTGCTGGCAGACCCCGACGATCCACGCGATCTGTTCGGGATGATTATGCGGGCCAGTGAAAGCGCTTAGAGCGGTGCTAATGCATCGTCCCCGGCCATCCATCGAGAGGCGCACGCCCGCCTCGGCAAGTGTCGTGATCCATGCCGCTCCGGTGAATTGACTGCCCTGATCGGTGTTCATGATCTCCGGCGGACCGTACCGGGCAATCGGCTCGTTCAGAGCCTCGATGCAAAAATCCGTATACATCGTATTCGACAGCCGCCAGCTCAGCACCTTGCGAGTGGCCCAATCCATGATCGCTACTTCCACGCGCTTACCTGCGTCGGCAGCAACCCATGCCACGCTGCGATCTCCTTGATCGCCCGGTCTCCCGCAGCGCCTCCAGCGCAACCTGTGCCTTGAAATGGTCTGTGAACTGCCGTCTTTTCCGTGCCATTCGCACATCCCTTCGTCGTCAGGATATACCTTAGCTCACTGTCCAGTTTTCTGGGGCCAGCTCAGGCGGACGCGGTGTGATTTTTCCATCCGTCATGAAACACGAAAGACACCGGCTTTTTCGCACCGAAACACTTCCCTTCCGGGGCCGGGTTTGCTATCTGCTGCCTTCGTCGGAGTGTAGCTCAGCATGGTAGAGCGCTGCGTTCGGGACGCAGAGGTCGTAGGTTCGAATCCTGCTACTCCGACCATTTTCCCGCCGCCTGATCGTCCCTGATCCCCCTTGCCCCGGCACGGGATATCAGGCGCTGCCGCCCCCCGTCAGCCCAAGCGTGTCATAGACCTCGCGCAGCACGGGCCGCGCCAGGGCGGCGGCCCGCTCCGCGCCGTCCGCCAGTATGCTGTCGATCTCGTCCGGGGCCTCCAGCAACCGCCGCATCGCCTCGCCGATGGGGGCCACGCTGGCCACGGTCAGATCCGCCAGCGCGGGCTTGAACGCCCCGAAGCCCTGCCCGCCATGCTCGGCCAGCACATCGGCCACGCTCACCTTCGACAGGGCCGCGAAGATGCCCACGAGATTCTGCGCCTCGGGCCGCCCGGCCAGCCCTTCCGGTTCGGAAGGCAGCGGCTCGGGATCGGTCTTCGCCTTGCGGATTTTCTGGGCGATCAGGTCGGCCCCGTCGGTCAGGTTGATGCGGCTCATATCCGACGGATCGGATTTCGACATCTTGTTCTCGCCGTTCCGCAGGCTCATGATCCGCGCCGTTTCCGGCTGGATCAGCGGTTCGGGCAGCGGGAAGAAATCCGGGCGTCCGAAATCGTTGTTGAATTTCTGGGCGATATCGCGGGTCAGCTCCAGATGCTGCTTCTGATCCTCGCCCACGGGCACATGGGTCGCCCGGTATGCAAGGATATCGGCGGCCATCAGCGTCGGGTAGGAGAACAGACCCACGGAGGCGTTTTCCCGGTTCTTGCCCGCCTTTTCCTTGAACTGGGTCATCCGGTTCAGCCAGCCCATGCGCGCCACGCAGGTAAAAATCCAGCCCAGTTCCGCATGGGCGGATACCCGGCTCTGATTGAAGAGGATCGAGCGGTCGGGGTCCAGACCGCTGGCGATATAGGCCGCCGCCACCTCGCGCGTGGCCTGCGTCAGCGTGGCCGGTTCCTGAAATGTGGTGATCGCGTGCAGATCCACGACGCAGTAGAGCCGCTCGAACTCCTCCCGTTCCTGCAACGCGACGAAATTCACCAAAGCCCCGAGATAGTTTCCGAGGGTCAGGTTGCCGGTCGGCTGCATCCCGGAAAAGACGCGGGGGGCATGGGTGGTCATGGAAGCATTTCCCTGGCGCAAGACATCGGACACGAGGGATAAGCGCGCAGGGTTCATGGCGCAAGGGGCACGCGGACTTGCGATGGATGATCGCCCGCCGGATACCGCTTCCCTATCGCCTCCTTTACCCATTCGTGCTTTAACGCGGGACATGAGCGACGACATGCCTCCCGAAATCCCTTCCCGCGAACCGGTCTTCAATCCGCGCGCTTTCGACGCCATGCCCGTCGTCTTGATCGTGGGGGTGATGATCGCCATTCAGACATGGCTGTCCTATGCGGGCTACGGGGTGCAGAATCAGGCCTATCGCGACTACGCCTTCTTTTCGGTGCGGTTCTGGCGGGGCGAGGATCTGACGGCGCTCGTCACCCATGCCTTCCTGCACGGGGGCTGGGCGCATCTGTCCATGAACATGATCGCGCTCTTTGCCCTGGGCACCTTCTGCTGGAAGCGGATGGGCAATGTGAACTTCTTCGCCTTCATGGCCATCACCGCCGCCGCCGGGGCCATAACCTTCGCCCTGATCCGCCCCGGTGAGCAGGGGCCGCTCGTGGGGGCATCGGGGGCGATCTTCGGGCTGCTGGCGGCGTTCAAGTATATCCAGTTCGCCCATATCGCGAGCCGGGGTGTCGATGTGCGGCGCGACGCGATCCTGTTTCTCGCGCAGATCACCGTGCTGAACTTCATCCTCGGGCTGGCCACGGGCGGCATGATGGCATGGGAGGCGCATTTCGGCGGGCTGGCCATAGGCTGGTTCATCACCCCCTGGATGATGAAGAAACCATGACCGAACGCAAACGCCCCGAACCCCGCGACGCCTATCGCTGGTTCCTGCCGATCCCGACCCGCTGGATCGACAATGACGTGTTCGGCCATGTGAACAACGTGCAGTATTACTCGTTCTTCGACACGACCGTGTGCAGCTATCTCGTCGAGACCGGCCAGTTCCACCCCACGGAGGGCGATCTCTCGGCGGTGGTCGCCGAATCAGGGTGCGCCTATTTCTCCTCCGTCGCCTGGCCCGACCGGCTGGAGGGCGCGCTGCGGATCGACCGCCTCGGCACCTCCTCCGTCCGCTACGGCGTTGCGGTGTTCCGGGAGGGCGCGCCGGAATCGAGCGCGGGCGGGCATTTCACGCATGTGTATCTCAGCCGCGAGACGGGACGCCCACAGCCCCTTTCCGATGCCCTGCGTAAGGCGCTGGAGCCGCTGACAGCAGGCTGAATGAGAGGCATTCGCGCGAAAACGGCAATCTCCCCCGCTGTTCAGCGAGATACGCACTTTCGCGGGCATGACGCCGGATATCAGGAAACCTCCACCGCATGACAGGCCGCCATTGTGCCGGTCGGGGTGGGTTTGAGCACGGGGTTCTCCACCCGGCACCGATCATGCGCCAGCGGACAGCGGGAGGCGAAGGCGCAGCCCTTCGGCGGGTCTATGGCCGTGGGGATTTCCCCCGGCACCCGCTCGGCTTTGAAGGCATCGCCGCCGATGCGCGGAATGGCCGACAGCAGCAGGCGGGTATACGGGTGCTGCGGAGCCTCGAAGATCTGCGCCACCGGGGCCAGTTCCACGATCTCCCCCAGATACATCACCGCCACCCGGTCGCCGAAATGCTCCACCACCGAAAGATCGTGGGTGATGAAGAAATAGGTCAGCCCCCGCTCCTCCCGCGCCTTCGACAACAGGTTCAGCACCTGCGCCTGAATCGAGACATCCAGCGCCGAAATCGGCTCATCCGCCACGATGAATTCCGGGTCGGTAATCAGCGCGCGGGCGATGGAGATGCGCTGGCGTTGCCCGCCCGAGAACTCATGGGGCATCCGCGCGCCCCATTCCGCGCTCGCCCCCACGGATTCCATCGTCTCGGCGATCTTCTCCGTCACCTGCGCGCGGCTCATCCCCTCGCCCAGATAACGCAGGGATTCGGCGAGGGTCTGTCGTACCGTCATGCGCGGATTGAGCGAGGCATAGGGGTTCTGGAAAATCATCTGCATCCGGCGGCGGAAGGGGCGGCGCGCGCCCTCGTCCAGCGTGTCGATGCGCGTTCCGTCGTAGCGAATTTCCCCGCTCGACGGGTTCAGCAACCCCATGATGACCCGGCCCAGCGTGGTCTTGCCACAGCCCGACTCGCCCACCACACAGAACGCCTCCCCGCGCCGGATATCCACATCCACTCCGCGCAGGGCGTGGAGGACGGGCTTCTTCCGTTGCAGGAAATGCGACGGCATCGGAAAACGGACCTCGACGCCGGAGGCGCTGAGCAGCGACGTCTCTGCCATCATTCGATCTCCCCGAGGCGGATGCAGGCCGCCGCATGGCCCGCCCCGACCCGCTCCAGCACGGGAACCCCCTCCGCGCATCGGTCCCCCGCATGGTCACAGCGCGGATGGAAGGCGCATCCGGCAGGCAGATCGCCGATGCCCGGCATCGATCCGCGTATCTGCCTGAGCAATCCTCCGCGCGAGTTCATCTGCGGCAAGGCCCCCAGCAACCCGCGCGTATAGGGATGACACGGCGCTTTGAGAATCGCGGCCACCGGCCCCTGCTCGATGATCTTGCCCGCATACATCACCGCGATCCGCTCGCAGCTTTCTGACACCACCGCCAGATCATGGGTGATGAGGATCAGCCCCATGTCGCGCGTCTCGCACAGGCGCATCAGCAGCGCCATGATCTCCGCCTGAATGGTCACGTCCAGCGCCGTTGTCGGCTCGTCCGCGATGATGATCTCCGGGTCGCAGAGAAGGGAAATCGCGATCACGACCCGCTGGCGCAGCCCGCCCGACAGTTCATGCGGATAATTGTCGATCCGCGCGGCGGGCGAGGGCACGGCCACCAGATCGAGCTTTTCCACCGCGATGCGCCGTGCCTCGGCGTGGCCCAT
>CAKZUT010000210.1 GCA_937922185.1 uncultured Neomegalonema sp.
ATAGGGCGAATAGCGGCGGATCAGATCGAAGGCCGCCGCGTCCGCGATGGGGTTCCCCCATTCGGGCCATTCGATGGGGGTCAGCGGCAGGGTATCGTCCAGCATCGTGTTGAGCGCATCGACGAAGGGTACGGCGGCGACCACCGCGCGCCAGAGGTCCGGGGCCTGATTGGCCACCACGCCCATGAGCTGTCCGCCCGCCGAACCGCCCATGATGGAGATATCGCCCTTCGTGGCGATGCCTGTCGCCACCAGATGCTCCGCCACATCAATGAAATCGTTGAAGGTATTCTCCCGCTGCACCCCCTTGCCCGCCTCGTACCACGCGCGGCCCAGCTCGTCCCCGCCCCGGATATGGGCGATGGCATAGACGATGCCGCGATCCAGCAGGCTGATGCGCGCCGAGGAGAAATGCGGCGGCATCCCCATGCCATAGGCCCCGTAGGCATAGAGATGCAGCGGCGCCCCGGCGGGCGTGTCCCTGCGCCGCACCAGCGATACCGGCACCTGCGCCCCGTCGCGCGCGGGGATGATGATCCGCTCGGTGACATATTGCGCGGCGTCGTAGCCCGAAGGGATTTCCTGAACCTTCAGCACCTCCAGCCGTCCGTCGGCGAGGTGGTAATCGTAATCCGTCGCCGGGGTCACCATCGACTGATAGCCGATCCGCAGGCGGTCGGGCGCGAATTCGCGGTTCGGACCGAGCCATGCAACATAGCTGGCCTCCGGGAAGTCGATGCGGCGGGCATTGCCCCCATCATGGTCGCACAGACGGATATGGTCGAGGCCGTCGATCCGCTCCTGCACCACCAGAAAATCGCGGAACGCATCGAGACCGCGCAGGTAATGCGTGTCGCTGCCCGCGATCAATTCCTGCCAGTGTTCGCGCTGGGGGGCATCGACGGAGGCGGTGACGGCGCGGAAATTCTGATGCGTGTCGTTGGTGAGGATGAAGAACGTGTCCCCCGCATGGTCGATGGTCATCTCCACGCCCGGTTCGCGTTCGGAGACGAGAATGGGCGGCTCGAACGGCGCATCGGCGCGCAGCAATCGTGCTTCGGTCGTCACATGGTCGCCGCCCGCGATGACGATCCACTCCCGGCTCTGGGTCTTCCCCAGATGCACGAAGAAGGATGTGTCCGCCTCCTCATAGAGGATCGGGTCGTCCGCCGGATCGGTGCCGAGCGTATGGGCACGTACCCGGAAGGGCCGCCATTCCCCGGACAGTTCCATATAGAGGAACACACCGGGGAGGGCCGTCCAGACCGGCGGGCCGCTCATATTGGGGATCGTCTCGCCGGCTTCCTCGCCCGTGACCAGATTCTTCATCCGCAGGGTGAACCGTTCCGATCCGTCCGTATCGGTGGACCAGCCCAGCCAGCCGCCGTCCGGGGCGACCGCGAAGCCGCCGAGGCGGAAATATTCATGCCCTTCGGCCAGTGCCGGTTCGTCCAGCATGATTGCCCAGTCGCCGCCCGATGCGGGGCGCCGCCGCCACTGCCGATACTGCGCCCCTGTCTCGAAGCGCCAGTCATACTCCCAGTCTCCGTCGCGGAAGGGAACGCCGGAATCATCCTGCTTGATCCGGCCCTTCATCTCGCGGAACAGGGTTTCGATCAGCGGGGCATGGGGCGCAAGCGCCGCGTCCGCATAGGCATTCTCCGCCTCCAGATGGGCGAGGATTTCCGCAGTCTCGACCTTCGGATACCCGGCATCGCGCAGCCACCCGTAGTCATCGGTGATCGTGCGCCCATGAAAGGAGCGGCTCGTCGGCTCCTTCCGCGCCACGGGGGCAGGAATGGCAGGGAGGGGAAAGGCGCTCATGGGCAGGCTCCGGCAATGGATGGATGGCAGGATAACGTATCATGTAACGTCATCGCGCATTGAGGCCAGCCTGACGCCGGTTACCCCCCGATCAAGCCCCCTGTTCCCTCGGCAAATGGGCTATGGCATTGGCGTAGTAGTCGAGGAGCGGGGCTTCGTCCGGGTTGGCGGTGAGGAGGCCGTCGGTTTCCAGCACCAGCCGCCGCAGGCGCATCATCCGAAGGCCCACCTCGACAGCGTAATCGTCGTCTCCGCGCGGGATATGGGCATGGGCACCGGAGGCGACGAGGGCGCGCATGAGGGTCTGCGTCCGGGACTTCACGTCGAGCGGGCTGAGGGGGCCGTCCGCCTCGCGCATGACCGTGGCCACGAGCGATACCGGCAACACCGGCACCACTGCCCCGACCCGCCGCATCAGTTCCGCGCCCAGCGCATCGATATCGGCCTCCCCGCGCGTCTGCATGAACGCGGTCAGGGACAGGGGCGTCCCGAAACTGACACAGGCATAGCCGAAGCGATGCATCCGGCCCGTCAGGCGCAGCCAGGACAGGCGCGCAAGAAAGCCGCCCAGCGCCAGCGGGCTGAAGCGGAACCGCCCGTCCTCACCGCCTCCGGTCAGGACGCGGTCCTCCAGCACCCGGTCATAGTTGAGACCCACCGGCACGAAGGTGACATCGCGCGAGACGCCCGGCTGAAACCCTTCGGCCATATAGGCCAGCAATCCCAGCTTCGCCGGTTGCAGCGATCCGTTACGCGACAGGCCGCCCTCGGGAAAAACCGCCTGCGTGACGCCGCCCTCGGTCGCCATGGCCACGTAACGCGACAGTACCTTGCGATAGAGCGCATTGCGCGACTTGCGGCGGATGAAATACGCACCCATCGAGCGGATCAGGGTCGAAAGACCCCAGATGCGCGCCCATTCCCCGACTGCATAGCTCAGGGCGCTGCGCTCGGCGGCCAGATACGTGACGAGCAGGTAATCCATGTTCGAGCGGTGATTCATCACGAAGACCACCGTGGCCTCCGGGTCCATGGCCGACAGGGCCGCGTCATCGACGAACCCCACCCGCACCCGGAACAGCGCCTGACTGATCCAGCGGGCAATCCGCGCACCGAAGGAGAAATAGGCAAAGGCCGAGAAGGCGGGCACCGTCTCGCGGGCATAGCGTTCGACCCGCTCCATGGCCACGTCACGGGGCACACCCTCGTCGCGCACATGCTCCTCCAGCGCGGCCATGACCCCCGGATCGTAGATCAACCGATCCACCAGCACCTTGCGCCGGGTCAGCTTGAAAGGCTGGATTTTCAGATCGAGGCGCTCGTTCAGGTCGTCGATGGCGCGGTTCACGCGCCGCCGGAAGAACCAGCGCAGCGACGGGCCAATGACCCGATCCAGCAATCCGGCAATGCCCAGCAGCCCGACCATAACGGCGAGCCAGACCGGGATTTCGAGGGTGGATGTCATGCAACTACGCTACAGCGGTTCCACGCCGGGGGATACCCGCCGCGACATCGCCGGATGTCGGGGGCAAAAGGGGGTGACAGGGCAATACAGGCCCTCATCACCCCAGCCGACACGCAACCCGTTTACTCCATACGCAACTCTGCACACGCTCGACTTTTCCGGTGCCCGCCCGGAGCGGTGAAGGGTGGTGGCCCCCCGGAAACGCCGATAGGATCACATTGGCACTGAATTCACGGCTTAGATGTGATGTATATCACATCACATCTTCATTGGATCGTGTCGAACCGGGGAAGGCTCCATGACGGGTATGACCGGGAGGGTTCGATGCCGCAGATCATCTCAGGAATTCTGAAGGACGGGTCCGTTCTCAAAGGCGTAGACAGCGCGCTGTCCGCCGCGCTCGTGGAACGCGGCAGCACTCTGATCCTGGAAGAGGGGCAGTCGCTGTTCCTCGAAGGCGACGATGCGGGGGGCTTCTATATCGTCAAGTCGGGAGGGATGAAGGCCACGCGCCTGTCGCCCGAGGGAGGCGAGCAATTGCTGGCCGTGTTCAGCCCCGGCGACAGCATCGGCGAGATGGGCATGTTCGATGACAAGCCGCGCTCGGCTACGATCGTGGCGCTGCGGACCTCCTCGCTGCTGCACTGGTCGAAAAGCGCGTTCTTCCGCTTCGCCGACGAGAATCCGGGGATGTACCGGCATCTGCTGGCCGTGATGGCCCGGCGGTTGCGCGAGGCGAATGATGCGCTGGCCGCGCGCGATTTCCTGCCGCTGGCGGGACAGCTTGCCCGCGTGATGCTGCGCCTGGGGGAAGGGTTCGGCGTGGCCCTGCCCGATGACACCACCCGTATCTCGCACAAGCTCACCCAGTCCGAACTGGCCGCCATGATCGGCGCATCGCGCGAGAATGTCAGCCGTGTCATCAACGACTGGAAGCGCAGGGGCGTGGTGGCGCATGAGGCGGGCCATTACCGGCTGATCGACACGGATACGCTGCATGAATTGAGCGACGGGTAGCGTACCGGATCAGGCCCGGAACGCGGGCGCAGTGTGCTTTCCCAGATATGCCGCCAGTTCCGGCCCCGGATCGGCGAACACGTCCCCTGTCGGGCGGGCACCGTCGATGCGGCCCGCCATGCAAAGGGCAGTGAGATGGGCGATACTGCGGGCCTCGTCCGGCGCATGGGTAATCATGAGAACGGCCATGCCGCGTTGCAGGACCGAGGCGTCGATGAGCGCCAGCATCTCGTCGCGCAGGGCAGGGCCGAGGGCGGCGAGGGGTTCATCGAGCAGAAGGGCGGGCTGTCGGCGCAGCAAGGCCCGCGCGAGGGCGGCGCGCTGACGCTGGCCCCCTGACAGTTCGGCGGGGCGACGGCCAGCCAGATCGCCGAGGCCCACTTCGCGCAGGACATCGGCGACAGCGCGCCGGTCTGCGGGGCTGAGCGACAGAGAGGGCTTGAGGCCAAGGCCCACATTGCGCTCGATATCCAGATGAGGGAACAGGTTGTTGCTCTGGAACAGCAGCGTGACGGGGCGTTCGGCAGGGGGAAGGGCAGTGATATCCCGGTCGCCGATGCGGATATGGCCGGAGGTCAGGGGCACAAACCCCGCGACAGCCTCCAGCAGGGTGGACTTACCGCTGCCCGAGGGGCCGATGACGGCGCAGATGCGGCCCGCCGGAACCGAGAGGCTGGCCGTGAGGCGAAAGCTCCCGCCGCGCTCTATAAGGGCGTTCCCGACTTCGATCATCCGCGTCCCGCCCTGTCGAACAGCCAGAATACGCCGAAGCTGAGCGCGATCAGCACGAGGGCCGCGCCATAGGCGGCGTCGATCTGACGGCTGCCCGCGAGAAGATGCATGAGCAAGGGCAGGGTCGGCGCATCGGGGGTGGAGAAAAGCGCGATGACGCCGAGATCACCGATGGCCAGCGCGCCGGACAATCCCGCCGCAAAGCCGAGAGGCTGACGCAG
>CAKZUT010000211.1 GCA_937922185.1 uncultured Neomegalonema sp.
AGTATTCCGAGAACGTCATCTTCGCCCACCAGACGGACGATCTGTCCGACAGTCAGCCGACCAAGGGCAACATCCTCGGCGGCCTGACCACCATCGAGGAAAAGGCGCTCGGCAATCTGGAGAAGATCGGGCGCGACTGTACCTATATCGACGCGCTCCAGGCCGCCGAATCCCCGGAGAAAGGCCCCGGCCTCTACTTCATGGATACGTCTTCCGCAGCGGCGGAATGCGTGGTCCTGATGGCGGCGGCGGGTTACGTCATCCACACCTTCCCGACCGGGCAGGGCAATGTGGTCGGCAACCCCATCGTTCCGGTCATCAAGATCTCGGGCAACCCGCGTACCCTGCGAACCATGTCCGAGCATATCGACGTGGATGTCACCGGCGTCCTGCGCCGTGACATGACCATCGACGAGGCGGGCGACAGCCTGATCGACATGATCATCCGCACCGCCAATGGCCGCAACACCGCCGCC
Source organism: uncultured Neomegalonema sp. (assembly GCA_937922185.1). Taxonomy (GTDB): domain Bacteria; phylum Pseudomonadota; class Alphaproteobacteria; order Rhodobacterales; family Rhodobacteraceae; genus JAHDDY01. The sequence continues at coordinate 477 of CAKZUT010000211.1, forward strand.
GAGGCACTGGGCCATGTCGAATTCTCGATGACCAAGCTGTATCGCTCGGCCTGATGTCTATCGCGGTTATCTCTCGGGATAGTCGCGCCTGAACTCCGCGAGACCGGGCATCGTGTCCCGGTCCCGCATCCCTTCCGTCAATCCCGGCCTGAACGCCGCGACGAGGGCAATAAAATCGCCGCGATAGAGCAGGCGAAGCGTGTATCCCTGAAAACCCGGAACCTGTAGTTGGCGGATATCGTCCGACAGGTTCTCACTCGCGCGAACGGGTTTACGCAGATCAGGCAAATTGAAGAATGCTCTGCGCGCGCTGGCGATGTATCGGTTCGACGCTTCTGGATTATCCGTTTCGATGAAATCGGCTATCTCGTCGATCTGTCCTTCTGCGAAGGGTACGACGACCTTGCGTTTCATAGGCCATGTTTTTTCGATACCCGGTCAATGCGGGCTTGAACCTTTTGGCCCCATTCCTCGATCCCGATATACTCTCCCCGCTCGAACTCCGCGATGCCCTTCATCGTGGCAGCATCGCGCTGGTCGGCTTCGTCGAGGCGGGCCTGAGCAAAGGCCGCCATCTCTCGCTCCAGCGTCTTGCGCTCGGTGTCGGAGAGGCCGGTGGCCGTGATCGTCAGGCTGTCGATTGTCTTCGTCATGTCTTCGTCATGTCTGCATCATACCCCATTTTCTCGCCGCGAAAAAGTCGCTCACTCCGACACGACATACCCTTCCCACGGGCGCACGGTTCGCAGGACGAGGCTCGATTGCATCCGCATCACGCCGGGCAGGGCAGACAGCGCGTGGCGATGGACCCGTTCGTAGTCATCCGGCCCCTTGGTCGCGATCCGCAGCAGGTAGTCGAACGCCCCGGTCAGCAGGTGGCATTCCACGATATCGGGTGAGCGGCGCACGGCGGCCTCGAAAGCCTCCATCATCGTCTCGCTCTGGGATTGCAGGGCGATCTCCACGAAGAAATCATGCGTATAGCCCAGCGCCTTCGGATCGAGAATCGCGGCATAGCGGCGGATCATGCCCCCGTCCTCCAGCGCGCGGACCCGGCGATGCACGGCGGAGACGGACAATCCCACGCGCTCCCCCAGTTCGGCGGCGGTCGCGCGCCCGTCATCCTGCAAGGCCCGCAGCAGGGCCGCATCGGTGCGATCCATTTTTTCCTCTCACAGCGCCAAAACGCGCAAAAAATTCCGCTCTTTCATGCCGCATGGCAGGAAGATCAGCAAGAAATCTCGCAACAGGCGCGATACATGATCGGCATCATTCATCGCCACCCAAGGATCGAGCCATGCGTATCGGCGTCCCGAAAGAAATCAAGAATCATGAATATCGCGTCGGCATGACGCCCGAAAGCGTGGCCGAAGCCATCCACCACGGCCACTCGGTCATGGTCGAGACGCAGGCGGGCATGGGCATTGGCTCCGAAGACGAGGAATATATCGCGGCGGGTGCCGAGATCACCGGCGATGCGGCCTCGATCTTCGCGGCTGCCGACATGATCATCAAGGTCAAGGAACCGCAGGCGAACGAGCGCAAGATGCTGCGCGAGGGCCAGATTCTCTACACCTATCTGCACCTGGCCCCCGATCCTGAGCAGACGAAGGATCTCGTCGCGTCCGGCGCGACCTGCATCGCCTATGAAACCGTCACGGATAATGTCGGCGGACTGCCCCTGCTCAAGCCCATGAGTCAGGTCGCGGGCCGCATGGCCATTCAGGCAGGCGCGCATTGTCTGGAAAAGGCGCAGGGCGGACGCGGCGTCCTCCTCGGGGGCGTCCCCGGCGTCATGCCGGGCAAGGTCGCGGTCATCGGCGGCGGCGTGGTCGGCTTCAACGCGGCGCAGATGGCCGTGGGCCTCGGCGCGGATGTGACGATCCTCGACCGCAACCCCGCCACGCTGGAGAAACTGGCTGTCCATTTCGAGGCGAGCGCCAAGACCCGCTTCTCGAACAAGGCCAATCTGGAGGAAAGCGTCGCGGAGGCCGATCTGGTCATCGGCGCGGTGCTGATCCCCGGCGCGGCGGCGCCCAAGCTGGTAACGCGCGCGATGCTGGGCACGATGAAGAAGGGGGCTGTCCTCGTGGATGTGGCCATTGATCAGGGCGGATGTTTCGAGACATCCAAAGCCACCACCCATGCCGAGCCGACCTATGTGGTCGATGATGTCGTGCATTACTGCGTGGCCAACATGCCCGGCGGCGTGGCGCGCACCAGTACCTACGCGCTGAATAACGTGACCCTGCCCCATGCCCTCGCGCTGGCGGATAAGGGCTGGCAGCGGGCACTGGCCGACGACCCGCACCTCGCCAACGGTCTGAACGTCTGGAACGGCAAGGTGACCTATGAGGCCGTCGCCCGCGATCTCGGCTATGACGTGACCCCGCTGAGCGCCGCCCTGGCGGCCTGATCCTGTCACGGCCCCGGACCCGGTTCGGGGCTGTGCCTACCGCATGATCAGATCATCGCGTGTGTCGGGCAGGCCGACCGCCTGCGCCGTCGCCAGTATGCCCGCCAGCACCGGCTCTGGCATCGGCAGTCCGTTTGCCGAGCGTTCGGCGCGCAGCATCCGTTCCCGGTCGCCCGGAACCAGCACTTTCCCGACCCCCGCCGCCGGGGGCGAGGATTGCACGAAATCGATGTAATCCGCGACCTCGCGCCCGAACATCCCCGTATCGTCAAAGGTCGCCGGATCGAGGATGATCGACAGCAGGCCATTGCCGAACTGCTTTTCCTCGGGCCGGTTCGCGCCATTGCCGGTCAGCGCCCCGGCCAGCAATTCGCAGGCGAGCGCCAGCCCGGAGCCCTTGTGATCGCCCATCGCCCGCAAGGCCCCCGATCCCCCGCGCGGATCGGGGTTCCCTGTATCGAGCGTATCGCCGTACAGGACGCGCGGGTCGCCGGTCATGCGCCCGTCCGCATCCACCAGCGCATCATCGGGCAGCGGCTTGCCTCCTGTTCCGGCCACCAGGGCTTTGCCCTCGGCCACCAGCGAGGTGGCGAAATCGAGGATGAAATCCTCGCCCTCCGCATTGGGGATGCCCACTGCCACCGGATCGGTCCCTGCACAGCGCCGTGCCGTGCCGAAGGGCGCGACCAGCAGCGAGCCGTTGACGTTGCAGAACTGGATCGAGACCATCCCGGCGGCGCAGGCCTGTTCCGCATAGGTGCCGATGCGCCCGATATGCCCCGCCCGGCGCAGGGCCACGAGGCCGATGCCCGTCTCCTTCGCCTTTGCGATGCCTCTCGCCGTGGCCTCCTTCGCCAGCCATTGCCCCATGCCGTCCTGCCCGTCGAGTTGCAGCAGCGGCCCGTTATCCAGCACCGTGGTCAGCGGCGTCTTCGGGTTGATCGTCCCGTCCGCGATCCACAGGTGATAGCGCATCGTGCGGATGACGCCGTGGCTGTCATGGCCTGACAGCGAGGCGAGGACGAGGTGGTCGGCGACCGTCTGCGCCTCGTCCGCCGTGCAGCCATCAGCCAGCAGGATGCGTTCGATGGTGCCCGACAGGGCGGTCGGATTGATAAGGGGGTCGGTCATGTCGTGTGCTCCAGCGCCTTGCGGACCTGTGCGACGGTCAGGGTGCTGACCCGCAGATTCGCCTCCTGCGTGACCCCGGCGATATGGGGGGTGAGAATGAGGTTGGGAACGCCGTCGAACACCGCCCCCGCTTCCGCCGTCAGGGGTTCGACGGCAAAGACATCCAGCGCGGCTCCGCCGAGCGCACCCGATATCAGGGCTTTGGCCAGCGCCGTCTCGTCCACGATACCGCCCCGCGCCGTATTGATGAGGACCGCACCGGGCTTCATCCCGGCCAGCGCCGTCGCCCCCAGCATCCCCCGTGTCTCCGCCGTCAGGGGCACGTGCAGGCTCAGCACGTCGGACCGGGCCAGAAGATCGGGCAGATCCAGCCGCTCCGCCGCGTTCCATGCCGGATCGTCCGGCGGCAGCATCGGGTCATGGGCGAGGATGTTCATCCCCAGCGCCCCGGCGCGGTCGGCCACGGCGCGCGCGATCTGACCGTAGCCGAGCAGGCCGAGGCAGGCCCCCGAGACTTCGGCTCCCATCAGCGCATTGCGTGGCCATTCCCCGGCGATCATCGCGGCATTCGCGGCAAAGGCCGTCCGGCGCAGGGCCAGCGCGGCGGTGATGACATATTCCGCGACCGACATCGTATTCGCGCCCGTCGCCGGAAAGACCGCCACGCCCCGTTCGGCACAGGCCGCCATGTCGATATTATCAAGCCCGACCCCCAGCCGCCCGACCGCCCGCAGGCCCGGCGCCGCATCCAGCAGGGCCGCATCGACCTGTGTGCGATTGCGGACGATCAGGGCATCGGCCCCGGTCATCAGCTCCAGCAGGCGCATCCGGTCATCGACCAGCGCCGGATCGTGGACCACCTCCGTGCCGTCGGCAAAACCCGACAATGCATTCTCGTCCATGAATTCCGTGATGATGACGCGCATCCGTGCTTTTCCCCGTTTTCGATGGCACCCTGCGGTCTTCAGGGGAGCGGTGCAATCCGCTATCGCCCCGCCCCGATATGCAAGGACGAGGATGGACGATGCCACACTATATCTGCAAGGCCTGCGGCATCCAGCGACCGAAAACTGTGGCCCCGCCCGCGCTCTGCCCCGTCTGTGACGATCCGCGCCAGTTCGTGCCCGCGTCGGGACAGGCCTGGATGACCCCGGATGCGCTTGTCGCGGAACATGGCAATATTTTCCGATACGTCGCGCCGGGGGTGATGACGATCCGCCCGGAGCCGCGCGTGGGGATCGGTCAGCGGGCTTTCCTGCTGCGGACCCCGTCGGGGAATGTGCTGTGGGACTGCGTGACCCTGCTGGACGCGGCCACGGAGGATATTATCAACGCGCTCGGCGGGCTGGCGGCGGTGACGATCTCGCATCCGCATGTCTATTCGGCCATGGCGCGCTGGGGGCGGGTATTCGACTGCCCCGTGCTGGTCCATGCGCGGGACCGGGAATGGGTGCCGGAGGCTGATCCGCCCGTCGAATTCTGGGAGGAAGACATCCGGGAAGTCCTGCCGGGTCTCGATCTGCACCGGATGGGCGGGCATTTCCCCGGCAGTGCGGTGCTGCACTGGCGCGACCGGCGCAGACTGTTCACCGGCGACACCGTGCTGGTGACGGCGGATCGCCGCCATGTGACGTTCCAGTGGTCGTTTCCGAACGACGTGCCGTTGCCTGCCGATACCGTGCGGAGGATGGCGGCACGGTTCGACAGGCTCGATTTCGATGCGCTGCATTCGTCCTTCGACGGCAGGGATATCCCGGAAGATGCGAGGGAGGCGGTCGCCCGCTCCGCCGCACGGCATATTGATCCGCCGCGCTACGACTGAGCGGCGGTCGGCACCGTCAGGCGATCCGATACCCCATGGCGCGCCAGCAATTCGGCGACAAAGCCGGACGCACAGGCTTCGCGGCAGAAATCCGCGATGAACGCGATGCCGTCCCGGCGTCCCGGCACCGTTCCGATGGATTGCAGGACCGTCGTATATCGGCCCTCCAGCAGGCGCGATCCGGGAATGGTCTTCGCATTGTCGATCAGGGCCGGGCGCAACCCCGCAAGCGCATCGAGCCTTTCCTCCACGAACAGGTCCACGGCGGCGGGCAGACCCCCGGCCCGCACCAGCGTGGCATGGCGCAGGGTGCGCGTGAGATAGAGGTCATAGGCGGCCCGCTCCGCCACGGCGATCCGGGTGCCGGGGCGGTCCACATCGTCGATGCCCGCGATGGGCGACCCGCCGGGCACCAGATACGTGGCCTCGATCCCGCAATAGGCGGGCGAGAAGGCGATGGTTTTCGCCCGTTCCGCCTCGTTGGCGATCAGCACCATGTCCACCGCCCCCGATGCCAGCGCATCGGCGGTCGCCCCCGGCATCGGAAAGGGGTGCAGCGTCACGGGCAGGTCAAGCCGCTCTGCAACGGCCCGCGCCATATCCGGCGCGACCCCCAGAGGCGCACCATCCGCCGCCCGATCCGTGACCAGCAGCATATTGGCCATATTGATTCCCACCCGCAGGGTGCCGGACGGGGCAAGATCGGCGCGGATGGCGTCCGGCGAGGCGTCGGTCATGGGAATCCTTCCATCGGAACGGGACTATGAAGAAGACAGTTTTGCCCGGTTTCCGCACCGGCGCAATGCCGCACATTTCGCGCCGGAACGCCCGGAACCGGAATTACTGAAGAATAGGCGTATCGTTAAAATGTCGTTTTACATAAAATATGGAGTCAATCTTAAGTAATTACAACTTTGTGATTTGTCGTGATGTCCCTAGCGTGAGTGCATCGAATTAAAAGAAGGAGTTTTATACATGGCCAATCCCGCACTTGCAGCTCCCGGTTTTGCCGGTTCCGGGGGACCGAATGTGATCATCGGTGCCGCTCTTGATGACATGATCTTCGGTCTTGGCGGCAATGACGAACTGCATGGCAATGCAGGCCGCGATTTTCTCTATGGGGGGCAGGGTGACGATATCCTCCGGGGCGGCGAGGGGAACGATTATCTCGATGGCGGGACCGGAGCCGACATTATCGACGGTGGCGCGGGGGTCGATGAGGTCAATTACACCGCATCGACCGTCGCCGTGACGGTCAATCTCGCCCTGCAAACCGTCAGCGGGGGCGACGCTGAGGGCGACACGATCTTCAGCATCGAAAGCGCGCGCGGATCATCTCACGATGATCTGTTGATCGGCAGTGACGGCGCAAACTTCCTCTGCGGCCTCGCCGGTGATGACACGATCTACGGCGGCGCGGGCAATGACACGTTGCGCGGGGCGGAAGGGGCCGATCATATCGACGGCGGCGCGGGGATTGATATCGCGACGTACTGGTCATCGGATGCGGGGGTGACCGTCGATCTGGCGGCGGGCACCGGCAGCGGGGGTCATGCCGAAGGCGATATGCTGGTCTCCGTCGAGATCGTTCTCGGCTCCGCGTATGGGGATGATCTGGTTGCGGCGGATAGCGGTTCGCGCCTGTATGGCTATGCGGGCGACGATTTGCTGACCGGCGGGGACGGCATGGATCTGCTCGTGGGCGGCCAGGGCGACGATACCGTCTCCGGCGGGGCGGGCAGAGACATGCTGTTCGGTGAAAGCGGCAGCGATCATATGGATGGCGGGGCGGGCGATGATCTCATCACCGCCGCGCAGGGGAACGATAGTATCGTCGGCGGTTCGGGCGCCGATGATTTCAAGTTTCGGCAGGGCGACGGAACGGACCGGATCGAGGATTTCGAGGCGGGTCTTGACCGGATCGTCTTCAGTGACGGATCGACGACCTGGCGCGACGTGACGACCGTGGAAATCGACGATGACACCCTCATCCAATACGGCGATGTGGGTGACAGCATTCTGGTTCTGAACGCCACCGCAGCCGATGTCTGGGGCGGTTTCGACTTCTACTGATCCGTCAGCCAGTCAAGCATACCATTGACCAGCGCCCCGTCCGAGGCATGGTCGAAGGCCGCGAACATGGGATTGGAGTTGACCTCCAGAAACACCAGCGTATCCGAATCCGCGCTCGCCTTGAAATCCGCCGCTGCATAGGACAGCCCGAGCCGGTTCGTCAGCTTCCGAAGAGGTCCGAGCAGGTGCAGCGGCACCGTCATGCGCCGGATTTTCGCATCCCCGCCGACCGTGCGGTAATCCAGCGCATCGGCTTCGATCTCGAAGGCATAGAACCGCTCGCCGACCCGGAATATCCGCATGTCCGGGGCGACAAGCCTTTCCTGAAAGATATAGGGTCTGGGCAGATGTGGCTTGAGTACCCGGTCGAGCGCATTGCCTTCCAGTTCCCGGCACATATCGCCCCCGGCCACGGGTTTGTAGACGACCGGGGTACGCTTCAGCGAGGCGCGCGCCTCATCCTTTGAGGCGTGGATCGAGGTGCGCGGAATCGGCAGTCCGGCATCGCGTGCCATGACGAGGGCGAGGGGTTTGTTCACCGCGTCTTTCATCGCGAACTCGCGATTGAAAACGCGGATATCCGGGTTCGACCAGACCCACCCGTCGAACATCACCTTCCAGTTCCGGGCGTCCGCCTGATCAGCGGGGCGTTTGGTTGCGAGATACCGGAACACGTCCTGCCGCACGAAGGCCGACTTGGCCCGGATTTCCGCCGTTCCCACACGCAGGACTCCGGTTTCGAGATCCCACACGAGCGGCAGATCGTTCTCATTGGAATGCAACAGCGTCGTCAGGGTGATCCCCCGCGCCTTTGCGCGGTCGATCATCTGCCGAAGCTGTGTGTCGGCCTCTCCTCCGGCGATCAGCAGCATCAGCTTCCATGCCGCCCGTAATCACCGGATACCATCGCTGCGGTGTCGGCCCCTTCCGGGATAATCGGCCCGACTGCCCTTGCAGCGGCACATTCGCGACCGTCGCTTCCGTTCGATACCGATCGATACATGACATGCCCCTCATAGGTCCGGTTTGAACCGTTGCGGGACAGATTTGCCGAAAAAAACAGATTTCGCAAGAAAATTGTATCAATACGGATCAATATCCGGCGGTCTTACTGGGCCGCGTCGATTTTCCTCTGAAATTCCCTCGCTTCGGCATCGCTCGCGCGGACGAGGGGCGGGCGCACGTTTGCCCATCGCGGATCACCGGTTTTCAGGGCGATATAGGCTTTCGGGACCGAGATGAACCCGACCTGCGCGGCGGCATCGCGGATACCGGAGATTGTTTTTCGCAGCAGGGCGGCGTCCTCCGTGTTCCGCGCCTTATGGGCGGCCAGCATCTCGACCATCGCCGGGGCATTGAAATTCGCCGTCGCTGTGATGCATCCGGGCGCGCCCAGTGCCATGCCTTCCAGTATGCGCGTTTCCGAACTCGGATAGACGATCAGTCCGTTGATTCCGAACAGGGCCTTTGTGTGGTCCCAGTCATCCGAATTATCGATGATGCCGACCACCTGATCCGGGAACGTGTCCCGCAGTTTGCGGACAAGCGGCACCCGCAGATGCACATCGCTGATCTGTGGGCTGTTATGCAGATAAAGGCGCAGGTCGTCGCCCACCGCCTCGATCACCCGCGTATACCAGTCGAAAAGGCCCTGAGCCTGAACCTGCTTGTAGAAGAAGGGCGGCGGGATCATCACGCCCGCGCATCCCAGATCGAGGCAGGCCCGCGCCAGATCGGCGGTCTCGTCATAACTGCACGATCCCGCGCCGGGGATCATCTTCGCGGGATCGATCCCCGCCTCCTTCAGGGCCCAGAGCGCATTGACCCGGTCTGCGCGATTGATCGAGAATGCCTCGCCCGTCGCCGCGAAGGGTGCCAGTGCGCCGCAGCCCGTTTTCATCAAACTCAGCGCATGGGCGGTGTAGAGGTCGGTAGCGATGCTCAGGTCATCGTTGAACGGTGTGAAAACGGGTGCAATCACACCCCGTAAAGGCTGTGTCGAATATCCCATGACTCCCCCACAATCGACACCCCCCCGGACATCGACGTTAACCTTTCCCGAAACCGGCTTCGAGATCAAGCGGGAACACTGGATGTTGATGCAATGTGCTACATATACGCAATCCATAGGAGCACAGCCCCGAGCAGCAGGCGATAGATGACAAAGGGCGTCATCGTCGCATCGGCGATATATCCCATGAACAGTTTGATTGCCGCCAGTGCCGCAATGCAGGAAAGCGCGGCGGCGATGATCGCATCAGCGCCCAGCCGGGCATCCCCCGATTTCACGATATCGATCGCCCCGATGGTCCCTCCGGCCAGGATCGCCGGAATGGCCAGCAGCATCGAGAACCGCGCCGCCTCCGTCCGCGACAGCCCCAGAAAACGCGCGGCGGTCATGGTGATGCCCGAGCGGCTCGTGCCCGGAACGAGGGCGATGGCCTGAGCTATGCCCACCATCACCGCCTCACCCCATCCCGTGCTTTCGAGGGTTCGTCGCGTCGGTGCGAAGCGATCCGCGATCCACAGCAGGACACCGAAGACGATGGTCGTCCAGCCGATGATCGTGAAGGCCCGCGCATCGTCGCGCATCCAGTCCATCATGCCGATCCTGTGAAAGACAAGGCCGAGCACGATCAGCGGAAGGGTTGCAATCACCAGATTTCTGGCCAGCCGCGCTGCCCCTGTCCCGTAGCGCCCGCGCGCCATGTCCGCCACGCCGATGAACCCTTCGGCCACATCCCGGCGAAAGGCGATCAACACCGCGACCAGCGTTCCCACATGCACGGCCACGTCGATCAACTGCCCCTGATCCGCCGCCCCCGTCACCTTCGGCGCGAGAATGAGATGCGCGCTCGAACTGATGGGCAGGAACTCCGTGATACCCTGCACGATGGCGACGAGAACAAGATGAAAGACGGTCATGGAACGGCCTCTGCTGACGATCTGCTGTCGCTATAGGCACCGGGTATTGACGCAGCAATAACGAAACTGCCGCCATGCCGGAAAGGTCCGAATCGGGACTTTCTCGGTGCGCCTCAAGGCAAATCAACCCTGCTTTGCCGATACGGAACGATTTTATGACAGCGAACATGCCATAACCCGTGAATACGAGTTGCCTCCTGTCATATTTTGGGCTATCCGCGTCCTCCCGCAGCCAGAGGAAGATCTTTTGATGGCCGATATGCTCAAATTTGTCGATGTGGACCGTGAGACGCCTGAAAAGCGTGAGGCGGAGGCGCGTCGGGACGATTTCCGTGAGATATACCGGCAATACGCGACCGAGAAGGCGGCGGAGCAATCCGCCCGCTGTTCCCAGTGCGGTGTTCCTTTCTGCCAGTCCCACTGCCCCCTCCACAACAACATCCCCGACTGGCTCAAGGCCACTGCCGAGGGGCGGCTGGAGGAGGCATGGGAGATATCGCAATCCACCAACACCTTCCCTGAAATCTGTGGCCGCATCTGCCCGCAGGACCGCCTGTGCGAGGGCAATTGCGTCATCGAGCAATCGGGCCACGGCACGGTCACCATCGGGGCCATCGAGAAATTCATCACCGATACGGCGTGGGAAGAGGGCTGGATCAAGCCCGTCCGCCCCCGTACCGAGCGCCCGGAGAGTGTCGGCATCATCGGCGCGGGTCCGGGGGGCATGGCCGCCGCCGATGCGCTGCGTCGCAAGGGGGTGCAGGTCACGATCTACGACCGCTATGACCGCGCGGGCGGCCTGCTGACCTACGGCATTCCCGGCTTCAAGCTGGAGAAGGATGTCGTGATGCGCCGCGTCGATCAACAGAAGGAAAGCGGCATCGTCTTCGCGCTGAACTGCGATATCGGCACCGACATTTCCTTCGCCGACCTGCGCGAGAAGCATGACGCCCTGCTCATCGCCACCGGCGTCTACAAGACCCGCGAGATCGGCGGTCCCGGCTCCGGCACCCCCGGCATCGTGCAGGCGCTCGACTATCTCACGGCGTCGAACCGCAAGAGTTTCGGCGATGCTGTGGATGATTTCGAGACCGGCGTGTTGAATGCCGAGGGCAAGAATGTCGTCGTCATCGGCGGGGGCGATACGGCCATGGATTGCGTCCGCACCGCCGTGCGACAGGGCGCGAAGGCCGTCACCTGCCTGTATCGCCGCGACCGGGTGAACATGCCCGGCTCCATGCGCGAGGTCGCCAATGCCGAGGAGGAAGGCGTTGTTTTCGGCTGGCTTTCGGCTCCGAAGGCTTTCGAGGGGGGTGATAATGGTGTCACGGGTGTGCGCGCCATCTCCATGCGCCTCGGCAATCCCGGCCCGGATGGTCGCCGCGCGCCGGAGGAGGTCGAAGGCTCCGATCATCTCATCGAGGCCGATCTCGTCGTCAAGGCGCTGGGTTTCGAGCCGGAAGACCTGCCCAAACTCTGGGATCAGCCTGAACTCGAAGTCACGGGCTGGGGCACGGTCAAGGCCGATTTCCGTACCAAGCAGACCGCCATGCCCGGCGTGTTCGCCGCCGGAGATATCGTGCGCGGTGCCTCCCTCGTCGTCTGGGCCATCCGCGACGGGCGCGAGGCGGCGGATTCGATCATGGCTTATCTCGACGGCGAGATGAAGGACGGTCAGATCGTCGGCGACGGCACCGAATTCACCGTCGCGGCGGAGTAAGGCACCATGAAGGGTGTCCGGCTCCCTGTGCTGCGCTCCCCCGGCTTCCTGCGGCTGTTCCCGGCCAGTTCTGTCGGGCCAGGCCGCCGCCGAAAGATAGGTCAGGAATGTTGCCATTTTGTTCTGTATCGGAGGCCGGGTTAAGTGAGCGACAGCCCCTGCCGTTCCGCCTACCGTCCCTGCGGGGGCGCTGAACCGCGCGGCTCCCGCGCTTTTTCACCCGCGCTTTTTCAAACGACACCGGACGCATGACCGGGGCGGAAGTCCGCGCCGCCTTTTCTGAAGGAACCTGATGCCATGACCCACGCTCCCCGGACTCCCGGCCCTGACGGACATCCCGCCATCGGCATGTACGATCCCGCGCAGGAACACGATGCCTGCGGCGTCGGTTTCGTTGCGGCCATCGACGGTGAACCCCGCCGCGATGTGGTGGAAAAGGGGATCGAGGCGCTGAAGGCCATCTGGCATCGCGGCGCGGTCGATGCCGACGGCATGACCGGCGACGGCGCGGGCATTCATCTCCAGATTCCGCAGGGCTTCTTCAAGGATCACATCGAGCGGACCGGCCACCGGCCCGGCGAGGGTCGTCTCGCCGTCGGCATGGTCTTCCTGCCCCGCGCCGATTTCGGTGCTCAGGAGGCGTGTCGCGGTATCGTCGAGACCGAAATCCTGCGCTTCGGCTATCGCATCTACGGCTGGCGTCAGGTGCCGGTGAACACCTCCGTCCTCGGCGAGAAGGCCAACGCCACCCGCCCTGAGATCGAGCAGATCATGGTGGCCAACACCACCGGCACCGATGAGGAAGCCTTCGAGCGCGACCTCTACATCATCCGCCGCCGCATCGAGAAAGCCGTCGCCGCCGCGCAGGTGACCGGCTTTTACGTCTGTTCGCTCTCCTGCCGTTCCGTCATCTACAAGGGCATGATGCTCGCCGAGCAGGTCGCCAGCTTCTTCCCCGATCTGGAAAGCCCCGATTTCATCTCGGCCTTCGCGATCTATCACCAGCGTTATTCCACCAACACCTTCCCGCAATGGTCCCTTGCCCAGCCCTTCCGTATGCTGGCCCATAACGGCGAGATCAACACCCTCAAGGGCAACGCCAACTGGATGCGGAGCCATGAGATCCGCATGGCCTCCGGCTCCTTCGCCGGTCATGAGGATGATATCAAGCCGATCGTCGCCCATGGCGGCTCTGACAGTGCCGCGCTCGATGCGGTGTTCGAGGTGATGGTCCGGGCCGGTCGCTCGGCTCCGATGACCAAGACGATGCTTGTCCCCGAGGCATGGTCGAAAAAGGCCACGGCCATGCCCGATGCATGGCGCTCGATGTATTCCTACTGCAACTCCGTGATGGAACCGTGGGATGGCCCTGCCGCTCTGGCCTGCACCGATGGTCGCTGGGTTCTCGGCGGCATGGACCGCAACGGCCTGCGCCCCATGCGCTACGTCCTGACCACCACCGGCCTCGTCGTCGCAGGGTCCGAGATCGGCATGGTGTCCATCGACGAGAAGGAAGTCGTCGAAAAGGGCCGCGTCGGTCCCGGCCAGATGATCGGCGTCGATATGGAGCGGCAGATTTTCCTCCGCGATACCGAGATCAAGGACGAACTCGCCGCCGCCCGCCCCTTCGAGGAATGGACCGGGCGCATCACCGAACTCGGCCCGATGCTCGAAGGCAGGATCGCCCGTCCGATGTTTGAAAAGCCCGACCTGCGCCGCCGTCAGGTCGCCGCCGGATACTCCATCGAGGAGCTGGAGGCGACGCTGCATCCCATGGCGGAACTGGGCAAGGAAGCCATCGGCTCCATGGGGGACGACACCCCCATGGCGGTCCTGTCCGACCAGTATCGCCCGCTCTCGCATTTCTTCCGCCAGAACTTCTCGCAGGTTACGAACCCCCCCATCGACCCCCTGCGCGAGCATCGGGTGATGAGCCTCAAGACCCGGTTCGGCAATCTCAAGAACGTGCTCGATCAGGATTCCAGCCAGACCGAAATCCTCACGCTCGAAAGCCCGGTCGTTCTCAACGGCGAATACTATGCGCTCTCGAAGGCTGTGCGCGATCAGGTGAGGGTCATTGATTGCGTTTTCCCCCTTTCGGGCGGCGAGCACGCCATGCGCGAGGCCATCGAGACGATCCGCGTCGCGGCGGAGGAGGCCGTGCGTTCGGGCGTCGGGCATATCGTTCTCACCGATGAGCGCACCGATGCGGATCATGCCGCGATTCCCATGATTCTGGCGGCCAGTGCCGTGCATACATGGCTGGTGCGCGAAGGATTGCGGACTTTCTGCTCCCTCAATGTGCGCTCCGCCGAATGCATCGACCCCCATTACTTCGCCGTCCTGATCGGCGTCGGGGCGACCACCGTGAACGCCTATCTGGCCGAGGAATCCATCCGCGACCGTCACGAGCGTGGCCTTCTGGGGGATCGGTCGCTGGGCGACTGTCTCGCGAATTTCCGCACCTCTATCGACGGGGGATTGCTGAAAATCCTGTCCAAGATGGGTATTTCCGTTATCTCCAGCTATCGCGGCGGCTGCAATTTCGAGGCGGTGGGCCTCTCCCGCGCTCTGGTCGCCGAATTCTTCCCCGGTATGCCCAGCCGCATCTCCGGCATCGGCATCGGCGGAATCCAGCAAAAGACGGTCCAGCTACACCGGCGCGCGTGGAGCGAGGATGCCATCGCCCTGCCCATCGGCGGCTTCTACAAATACCGCCGCAACGGCGAGAACCACGCATGGCGCGCGGAACTGCTGCACCTGATGCAGAAAGCCTGCGACACCAACAGCTATGAGGCGTTCAAACGCTACAGCGCGGGCCTGCGTCAGCTTGAACCCATCCATCTGCGCGACCTGCTGGACTTCAAGCCCGCAGGCAAGCCCGTGCCCCTCTCCGAAGTCGCCTCCATCACCGAAATCCGCAAGCGTTTCGTGACGCCGGGCATGAGCCTCGGCGCGCTCTCGCAGGAGGCCCACGAAACTCTTTCCATCGCCATGAACCGCATCGGTGCGAAATCCGATTCCGGGGAGGGTGGCGAAGACCCCAAATTCGCCGAACGCCCCACCGACGGCGCGAACCGCATGGCCAAGATCAAGCAGGTCGCTTCGGGCCGCTTCGGCGTCACGGCGGAATACCTCAACAACTGCGAGGAACTGGAGATCAAGGTCGCTCAGGGGGCCAAGCCGGGGGAGGGCGGACAGCTTCCCGGCTTCAAGGTCACCGACATGATCGCAAAGCTGCGCCATGCCACCCCCGGCGTGACGCTCATCTCGCCCCCGCCGCACCACGATATCTATTCCATCGAAGACCTCGCGCAGTTGATCTACGACCTCAAGCAGATCAACCCGACCGCCAGGGTCACGGTCAAGCTCGTCGCCGCCTCCGGCGTCGGCACCATCGCGGCGGGTGTGGCCAAGGCCAAGGCTGACATCATCCTGATCGCGGGTCATAACGGCGGCACGGGAGCCTCGCCCCAGACCTCGATCAAATACGCGGGCCTGCCCTGGGAAATGGGCCTGACCGAGGCGCATCAGGTGCTCTCGCTCAACAAGCTGCGTGACCGCATCACCCTGCGGACCGACGGCGGCCTTCGCACGGGCCGCGATATCGTCATCGCCGCGATGATGGGGGCCGAGGAATACGGCATCGGCACGGCGGCTCTCGTCGCCATGGGCTGCATCATGGTCCGCCAGTGCCAGTCCAACACCTGCCCCGTGGGCGTCTGCACGCAAGACCCCCGCCTGCGCGAGAAGTTCACCGGCAATGCCGACAAGGTGGTGAATCTCTTCTCCTTCATGGCCGAGGAAGTCCGCGAAATCCTCGCCGAGCTTGGCCTGCGCTCACTGGAGGAAGCCATAGGCCGCACCGATCTGCTCACGCAGGTCAGCCGGGGCCATGCCCATCTCGATGATCTCGACATGAACCCCATGCTCGTGCGTGTGGACGAGGCCGGCCCCGGCGGCACGAGCCTGACCACCCTCGACCGCACCCGCCCCCGTACCGCCGTGCCCGACACGCTGGACGCCCGCATCGTCGAGGACGCGCGCCCCTTCTTCCAGCACGGCGAGAAGATGCAGCTCGAATACTCGGTTCGCAATGTCCAGCGCACCATCGGCAGCCGCGTGAGTTCCGAGATCGTGCAACGCTTCGGCATGAACAACGATTTCGCCGACGATCACCTCACCATCAAGCTGACCGGCACCGCCGGACAGTCCCTCGGTGCTTTTGCCGCACCGGGCCTGAAGCTGATCGTCTTCGGCGATGCCAATGACTACGTGGCCAAGGGCCTGTCGGGCGGCACCGTCGTCGTCCGCCCCGTCCTCGGCTCGACCCTCGTTCCCCATGCCAACACCATCATCGGCAACACCGTCCTCTACGGTGCGACGGCGGGATACCTGTTCGCGTCAGGGCAGGGCGGCGAACGTTTTGCCGTCCGCAATTCCGGCGCGACGGCGGTGCTGGAGGGCTGCGGCTCGAACGGCTGCGAGTACATGACCGGCGGGCGCGTCGTCATCCTCGGCGAGACCGGCGACAATTTCGGTGCCGGGATGACCGGGGGCATGGCCTATGTCTACGACCCCGACGAGACCTTCATCGACCACGTAAACGACGAGACGATCATCCCCTGCCGCATCGAAAGCGCCCATTGGGAGGCTGAATTGAAATCCCTCATCACCCGCCACGTGGCAGAAACCGACAGCCCCTTCGCCGCCTCCCTCCTCAACGAGTGGGACCGCCATGTCGGCAAATTCTGGCAGGTCGTCCCCAAAGAGATGCTCGCCCGTCTCCCCCACCCCCTCAGCGACCGCGAACAGGCCGCACGGGCGTAGCGCAAACCAGAAGACCGCACTGCCCCGACCCCCGAGCCGGGGCAGCCCTCTTCCCCTACCGCCCCCGCATCTTCGTGCGGGGCAGCGCCACCCCACCCCACCCCTTAATGCCCCGGCCTGCTTCGACGATGCGCGCCCATCACATTGGCCCGAGCAGCCCCATTTTGCAGCCCATCCATGCTGTGCTAATGTTTCCCCATGAACATCCAGCGCACCATCCCGTCGCCCCCCGGCGACGATTACGAGACCGACTTCCTGCGATGGACAGAACGACAGGCCGATGCCCTGCGCGCGCGCGATCTCGCGCAAATCGACTGGCACAATCTGATCGAGGAGGTCGAGAGTTTGGGCCGCTCGCAACGCAAGGAACTGATGAGTCGGGTCACGGTCATCCTCGTCCATCTGCTGAAATACGAGCACGGGATCGACCGGCAGCCTTCCGCGAAATGGCGAACGACGCTTCTCGTTCAACGGCAGGAACTGTTCGGCCTGCTCGATACGAACCCAAGTCTGGTACGTGAAATCGCCGACATCATCGACAGGAAATATGCCTTCGCACGCGCACGGGCGCTGTCGGAGTTTCTCGAATATGAACCGGGCCGGAACTCATACTACGACGACACTTTCCCCGATACCTGTCCCTACACCGCAGAACAGGTGCGCGACCTTGGTTTCCACCCGGAAGGGCAGGCACGATGACGACCCCATGAACATCCAGCGCACCATCCCGTCGCCCCCCGGCGAGGACTACGAAACGGATTTCCACGCCTGGCTCGGCGCTCAGGCAGACGCCCTGCG
>CAKZUT010000212.1 GCA_937922185.1 uncultured Neomegalonema sp.
CCGTGGATATGCCCGAAACAACGCCTGTGGCTATGCCCGAGACGACGCCCGTGGCTATGCCCGAAACGACGCCCGTGGCTATGCCCGAAACAACGCCTGTGGCTATGCCTGAAACAACGCCTGTGGCTATGCCCGAAACAACGCCTGTGGCTATGCCCGAAACAACGCCTGTGGTTATGCCCGAGACGACGCCCGTGGCTATGCCCGAAACAGACCAGCCGGACGAAAGCGACGGGAATATCCCGCCCGCCGACGGCATGGGCATCATCGGGGGCGACGGAGACGATCTGATCGTGCTGCACGGGCCGTTCACGGTTGCCAGAGGCGGCGCGGGCAACGACACGATCATGTTCGAGGGTACAAGGCATCAGGCATGGGGCGATGCCGGGGCCGATACCTTTATCGTCGGAAACAGCCGAAGCTGGATCGACATCATGGATTTCGATGCCGCCGAGGACAGTCTGTTCTTCATCGACAGGAACAGCCTGACGCAAGAGGATATCCTGGCCGCCATGTCGCAGAAAGGCGACGATGTGGTCATCGCGATAGATGGCAGCACCGTGACCCTGCACGACACGACCCTGGGCGAACTCGAAGCGGCCTCCATCGCGCCCTATTCGCCCACGCCGATTACGGGGGATACGCTGACCCCGCCCGAGACGAGCGGCCCTGTCATCACGGGAAAGGGCTGGCTGAACGGCACCGAGGATAACGACACCATTATCTCAGGGGGCGGCAATGTGCGCCTCAACGGCAGGCGCGGTGACGATCACCTGATCGCCGAACACTGGGCCGTGCGGATGCGGGGCGGGGAAGGCGACGATCTGCTGGAGGTCCGGGCGCATGATGCGATCCTGCGCGGCAACGGGGGCGCGGATACCTTCCTGTTCCGGGGCCGGGTCGATGGCCGGGTGATGGATTTCGAGGTCTCTCGGGACCGGATCGCCTTCGATATCGAGGGCACGGGCTTCACGACCTTCGAGGATGTCCTCGCCGCCATGACGGACAATGCATCGGGCCTGACCATCACCGGCGCCGACCGCGATCTGCTGACGCTCAACGGGGTCCGCGAAGCCCAGTTGACCGAGGATATGTTCCTCTTCGTCTGACGCTGCTCCCCGCCGCTGTGTGCAGCGGCGGGGCCTTCTTCACACAACCGTCCCGCTCCGCTTGTCCCGCCCCCGGATTTGCCCTATCCCGACCCGGAGGAGAACCTGCGATGCGTACCATACTGACGATCCTGATCCTGTCTCTCGCCCTGCCCGCCTGTGGCCGCAAGGGCGACCTGCAACCGCCACCGGGGCCATCCGTCACGCCGGAAAAGCCCGCCCAGCCCCGCACCCTCTTCTGAGCGCATCCCATGGATCATTTTCTCTACCGCGACGGCATTCTTCATGCCGAGGGCGTCGCCCTGACCGGCCTCTCGGCAGAGGTCGGCACTCCCTTCTACTGCTACTCGACCGCCACGCTGGAGCGCCACCTCACCGTCTTCGCCGACGGTCTGGCCCCGCTCGACCCGCTGGTCTGTTTCGCGGTGAAGGCCAATTCCAATCTCGCCGTTCTGGCCACTCTCGCGCGCCTCGGGGCCGGGGCCGATGTCGTCTCAGAGGGCGAGTTCCGCCGGGCGCTGGCGGCGGGCATTCCCGGTCAGAAGATCATCTTCTCCGGTGTCGGCAAGACGAAAGCCGAGCTTGCCTTTGCCCTCCATAACGATGTTCGCCAGATCAACGTCGAATCCGAACCCGAACTGGACGCCCTGAACGGGGTCGCCGTGTCGATGGGCCGGCGCGCTCCCGTCTCCTTCCGCGTGAACCCGGACGTGGACGCCCGAACCCATGAGAAGATCAGCACCGGCAAGGCCGAGAACAAATTCGGCATCGCGTATGAGGATGCCCCGCGCATCTATGCCCGCGCCGCCGCCATGCCGGGGATCGAGGTGGTCGGCATCGACATGCATATCGGCTCCCAGCTTACCGATCTCGACCCCTTCCGCGAGGCCTATACGCGGATGCGCGCGCTGGTCGAACGGCTGGAGGCCGACGGCATCCCCGTCCCCCGGCTCGATATCGGCGGCGGCCTCGGCGTCCCCTACGAGCGCACGAACGCGATGCCGCCGCTCCCCACCGATTACGGCAAGGTCGTGCAGGAGGTATTCGCGGGCTGGGAAGACCGCGAATTCGAATGTGAGCCGGGCCGCCTGATCGCCGCCAATGCAGGTATCCTCGTCGCGCAGGTCATCTATGTGAAGCAGGCGGGCGAGCGCCGCTTCCTGATCCTCGACGCCGCGATGAACGATCTCATCCGTCCCGCGCTCTACGATGCCTATCACGATATCGTGCCCGTCATCGAACCGGCACCGGGCACCCCGACCTACAGCTACGACGTGGTAGGCCCCATCTGCGAGAGCGGTGACACCTTCGCAAAGGCCCGGAGTCTGCCTGAACTCAGCGCCGGTGATCTCGTCGCCTTCCGCAGTGCCGGGGCCTATGGCGCGGTTATGTCCTCGGAGTATAATACCCGCCCCCTGACCCCGGAAGTGATCGTCAGGGGTGACGATTTCGCCCTTGCGCGTCCCCGCCCCACATATGACGATATGTTAGGGAAGGATCGGATACCGGAGTGGCTTGCTCCTGACTGACCTTTCTCCCGCGAGGAGACGTGCATGACGACGACCAGAGAACGGCAGGCCGGACTGCCCGCCGCCCTGAACCGCAAGGTTTCCGCCGCCCGGCGCACGATCTGGGTGGAGCGGATCGTGCGCGCCTTCTGGCCGCTCTGGGTCATCGCGCTGATCGGCCTCGCATTGTGGATTCTCGACGTCTTCTCCGCCCTGCCCGGCATCGGCGGCACGATCCTCTGGGCCGTTCTCGGCGTGGCCACCCTCGCCGCCCTCTTCTACGGCTTCCGCAGGCTGCGCCGCCCCACCCGCGCCGATGCCATGCGCCGCCTTGATGACAGCATCGGCAGCCGCGCGGTCACGATGCTCGATGAGGATATCGCCGTGGGGCGCGGTGAGGGCGACGCCGAAATCCTCTGGCGCGCCCATCGCGAGCGCGTGGCGAAACAGGCGGCGGATGCCCGCTCCCCCGATGCCGATCTGCGCCTTGCCCCCTTCGACCCGTGGAACCTGCGCTTTGCCGCCGTCGCCGTTCTGCTTGCCGCTTTCGGCTTTTCGCGGGTGGGTGGTGCCGACCGCATCGCCGCCCTGCTCGACCCCACGCCCCCCGCCGCCGAGGCCGCGACGCTGGCGCCCGCGCTGGAGGCATGGGCCGCCCCTCCCCCTTATACCGGGGCCGCACCGATCTACCTGACCGAGAAGGACGGCGAGACGATCACCGTCCCCACCGGCTCGATTCTGACCCTGCGCGCCAGCGGCATTGCGGAGGCCCCCGTCCTCACCGGCCTCGGCGACGAGGCGTTCAGCGAGGAAGCGGCAGGCATCTATGGCTATTCCCGCGAACTGACCGCCGACACAGACCTTGCCGTCCTCTTCGGTGAAACGCCGCAGGCCACATGGGGCTTCACCGTCACCCCCGACCTGCCCCCCACCGTCGAGATCGCCGACGCCCCCGCACCCACGGCGGAACGGGCATTAGGCTTTTCCTATCTCGGACGCGACGATTACGGCATCGTCTCGGCCAACACCGCGATCATCGCCGACCGCAGCGGTATGGACAGCGCCCCCGAAGAGATCGACCCTCCCATCGAGATCGAACTCGGTGTCTTCACCGGGTATGCGGATACGCCGGAGCCGGTCGATTTCGAGCAGGATTTCACCGAGCATCCTCTGGCCGGTTCGCCGGTGCAGATGGTCATCACCGTCGCGGACGCAGCGGAACAGACCGGCGAGTCGCAGGTGATCCGCTTCACCCTCCCCGCGCGCATCTTCACTGAGCCTATGGCCATGGCTCTGATCGAACAGCGCCGCGCGCTGGCATGGGATATCCGTCAGGCATGGGACGTGCTCGACCTGCTGGAGGCTGTCACGGATTATCCCGATGACTACTTCACCGATTCGAAGGCCCAGCTTGCGACCTCCAGCGCCGTCAAACGCCTGACCTATGCTCTCGAACAGGACCGCGTGACCGATGAGCGCGCGGATATTCTCGACCTGCTCTGGCAGGCCGCGCTCCGCCTTGAGGAGGGCGACCTGTCGGACCAGCTCGAACAGCTTCGCGCCGCCCAGCGCCGGTTGCAGGAAGCACTGGAACGCGGCGCATCGGACGAGGAGATCGAGCGCCTGATGGACGAGATGCGTCAGGCCATGCGGAACTACCTCGACGAGATGGCCCGTCAGGCCATGCGCGATCAGCAGAACGGCGAACAGCAGCAGGGCCAGCAGCAACAGCAGCAGACCCTCTCCCGTGAAGACCTTGAACGGATGCTCGACGAGATGGAGCAATCGGCCAAGGACGGCGCCCGCGAACAGGCCGAGCAGATGCTCTCCATGCTCGGGGAGATGCTCGAAAACCTCCAGATGGGCCAGTCCCAGAGCGGTGAGGGTGGCGAGCAGCAACAGCAGGAGCAGGCGCTTCAGGACATGATGCGCCGGCAGCAGGATCTTGCCGACGAAACCTTCCGCCAGTTGCAGGAAGGCATGGAAAACCGCCAGCAGAACCGCCCCGGTCAGGGCCAGAACGGCGAACAGCAGCAGCCCGGTCAGGGGCAGGGCGAGCAGGGCCAGCAACCGCAGGGCCAGCAGGGTCAGGGCCAGTCCGGTCAGGGCAACCAGCGCGGACAGGGCCAGCGCGGCGAAGACGGCGAGAACGGTCAGGGTCGCGGACAGGGCAATGAATTCGGCCAGCAGGGTCAGGGCGGGAACCGGCGCAGCGGACAGGGCCTTTCCCGTTCGCAGGAAGGTCTGCGCGGCGAACTCGACAACCTGCTTCCCAACGTCCCCGGCGAGGGCGATGCCCGCGATGCGCTTGGCGAGGCCGAGCGCGAGATGGAATCAGCCCGCGACCGCCTCGGCGAAGGCGATCTCAACTCCGCCCTCGACGATCAGGCCCGCGCCCTCGATGCCCTGCGCGAAGGCGCACAGGCACTGGCCGAACAGGGCCGCCGCGAGGCTCAGGAAAACGGACAGGGGCAGGAGAACGGACGCGGCAGCCGCGCCGATACCGGCTCCAACCCCGACGAACTGGACCCCTTCGGTCGCGTGGGCCGCACCTTCGGCCCGGACGACGGCAAGGGCGTCGAAGTCCCCGGCGAACGCGCCCGCAATCGCGCACAGGAAATCCAGCGCGAAATCCGCCGCCGTCAGGGTGAACGCGCCCGTCCTGAACAGGAACGCGATTATCTGGACAGGCTGCAAGACCGGTTCTGAGCGTGGCGCTGCGAGACCGGAATGCCGCCGTCCTGCGCTCGGTTCACGCGGCCCCGCTCGGGATGCGAATATGGTTCTTCGGTCCCGTCGTGTCGGTCAATTTCTGGGGCGTCTGGGAATGGATCGACACCGGGCACCCGCTGGCCCTGTGGACCTCCATGATCTTTGCATTCGTGGCCATCGCCGACTGGACCCTCGCCCTGATCCAGCGCGGCGTCTCCCGCCTCGCCGCCCTGCCGCACCTGCTGTTCTGGATACCCGGCCAGCTCATTGCGGGTCTATGGCTGTTCGTCTGGGGTGGCCTGCCCATCCCCGCCCTCACAGCCTTCGCATGGTCCTACTTCACCATCATCGGCCTCTCGAACCTCCTCGATCTCATCAACATCGCGCGTTGGTTCCGGGGCGAGCGTGCGATTTTCGGGTCTGACGGCTGAATCAGCTTTCGGGAACAGCGCCACTCCTTTTTTCCTGTCTGGGGCGGCACTGCGGGGGCGCGAACCGCAAACAGGCAACCCCGGACACGCATTGCCCGACACGCGGGATGCGTCACCCCGCCCCGCCTGCGCGGAAAACGGTTTCGTTTCCCCGCAATCCCGATTAGACCCGGACGCGCAAGATTATACGGCGAGCGGGGCGCATCCCCCTCGCCCCGCCCGCGAGGACCGCCATGACAGTTCAGGATCCCAACAGCTTTCGTACCGGCCCCGACGAGGAGGGCCGCTTCGGCCAGTTCGGCGGGCGCTTCGTGGCCGAAACGCTGATGCCGCTGATCCTCGACCTCGAACAGGCATGGGAAGAGGCAAAGACCGACCGCTCCTTCAAATCCGAGATGGAGAACCTCTGGCGCTATTATGTGGGTCGTCCGTCGCCGCTCTATCTGGCGTCCCGCCTGACCGAACATCTCGGCGGCGCGAAGATCTACATGAAGCGCGACGAGCTGAATCACACCGGCGCGCACAAGATCAATAACGTGCTCGGACAGATTCTGCTTGCCCGTCGCATGGGCAAGACCCGCATCATCGCCGAGACCGGCGCAGGCCAGCACGGCGTCGCCACCGCGACGGTCTGCGCGAAATTCGGTCTGAAATGCGTGGTCTTCATGGGCGCGACCGACGTGGAGCGCCAGAAACCCAACGTCTTCCGCATGAAGCTGCTCGGCGCAGAGGTCATCCCCGTCACCTCCGGTCGCTCGACCCTCAAGGATGCGATGAACGAGGCCCTGCGCGACTGGGTGACCAATGTAGACGATACCTTCTACTGCATCGGCACCGTCGCGGGTCCGCATCCCTATCCCGCCATGGTCCGCGATTTCCAGTCGATCATAGGCTGGGAAGCCCGAAGCCAGATCAAACATGCCGAGGGCCGGATGCCCGATGTCCTGATCGCCTGCATCGGCGGCGGGTCGAACGCCATGGGCCTGTTCCATCCCTTCCTCGATGAGCCGGATGTGAAGATGATCGGCGTGGAAGCGGGCGGCAAGGGCGTCGATACCGACGAACACGCCGCCTCGCTCACGGGGGGCCGTCCCGGAATCCTGCACGGCAACCGCACCTATCTGCTTCAGGACGATGACGGACAGATCGTGGAGGCCCATTCCATCTCCGCCGGTCTCGACTACCCCGGCATCGGCCCCGAACACGCATGGCTGAAAGAGGCCGAGCGAGTTGAATACGTCGCCATCAATGACGACGAGGCGCTGGAGGCGTTCAAACTCTGCTGCGAGATGGAGGGCATCATTCCGGCACTGGAACCCGCCCACGCCCTCGCCCATGTCATGAAGATCGCCCCGACCATGGACAGGAAGGACGTGATCGTCCTGAATATGTGCGGTCGCGGCGACAAGGACATCTTCACCGTCGCCGAAGCCCTCGGCGTGGAGATGTAATCGCCCCGCGATACCCGCCTCACGACCCCTGCCCCAATGAGAGGGTAGACCCACCGGGATCAAATCTTTAGAACCCCGTCGCAACAACCACACCGGCCCGGTTTCATCCCATGCCGTGCCCCCGGAAGGAATACCGCCCATGTCGCGCATCGAACGGCGCTTCGCGAAGCTGAAAGACGAAAACCGGGCGGCTTTCGTCAGTTTCGTCATGGCGGGCGACCCGAAACCCGATCTCTTCGGCAAGCTGCTCAAGGGCCTGCCCGGTGCGGGCGTGGATGTCATCGAAGTCGGGATGCCCTTCACCGACCCCATGGCCGACGGCCCCGCGATCCAGCTTGCGGGACAGCGCGCCCTCGCCGCCGGTCAGACGCTCGGCACGACGCTCGCCGCCGTGGCCGATTTCCGCAAGGGCGACGACGAGACCCCCATCGTGCTGATGGGCTATTACAACCCCATCTTCAATCACGGCGTCGAGGCGTTCCTGACGGATGCGAAGGAAGCCGGTGTCGATGGCCTGATCGTCGTGGACCTGCCGCCCGAGGAAGATACCGAACTCTGCATTCCCGCCCGCGAGGCCGGTCTCGATTTCATCCGTCTTGCCACCCCCACGACCGATGAGAAACGCCTGCCGACGGTCCTGAAGAACACCTCCGGCTTCGTCTATTACGTCTCCATCACCGGCATCACCGGCGCGGGCAGTGCCGATACCACCGCCGTGGACGACGCGATCAAGCGCATCAAGGCCGAGACAGACCTGCCCGTGGTCGTCGGTTTCGGCGTGAAGACCCCCGAACAGGGCGCGGAACTGGCAAGGGTTGCCGATGGTGTCGTGGTCGGTTCGGCCATTATCGACATGATCGCCGGGAAACTCGACCGCAAGGGCGGCGCGAAGGTCGGCCTCGTCAAGAACGTTACCGCTTTCGTTAAATCTCTGGCTGATGCTGTTCATTCGGCGCGCCAGTGATACAGTACGGCGTATGACCCCTTGCTCTGACACCCGGACGCCGCCGCGATGAACTGGATCACAAACTACGTCCGCCCGCGCATCGGCACCTTGCTGAACCGCCGCGAGACACCTGACAATCTCTGGCTGAAATGCCCCGATTGCAGCCAGATGATCTTTCACCGCGAACTGGCGGATTCGCAGCAGGTCTGCCCCTATTGCGCCCATCACATGCGGATCACGCCTCTGGCGCGCTTCGAGGCGCTGTTCGACAACGGCGCGTTCAAGGAGATCGTTCCGCCCCAGCCCCTGAACGATCCTCTGAATTTCCGCGACGAAAAACGCTATACCGACCGCCTCAAGGAGGCGCGCAAAAGCACGGGCCGCATGGATGCGATCATGATCGGCAAGGGCGATATTCTCGGCGTAAAGGCCGTCGCGGCGGCCTCCGATTTCTCCTTCATGGCCGGATCAATGGGCGTGGCGGCGGGGGATGCCATTCTCGCGGGCGCGCGCGCGGCGGTGGACGAGAACGCGCCCTTCATCATGTTCTCGGCGGCGGGCGGTGCCCGGATGCAGGAGGGCATTCTCTCCCTGATGCAGATGCCCCGCACCACTATCGCCGTGCAGATGCTCCGCGAAGCGCACCTGCCCTATATCTCCGTCCTGACCCACCCCACCACGGGCGGCGTCACCGCCTCCTACGCCATGCTCGGCGATGTGCAGATTTCCGAACCAGAGGCCCTGATCTGCTTCGCCGGTCCCCGCGTCATCGAGCAGACGATCCGCGAAAAACTGCCCGAGGGCTTCCAGCGCGCCGAATATCTGCTCGAACACGGTATGCTCGACATGGTGGTGGACCGGCGCGGGATGGCGACGGAAATCGGGCGTCTCCTGCGCCTGCTGCTCAAGATGCCCGCCCATAAGGAGGCTCTGCCCGCCCCGTCCGAGAAGGCCCCCGACACCACGCACCCGCTTGCCCCCGATACGCCCTGAGATGAGCGCCCCGTCCCCAAGCGACGCGATCCTCGACCGCCTGCTCGACCTGCATCCGAAGATCATCGACCTGTCGCTCGACCGCATGACGCGGTTGCTCGACCGTCTCGGCAATCCCGAGCGATCCCTGCCCCCGGTCATCCATATCGCCGGAACCAACGGCAAGGGATCAACCGGTGCCTTCCTCCGCGCGGGTCTGGAGGCGGCGGGCAAATCCGTCCATGCCTACACCTCGCCCCACCTCGCCCGGTTCCACGAGCGAATCCGCCTGAACGGTGAATTGATCGCCGAAAGCGCCCTCGCCGACCTGCTGGCCGAATGCGAGGAGGTCAATGGCGGGGCCGCGATCACCTTTTTCGAGGTCACGACCGTCGCCGCCCTCCTCGCCTTTTCGCGCAATCCGGCGGATTACTGCATTCTCGAAGTGGGTCTGGGCGGTCGTCTCGACGCGACCAATGTGATCGACGATCCGGCCCTGACCATCATCACCCCCGTCTCCCTCGATCACCAGTCCTATCTGGGCGACACGCTACAGCAGATCGCGGGCGAAAAAGCCGGGATCATCAAATCCGGCATTCCGGTCGTGGTCGGGCGACAGGAAGAGGACGCCCTCAAGGTCATCGCCGAGCAGGCCGCGCGCAAAAAGGCCATGGTCCACGCCTTCGGTGCCGACTGGTCCGTGCGGCGCGAGGCGAACGGTTTTTCGGTGCAATACCCCGACGGCCTGATCGACCTGCCTCTCCCCGTCCTGCCCGGCGAACACCAGTACGAGAACGCGGGGGCCGCGATCATGGCCCTCGCTCTCCTCGGCCATGAGGACGAGAAGACGGCCACCGCCGCCGTCACCGCCGCCGAATGGCCCGCCCGGATGCAGCGTCTGCGCCATGGTCCACTCTTCGACATTGCCCCCGCCGGGTCCGAACTCTGGCTCGACGGAGGCCACAACCCGGCGGCGGGCGAGGCTATCGCTTCCCTGATTGCGGACATGGAGGAGCAGTCGCCGAAACCCTTCCACATGATCTGCGGAATGCTCAATACCAAAGACCCGACCGGCTATCTCGAACCCTTCAACGGCCTCGTCCGCCGCGTCTATTGCGTCTCCATCCCCGGCGAGACGGCGACGCTTGATGCGGAAGACCTGATGGATGTCGCCATTGATGCCGATCTCGATGCGGTCGCCGTGGAGGATGTCGCCACCGCCCTGCGCCTGATCGCGGGCGAGGAGAGTACCGACCTTGAACCTCCGCGCATTCTCATCTGCGGCTCCCTCTACCTCGCGGGCCGCATCCTGCGCGAGAACGGATAGACCTGCCCTTTACCCGCCACCCGGCGGCACGGCCCGTTCCTCCTCCGCCCCGCCATCCTCATCCGCGATCTCCTCGATTTCCTCCGCGTAGATCTCGGCGGCGACTTCGGCCAGCACCACGCCGCGCGACTGGATCGGCAGCAGGCTTCCGGTCTCGTCGGGTGTGGGGGCCGCACGTTGCGTCATGCGATAGATCGCGTAGCTGGCGATCATGGCGCAGAGTACGCAGTTATAGACGAAGAAGCCGTCCGGCCCCATCCAGCCCATGACATACCCGACCACGATGGGGCCAAAACTCGCCCCCACCCCGTTGATGAATACCAGCCCGCTTGAGGCCGACGCCATCTTTGAAGGCGGCAGATAATCGTTCGTATGCGCGATCATCAGGCTGTAGAGCGGATTGGCCACCGCCCCCAGGATCGCCGCCGCCGCATAGATCGCAAGGAGGCTGTGCGACAGGATCACGCCCATCGCACAGGCCAGCATTCCCACGATGGTCGTCAGCGCGATCACCTTGCGCCGGTCCACATGGTCCGACACCCAGCCGATGGGATATTGCGAGACAATGGCGGTCACATACATCAGCGACACGAAGATCGCGACCTGTTCCAGCGACAGCCCGATCTCGCCCGCATAGACCGCGCTCATCCCGAACATCGAGGCAAAGATACCGCCCAGCAGGAAACTGCCCGTACAGCCCAGCGGCGAGGCATGCATAAGCTCCCGCAGGCTCATCCGATCATTATTCTCCGCCAGCGGTGCGGGCGAGGCGCTGAGCAGGATCGGCGCGAACGAGATCGAGACGACCACCGACATCAGGATGAACAGGTCATACCCGCCCGGATCGGCCAGATTCAGCACCGCCTGTCCGATCACGATGCCGGTCATCTGCACGATCATATAGGCCGAGAGCGTCTGCCCCCGGTTCTCGTTCGTCGCCGTGTTGTTCAGCCAGCTTTCGGCAACCACGTACACGCCCGAAAACCCGAACCCCACCACCAGCCGCATCAGCGCCCAGGCCCAGGGCGTCACGAACACCGCATAGATGATGAATGCCGCCGAGATCAACGATCCGAGCGCCGCGAAGACGCGCACATACCCGACCTTGCGGATCAGATCGGGCGCGACCCATGATCCGCCCAGAAAGCCGACGAAATACGCCGACATGACGTAGCCCATCGTCTGCGGATCGAACGCTTCCATCTTGCCGCGCACGCCCAGAAGCGACCCCTGAAGGGAGTTGCCGATCATCAGCAGCCCGATACCGAGAAACAGCGCCCAGGAGCTCGTGAATACTTTTATCATCCGCGCTCGCCAGACTGATCGATGATCACGTTGATCTATAATAAAGTCAGAAAATGCGCGGCTTCCGGCACATTCCACGACCCGGTTTGATCGCAGTCACTCTAAGGTACCGGGGCGCTCCCGTGATCGTCCGCAAACGACATGCAATGCCGCAATCGGTCGAAATGATACGGCCCTGCTCCGGGCGGAGCAGGGCCGTATAGACATGGGCGGCGAAGGGGCGTCAGCCCGATCCACCGCCCTGAAGGGAGTGGGTTATCAGCTTGAAGGTTTGTTCTTCTTTTTCGCGCTTTTCTTCTTTTTGGCGGGTTTTTTGGTGCTCGCCTTCTTCTTGGTTGAGGACGAGGA